>JAWLDI010000016.1:0-29379 GCA_041686715.1 Pelovirga sp.
CAATATCAATGCGGACATTTGCGGTAAGATTCATCGGTTACCTGTTGCAAGGGTGTCATATCTGTCGCAAGGCTGAGTCAGTAACTGTGGTTTTTCTCTGGGCCGACCCAAAAAATTAATGCACATTAAATATATGTCAGCACAGATTGATATTTCAACAGCTAATTTGATGTAAATTAAATAATTTATAATAAAAAAGCGACCCGGAACTGATAGAATCCTGCCAACCTGCTTTCACTGATCAGTGATCTTGATATTGTCTTAAGTGTTGGTAAGAGGTCAAAATGACAATCAGTCATCGTATCAGTAAATAAAGATGAACGAGGCCCTTATGAATTATGTCTATTTGAATGGTCAATTTATCGAAGAGAATAAGGCCTGCATCTCAGTTCTTGATCAGGGTTTTCTTTATGGCGACGGTGTTTTTGAAAGTTTCCGATCAGTGGGCGGCAAGCTCTACCAGTTCCCGCAGCATTATCAACGGCTGGCGCAGTCGGCACAGGCTCTTTCCTATCCAGTGCTGTTTTCACAGCTGGAGTTGGAGGAGCAACTGCTCGAGTTGCAGCGGCTTAACGATATCCGTCATGGCTATTTTCGTATTACGATCACTCGTGGCCCGGGACAGGTCGGGTTTTTGCGCGATACCTGCAGCATCCTGACTTGTCTGATCGTCGGGCGGGAATTCAAAGGGCTGGATGAAAATCTGTATCGTCAGGGGGTGGCGTTATCGGTGGCAAAAACCCGGCGCAACGCGCCGGAAGCTATTAATCCGAAGATCAAGTCGATCAGCAATCTCAATAGCCTGCTTGGCCGTCTTGAAGCGCAGGCTGCCGGGGCCGTCGAGGTGATCATGCTCAACAGCCGTGGCCATCTGTGCGAGGGAGCGGCGTCCAATCTGTTCTGGGTACGTGACGGCTGGGTTTTTACCCCTGATGTGTCTACCGGTCTACTGGAAGGGGTAACCCGCTCGACGATCATGCGCCTGTGTGAAGACAGGCTGAAACTGCGGGTGATCAGCGGCGAGTTCCGCCTGCAGGATTTGCACTACTCCGATGAGGTTTTTATCACCTCAACCTCGCTGGAGGTGCTACCGGTGGTGCGGGTGGATGATTTTGTCATTGGGGCGGGCATGGTTGGCCCGATCGCGCGTAATCTGCGGGCTGAGTTGCAGCGGGATATGGGGATGACGCTACCTTCCTGAAAAGCTATGGGGTCGACGGAAAAAAAGGAAGACCCGGACAAAAGAAAAACAGATATAGAAGGTTGCTGTCTAAGCCGTTTGGCGAACCGCCTTATTGCTATAACGCTTTAATTGTCAGGGTCTTTTTGTGAGTTTGCTGTTTTAATCCTTCAATTTCCAGCTCGTTCCTTCGCGACTGTCGTGCAATTCTATCCCGCTTTCTTCGAGCTCAGCGCGGATCTGGTCGCCGCGCTCAAAATCCTTCTTCTGTCGGGCGATTAGGCGTTCGTTGATCAGGGTTTCTATCTCTTCTTTGCTGATTCCCAAGTCTGCCAGTCCCGCCAGTTTAACTTTTTCCAGCCACTGTTGCGGTTCTGAGCCGAGGATACCGAGAACGTTGCCGAGTTCAATGACACTGGCGTGGAGGTCCTTGACCTGGGCAACCAGTTCCGGCTTTTTAGCAAATTTTTTCGTGGCAATCAGTCGATTGATGGTCCGTACCCCTTCAAACAGATGGCCGATGGCCAGAGCCGAGTTGAAGTCGTCGTTCATTGCGGCAACGAACTGTTGCTTGAGGTCGGTCCCGAGGGTGCTGACTGGTGCCGCGGGGTCATCAGGAACGGCACCGGTCGCCTCTTCGGCACTTTGCAGGGCTTCGTAGAAGCGGCTCAATCCCGTCCGTGCTTCCTTGAGGTTGTGATCAGAAAAGTCGATGGGCGAACGGTAGTGAGCGGTGAGAATGAAAAAACGTACGACTTCCGGGTCGTAGACTTTGAGAATGTCGCGAATGGTGAAAAAGTTTCCCAACGATTTGCTCATCTTCTCTTGATTGACATTAACAAAGCCGTTGTGAATCCAGTACTTGACAAAGGGCTTGCCGCTCGCACCCTCGCTTTGGGCGATCTCGTTTTCGTGGTGGGGAAAGATCAGGTCACGACCACCACCATGGATATCAAAACTGTCACCGAGCAGTGAAGAACTCATGGCCGAGCATTCGATGTGCCAGCCCGGTCGACCCGCTCCCCAGGGTGAGTCCCAACTGGGTTCACCTGGTTTGGCCGCCTTCCACAGGGCGAAATCGATAGGGTTTTTTTTATGTTCTCCGGGCGCAATACGCGTTCCGGCGAGCATCTCATCCTTGTTGCGCTTGGAGAGTTTGAGGTAGTCGGGAAAGCCGTCGACCCGGTAATAGACGTCGCCGCCGGCCTCGTAAGCCAATTCCCTGGCGATCAGTTTCTGACTGATGTTGATAATTTCATCGATATAGGCCGTGGCGCGTGGTTCGTGGGTCGGTTTGAGCAGTCCGAGGGCGTTCATGTCTTCATCAAAGGCACGGATAAACTCTTCAGACAGTTGCTGGCTCGTAATCCCCCGTTCGTTGGCGCGCTGGATGATTTTATCATCAACATCGGTATAGTTGCGCACGTAGGTGGTGTCGAAGCCGATGTATTGCAGATAGCGGAAGATCACATCGAAGACAATATTGGCGCGGGCATGACCAATATGACAGTAGTCGTAGACCGTGACACCACAGACGTACATCTTGACCTTGCCAGGCTCCAAGGGCTCAAATTCTTCTTTTTTGCCGCTCAAGGTGTTGTAAACGCGTAAACTCATAGCTTCTCCAGCGATTCAGGATTAACGCTTAAGCCCCACTGTGTTTTGTCATCCTGCGCGTAGAATGACAGCTTAAGTATTACTCTTTAATCTTTTCCCAGGTGTCCCGTAATGTCGCTGTCCGGTTAAACACCGGCTGACCCGGCAACGAATCTTTGTTGTCGATGGTAAAGTAGCCGACACGCTCAAACTGAAAGGTACCGCCAATTTCCTCATTCAGCAAGCCTGGCTCCGCCAGACCCTCTGTTTGTCGTAAAGAGTCCGGATTGAGGGCATCAAGAAAGTTGTCCGTTTTGTCCGGATTTTCGAGCTGAAAGAGGCGATCATACTGGCGGATGACCACCGGCCTGGCGTGCCGGGCAGAAACCCAGTGGATGATCCCTTTGACCTTGCGGCCATCTGCCGGGTTTTTCCCGAGGGTATCGAGATCGGCGCTGCAACGTAATTCGATGATATTTCCCGTATCATTGCGCTGCACTTCATCGCAGCGGATGATATAGCCATTGCGCAGACGCACTTCTCGTCCCGGCCCCAGACGGAAGAATTTCTTCGGCGGTTCCTCCATGAAGTCATGACGGTCGATGTAGATTTCGTTGCAAAAGGGGATCAGTCGTGTTCCGGCTGAAGGCTGTTGGGGATGATTGGCCGCCTGTAGTTCTTCAGTTCGACCTGCCGGATAATTGGTGATGACCACCTTGAGAGGATCCAGTACGACCTGACGGCGCGGCGCGGTTTCGTTGAGTTGTTCGCGCACGCATTCTTCCAAAACGGAAAGATCAATCCAGCTGGCTGAGCGGCCGACGCCGATGCGTTCGCAGAAGGTACGGATCGCTGCTGGTGGGTAGCCACGGCGGCGCATTCCCACCAGGGTCGGCATGCGTGGATCGTCCCAGCCACTGACGTGATTTTCCTTGACCAGTTGCAGCAGCTTGCGCTTGCTCATGACAGTGTAGCTCAGGTTGAGGCGGGCAAATTCAATCTGCTGCGGCGCAAAGATATTGAGCTGGCGCAGGAACCATTCGTAAAGCGGGCGATGATCTTCAAATTCGAGGGTACAGATCGAGTGGGTTACCCCTTCGATGGAGTCCCCCTGGCCGTGGGCATAATCATACATCGGATAGATGCACCAGTCATCGCCACTGCGATGATGATGGGCATGAAGAATCCGGTACATGGCCGGATCACGTAGATTGATGTTGGGCGAAGCCATATCAATTTTGGCCCGCAAGACATGGCTCCCGTCAGGAAACTCACCATTTTTCATGCGCTCGAACAGATCAAGGTTCTCTGCGACGGACCGGTTACGGTAAGGGCTGTCAACGCCGGGGGTGGTCAGGGTGCCGCGGTTGACACGCATCTGTTCGGCACTCTGGCTGTCAACATAGGCTTTTCCCTGCCTGATCAGTTCCACGGCCCACAGGTAGAGTTGTTCAAAGGTGTCGGAAGCGTAATAAAGGTGGTCTCCCCAGTCAAACCCGAGCCAGTGCACATCCTCTTTGATCGCTTCAACGTATTCGTTTTCTTCCTTGCTCGGGTTGGTATCGTCAAAACGCAGATGACAACGGCCACCAAACTCTTCCGCCAAACCGAAGTTCAGACAGATACTCTTGGCATGACCGATATGCAGATAACCGTTCGGCTCGGGAGGAAAGCGGGTGACAATGGTCTTGCGGCGACCGGCAGCCAGATCGTCACTGATCACAGTACGTATGAAATTGGAGCCAGATGCGACATCCGTGGTGTTCATGAATGACCTCAGTATCAGGTTAATAGTGCTGCGCGGCGTGCACGTTCAGTTTGAGGTGGACGGTTGATCAATGCGACCGCATACACGGCGATCCCTTCGCCGCGACCACAAAATCCAAGTTGTTCTGTCGTTGTTGCCTTGATGTTAATCTGTTCTTTGCCGACGTTGCAGTCTGCAGCAATGTTTTCAACCATCGTGCTGATATAGGGTGCCAGTTGCGGCTTCTGGCAGACGATGGTTGTATCGATATTGCCCAATAGATACCCTTTTTGTTTGACCAGTGCCATCGTCCGGCGTAACAACATGCGGCTGTCACACCCTTTGAAAACAGGGTCGGAGTCGGGAAAGTGACGGCCGATGTCGCCAAGGCCGGAAGCCCCCAGCAGGGCATCGCAAATGGCGTGTAACAGCACATCGGCGTCGGAGTGACCCAGCAGCCCCAATTCATAATCGACTGTTACCCCGCCCAGAATCAATGGTCGTTCTGAAACCAGCTGATGAACGTCGTAGCCCTGGCCAATACGCATCATCTCTATTTCTCCTTGCAACTGTCAAGCAGTGCTGCGGCAATCAGCAGGTCTGTTGGTGTGGTGATTTTGATATTGCGATCTTCCCCTGCAATAACAGTCACCGGATACCCGGCAGCGGCAACCAGTGCGGCATCATCGGTGGCCACAAATGTGTCCGGGTGATAGTGGTTAAACGCCTTGTGTAAAATGTCAAACCGGAATCCCTGCGGCGTCTGCGCCTGCCATAATGAATCCCGCCGCGGAGAAGCGACAATATGTCCATCGATGACCTCTTTGATGGTGTCTTTGACCGGCGTCGCGACGATACATGCTCCTGAGTCGACAATACGGCGCACTAAACTGTCCAGCAGTACGGGGTTAAACAGTGGGCGGGCACCATCATGGATCAATACCGGACGATCCGGTTGGCCGAAGCCGTCTTGCGACAGTGCCGCCATGCCGTTACGAACAGAATCCTGGCGTTCTTTCCCCCCCGCGATCAGCCGGCGGACTGATGCGAAAAGATATTTTTCCACAATATGGCTGCGGCAGAAGTCAATATCGTCTGCAGGTACGATCGGGTAGATCGCTTCCACCAGTGGATGACGGTCGAAAAGAGCGATGCTATGGGCCAGCAGGGGTTTTCCCCCGAGGTGCAGATATTGCTTGCCGATATCCGCCCCCATGCGGCGCCCTGAACCGGCGGCGGGTATCAGGACAACAGCCTTTGACTCTGGTTTTGTAGCTTTCTGCACCGGCTGTCCTCCCCTGTAAAAAAAGACCAGGCACTATAGCACCTGGTCCCGGTAATTTAAAATGATATTCTGTTGTCGGAGAATCAGTGAAAGATGTTTTCCAGCTGTTTTATCACCTGATCTTCTTTGGCCCCCTGAGCCAGAGCAACTTCGGTAACCAGGAGTTTGCGGGCTTGCTCAAGAACCTTTTTTTCACCGTAAGAGAGCTCTTTGGAGCTTTTGATCTGGTAGAGATCACGCAATACCTCCGCAACCTCGAGCAGATTGCCGGTTTTCAGCTTGTCGTTATATTCACGCTGACGGCGGCTCCAGGAGGCAATTTTACCATTTGCCGTGCGTTCGGCCAGGGCATCAAAGATACTGGTGATGCGTTGGCGATCGATCAACCGGCGCATACCGACACTTTTTGCATTGCCAATCGGAACCATAATCCGCATGTCGCTGTCGACAAGGCGCAGAACATAGTATTGTAAACTTTGCCCGGAGTATTCACGTACCTCGATATCTTCTACGATACCGACACCCTGGGTCGGATAGACTGCCATGTCACCGATCTCAAACAAAACAAAACTCCTTTGTTACGATCTTGTTAAGCTAGCATAAAGGGGGCGCTGAGGTCAAACTCTATTTCTTTTAAGGGTTTGATTTTTGGAAGAAAATAGATTTGCGCTGGAAGGTGCTGGAACGGGTGTGTTAAGTTTTGATAAAAATTTCTGTCTGGCTTTATGTGTTTTACTGTGCTGTTGCCGACATGGAATTTTTACCTGGTGAGGTTGAATACCAGTTTGTGAAACTGACCATGAAAAGAGTGAGTAAACAATATGCGTATTGCTATAGTCGGAGCCGGAGCCCTTGGATTGTATTATGGTGCGATGCTGCAGCGCAGCGGGGCAGATGTCCATTTTCTGCTGCGCCGGGATTATGATGCAATCATCCGGCACGGGCTGCAGGTTCATTCGGTAAATGGAGATTTTCATCTTGACAGGGTCGCAGGTTATTCCTCTGCGGCGGAGATCGGAGCAGTTGATCTGGTGATTGTCGGTCTGAAAACATTTGCCAACGACCAGTTGACCGATCTTGTTCAACCTCTATTGAACAGCGATACCGCTATTCTGACCCTGCAAAATGGCCTGGGGAATGAAGATCTGCTGGCCGAGGTCTTTGGTTCAGAGTGCGTACTCGGCGGCATTGCCTTTTTGTGCAGTAATCGTGGTGAACCGGGCGTAGTCCACCATCTGGGGGAGGGGCGGATTCGCCTGGGAAATTTTGCAGGTGGTTCGACTGCGCGCAGTGAGCGGCTGGCTTTGCTGTTTAATGATGCCGGTGTTCCCTGTGAAGCGGTCGCCGATCTGCAGCGGGCACGGTGGGAAAAATTGGTCTGGAATATTCCGTTTAACGGTTTGTCAGCGTTACTGGACAAGGATGTCACCGAACTGCTGACGTTTACACCGACCCGCGAGCTGGTACGTGAACTGATGCTGGAGGTGATTGCCGGGGGAAACGCTCAAGGATTAAGTCAGAAGATTGACGGCCCGCAATTCAGTACCCAGTTGATAGAGTTCTCCGATCGGATGGATCATTATCGCCCAAGTATGCAGATTGATCGTAAAGAAGAGCGTCCCCTGGAGCTGGAGTCAATTTTTGCGATTCCATTGCAACGGGCCGCCGCCGTCGGAATACCGATGATTCGCGTTGATATGCTGTATCGGTTGCTGGCCGGTGGGGAAAGAGGGATGTCTGGCTAGATCAGGATGTTCGGTATCTGCCGGTGGGTATGAGGATGGACAGCGCAAAGATCACACAAGCTGTTACGACAATACTGGGACCGGTTGGGGTGTCCCAGTAATAAGAGGTTGCCAGACCACCGACCACAGCAAGGCAGCCGAAACTGCTGGCCAGCAGGCCCATGACTTCAGGACTGGTAGCAAAACGACGGGCAGTGGCTGCCGGAATGATCAGCAGGGAGGTCACCAGTAGCAGGCCGACCACCTTCATCATCACCGCAACGGTCAGGGCGATCAGAGCCAGAAACAGACCATTGATCCGCTGTACCGGGATGCCTTCGACCCGGGCCAGATCTTCATGGATGGTAATGGCCAGAAGTGATCGCCATAACCATAGCAGGCCTATCAGTGCCCCCCCTCCGCCCGTATAGATCCAGAGCAGGTCGCTTTTACCGATAGCGAGAATATCGCCGAACAGGTAACTCATTAAATCGATACGGACCTCAGGCATAAAAGCAAGAACAACCAGACCCAGTGATAGGGCACCATGAGAAAATATCCCCAGCAGGGTGTCATTGGCCAGCAGCCGCTGTCGCTGGCCGATAAACAATAGAAACGCCAGCATCTGACAGACAAGGATCACGCCGAGGGTCAGGTTGATGTGTAGCAAAAAGCCAAGCGCGACCCCCAGCAGAGCAGAGTGGGCGAGGGTGTCACCAAAATAAGCCAGACGTCGCCAGACGACAAAGGCACCGAAGGGGCCCGCTATCAGGGCGACGCCGAGGCCACCGAGCAGCGCCCGCAGGAGAAAATCATCGAGCATGGGAATCGCCTTCGTGGTGATGGTGGTGATTCTGATCGTGCTGGTAAAGAGCGAGGTGACCATACATTTTAAGGTATTCAGGGTCACTGGTCACCATCGCCGGGGTACCGCTACAACAGATATGGCGATTAAGACATAGAACCCGATCAGTTGCCGCCATCACCAGGTGCAGATCATGGGAGACCATCAGCACTCCGCATCCCTGTTCGCTGCGGATACGGCCGAGTAACTGATAAAGTTCGACCTGACCATGAACATCCACCCCTTGAACCGGTTCATCAAGTACCAGCAAGTCAGGTTTGCGCAGCAGAGCCCGGGCCAGTAATACCCGCTGCTGTTCGCCGCCGGATAAATGTTGCATCGCCGAGTCCAGGACATGAATGGCCCCGGTTTGTTCAAGGGCGGCGCCCAATGCAGAAGTCTTGAGCTTTTTGTCGGCAAAAGAAAGAAAGCGTTTTACTGACAGAGGGAAGGTCGCATCGAGTTGCAGGCGTTGAGGCATATAGCCGATAGACGCACCGGGACGCAGGTAGATCGTGCCCGAGGTGGGGCGCAACAATCCCAGCGCAACGCGTAGCAGGGTGGTTTTTCCGGCCCCGTTGGGGCCGATAATCGTAACGATTTCTTCCGGTTCAAGGGTAAAACTGACATTCTCCAGGAGCCGGTGGTTACCCAGGGTCAGATTGATATCCGTGGCAGTGAGCAGAGGGGAGGGCGACGTATCTGTCATTGCAGCTTACCTGTTGACGCACAGTTCGGACACATTCCCATGATCTCGACGGCGCTGTTCTGTACCACAAATCCGCAATTGTGTGCCGTCTGGTGGATTTCTCTGCTGATGGCCGCGGCATTCAATTCGGCACAGGCTTTACAAGAGGAGCAGATAAAAAAATAACCTTCATGTGCCGCTCCCGGCCGGATACAGCCAACAAAGGCGTTGAGGGACGCGATACGATGGATCAGGCCGAGCTTCAACAGAAAATCCAGGGCTCTGTAAACAGTTGGCGGCGCAGTGCGACCCTCTTGCTGCAGTTCTTCAAGAATCTGATAGGCACCGATAGGTTTGTGCTGCTGCCAGACCAGTTTTAAAACCTTGCGTCTGATTGTTGTAAAGCGTTGCCCCTGATCGTGGCAAATCTGTTCCGCCTCAGCCAGAGCACGGCTTACACAGTGCTGATGGTCATGTTCAGAATCAGGGAAAACGGAAGAATAGGAAAGGTGCATGACTTTCTCCAGAGCGCTTGACTTATCAAATGTTACAATATAACATTTCAATTTCACGAACCATGCTAATTTATTCCCGGGAGAAAAGCAATGAAGAGATGTTTGCTGTCACTTGTTCTGCTATTTGTATTCTGTTCAACCCTGCAGGCTGATCAGCATGCCGCACCACGTGTTGTTGTCAGTATCAAACCGATACATGCCCTGGCGGCTGCAGTGATGGAGGGGGTGGGAGATCCGCAGCTTATCATTAAAGGAGCAGGATCGCCCCACGGCTATTCACTGCGCCCCTCAGAGGCACGCATGCTGGCAGAGGCCGATCTGGTTGTATGGATCGGCGAAGGTCTGGAAACCTTTCTGGCTCAACCCCTGGAAAATCTCGCTGTGCAGGCCGATCACCTGACGCTGGCACAGGCTTTGAGTTCGCACATGTTGCCGATTCGTGACGGGGGAGCCTGGGAACGCCATGCCCATGACGACCATGCCCATGACGACCATGCTCATGACAACCATGCTCATGACAACCATGCTCATGACAACCAGAGTGAGCTGGATCATCACATCTGGACCAGCCCGCTGGTGGCTAAAGAAATAGTTGAACTGATTGCGGATAAGTTGGTAACGATGGATCCTACTCGTGCGGCGAAATACAGGGCCAATGCGGTTTCAACGAGAGAGCGACTTGATCAGTTGTATCAGGATGTGAAGGCACAGGTGCAGCCGGTCGCGTCAGTGCCATATCTTGTTTTTCATGATGCTTATCAGTATTTCGAGAGGGACTTTGACCTGAGTGCCGTTGGTTCGGTCACTATCGATACCGAACGAACTCCTGGTGTGCGGCGCGTGAATGACGTGCGCGAAAAAATAGTCGCTCTGAATGCCCGGGCAGTTTTTAGTGAGCCGCAGTTTCAGTCACGGCTTGTGGACACGGTGCTGGAAGGAACAGGAGCCGGGGCGGGTGTGCTTGATCCGGTTGGTGCCGATCTGGCCGAAGGACCGGAGGCCTATTTTTCTTTGATAAGAACAATGGGGAAAAATATCCTTAGCACCTTGCAATAAGATCCAGCTCATTGCCCCCTGCCATCATGCTGATGGCAGGGGGCAATGACAGGATGACCTGAAACGTTCAGACGTTGACAGGCAGTGAGACAAGATCTTTGAGAATCTTTATTGCCTCCAGGACATAGGGATCCTCCGCAAGGGTTTCTTTCAAGACCTCTTCCCTGCTTTTCTCTGTGTTATCCTCCTCCGGGGACATCATTCCGTGGGGGGTAAGGCTTACCTGTTCTTCCTGCAGTTGTCGGCGTTCAGCAAGCATATCTTCCAGTAACAGTGACTGCCTTGTCAGTTCTCGTCTTTGTGCGGCGCGGTGGGCGGCACTTTTGATGTCGCGAAATTCTTCACTGTTAACAACGCGCTGCTGGCTGCGCTGGCGCAGGGCCTCAAGATTGGTTGCCGGCGATTTCCAGGGTGTAAAAGCAACGGGAGCAATGCGATCCCAGGGCAGGGCATTATCCATATATTGTTCACCGCTTTCCAGACCGTCGAGACGCGAGGGCAGAACAATGTCGGGGATGACCCCTCTTTCCTGTGTAGAATCGCCGGTGATACGGTAAAATTTTTGGATCGTCACCTTGGCTGCTCCAAGTGGCATATATTGAGACATGCCACGCAGTCTGATGAAGCGGTCCAGGTCAAGAACCGCTTGTACCGTGCCTTTGCCGTGGGTATGTTCATCGCCGACAATCAGGGCACGACCGTAATCCTGCAGGGCGCCGGCAAGAATTTCCGATGCCGAAGCGCTGAAACGATTAACCAGGACGATGACCGGGCCATCGTAAGCGACGCTTCTGTCATCATCACGCATGGAACGGATCGATCCGGAACTGTCGCGAACCTGAACGATCGGGCCGCCATCAATGAAGAGCCCGGTAACGCTGACCGCATCGGCCAGGGAACCCCCGCCGTTGTTCCGTAGATCGAGAATCAGCCCGGAGATACCCTGTTGTTTAAGACGACTCAATTCATCGCGCGTATCATCAGTACTGTTACGCTCAGTTTTGCCACTGTGATCACGGTAGAAAGAAGGAATTTTTACATAACCCAATTGGGCTCCGTTGCTGCCATCGATCAGGGTTCCCCGGACGAAAGAGTCCTCGATTTCGACAACGTCACGAATAATGGGAATAATCACCCGCCGCCCGTCCGGTTTGCGAACCGTTAGACGGACTTCGGTTCCCTTTTCACCACGGATAAGTGATACCGCATCGCGCAGGCGCAGATTGGTGATTTCCACCGGCTCTTCAGCCCCCTGGGCCACTTTAAGGATAATGTCATCGGCTTCCAGTTGTCCCTGTCGGGCAGCGGCACTGCCGGGAATGATTCTGACAACGCGAATGTACCCCTCATCTTCACGCAACGTGGCGCCGATGCCTTCCAGTGATCCACTCATCTGTATTTCAAAATCTTCCTTGCTGGTCGGAGGTAAGTAGTTGGTGTGGGGATCATAGGCGCGGGCAATGGCGTCAAGATAACGGTCGTAATGATCCTGTTCGGTTTCGGCAAGCATGCGCGTTAACAGGGTCTGGTTTGACCTGCGGACACTCTCGCGGGCCTCTTCAAGCAGTTCGGCATGGGTTGTGTCGTCGACCGGCAGCAGCTCGCCATCATCGTCGAGCCCTGCGTCGCTTTCGCGCAAACTGATATAGCGGCTTAAAATCTGAAACTTGATATTTTTGCGCCAGCGTTCGCGCAGGTCTGACAGATTAACGGCAAAGTCGTAGTTGTCCGGATCGGTTTCAATCTTTTCGGCTTTATCGGGGTTGATCGGTTCATCAAGGATAGCGCCGGTGATGGTTTCAACCTGCCTGATGCGTTCACGAAGCAATTGTCGACCGGTCAGGGGAAGATCCAGGCGGCCGCGCCGAATGGCGTTGTCAATCTGGTTGCGATATTCCCGCAGTTGCTCGATGTCCTCAGTAAGAAGAAAGCGCTTTTGTGGATCCAGCTGCTTTAAATAGAGATCATAAGCCATTTGTGAGAGGCGGGTGCCGCTGATTTCCTGATTATAATGCTGGCTGTCCAGCTGCTGGTGAAGGATGTGCCCGAGCAGGCGGGCCCGATTGGTATTTAAAGGTTCGTCGGCGAGACTGATAGACCCTAAAGGGATCAGGCAGAGCAGGGCAATGCAGAAAGTGCGGGCAACGGTTTTAACAGACAACAACATAAAAGCTCCAATCCAGCACCGGGCAAGGGTGGGTAATAAATAATGATCCGTCAGTGTACCCTCTGGCCGATAGTCACCGCAAGGTTGAATGTCGACAGTTTGTTGTGTGCGATAACACAGGGCGGTGGTGAACAGATACCAATCGTTTTAAAGTGGAATGCGCATTTTTTTACAGTAGCTCCGCAGAATGAGTTCCGCCTGGTTCAGCCGAGTCATGCGGTAGTTCTTTTGTTTGACGGCTTCAACATCATCGACGGAAACCGGTAATTGGCGAAGCTGACGTTGAACAATTTCAATATTAACAAGAAGGGCTTTGAGCTGACCGGGCGAATGTCCCTTGAGCATGGGAGGAGATAGTCGGACAAAGCCTTCAGAAACAGCCTGGGCAAACTTTTTCGGATTACCTGCTATGGTCATTGGCTTTGCTCCATCTGGTTAAGTAAAATCAGCGGTCGTCGTCCTATCCGAACAGCAGAAAGGCAAAAAGGGTAACGACCGTGCCCAACAGCGCCCCGAGAAAAACCTCACGCGGGGTATGGATGGCCATGATCAGCCGGCTCTGGCTGACCAGCAGCGCCAGAATCAGAACCAGCAGCCCAATCAGTAAACCGGCACCGGACAGCAGCGTCGATACGGCGATGGAAAAAGCGACGGCAGAGTGGCCGCTGGGCATGCCGCCGTGCAGGGGGGAGCCGTGGTTGAAGCGCGCCTTGAGCAGAATGACCAGAATAATAACGACAAGCAGAGCGCCCACCGGTACCGTTCCGGCCGGTTCCCTGGTAAGAGTTGCCGAGCTGTCAAAGAGCGGAAAGATATGTCCGGACAGTACCAGGTAGCCAAGGATAACGGCACCGACACTGGTCACCAGCACGGCCCCGGCGGCAACATCCTTGGCCAGCTTGGCGAGTTCATGATAGTCGGGCGACACCAGATCAACGACTGTTTCAATGGCGGTATTGACCAGCTCGGCAAAAATCACCAGCAGGGCCGCTAACACCAGCAGAAAAAACTCCAGGGCGGTTACATGAAAAAATAACGCCAGAAAAAGCACGGCCAGTGCCGCCACCAGATGATAGCGTATATGGCGTTCACTTTTGGCGGCCCAGAGGATTCCGTCAATAGCACAGTTAAGGCTTTCAAGCCAGCTTTTGGGTTTCATGATTCTGCGCCCCTGTGACAACAATACAGCCGAATAGTAATAAAGATAACAGGTTCAGCAACAGCACACCAAGACCATTTGCAGCGTTTACTTGAGAAGTGTAAACAGGGTAGTCTGGCCAACAACATGAAGATGGCTATCACAAAGGATGAACACTATGAATGATGATATCAACAATGACGAATCAATGGATATGGAAGATGAGGAGTTTGCCGCTATGTTCGAAGCCAGTCTGGCCGGAGTTGGACAGGACCTGGTACCGGGGGCGAAAGTGGCTGCGAAGGTTCTGCAGAGTGGTTCCGAGTGGACTTTTCTTGATGTTGGTCAAAAAGGGGAAGGTGTTCTGGCCACCGCTGAGCTGCTTGATGGCGACGGCAACCTGACCGCCGGCGTTGGTGATTCTCTGACAGTTTACTTTCTCTCTCGTCGTGACGGTGAATTACGCTTTACCACCAGGGTTGGCGGTGCTGGTTCCGGCACGGAGCAACTGCAGCAGGCCTACCAGGCAGGAATTCCGGTTGAAGGACGCATCAACAAAGAGATCAAGGGAGGGTACGAGGTATCTCTGTCAGGTAACGTGCGAGCCTTTTGTCCTTTTTCTCAGGCAGGGTTAAGGCAGATTGATCCGGCAGAGATGATCGGTCAGAACCTCTCATTTCGAATGACTCAGTTTGATGAACGTGGGCGCAATATTGTCGTTTCTCACCGGGTCCTGCTGGATGAAGAGCGCGCCGCACAACGGGAATCACTCCGACAGACTCTTAAAGAGGGGCAGATGGTCAGTGGTACAGTGACCAATCTGCTTGATTTTGGTGCTTTTATCGATATTGGTGGTATTGAGGGCCTGTTACCCATTTCCGAGATCAGTTATGGCCGCGTTGACGATATCGAACAAGTCCTGCAACCGGGGCAGCAGCTTGATCTGATTGTCAAGCGTATCGACTGGGCAAACAATCGGTTTTCATTCAGTTTGCGCGATACCCTGGTCGATCCCTGGCTCAAGGTCGGAAGCAGTTATCAGGTTGGTGGTAAATATCCGGGCACAGTCGGTCGTCTGGCCCAGTTCGGGGCCTTTGTCACCCTTGAAGAAGGGATAGATGGGCTACTGCATATCTCAAAAATGGGGGAAGGGCAGCGTGTCCGTCATCCTCAGGATCTGCTCAAGGTCGGGCAGCAGATTACCGTGACCATCGAAAAAATTGATGCAGACGAAAAGCGTATTTCTCTGGCCCTGGCCGGATCGACTGATGAGGTGAACGAAACCAGTTACAGCGATGATACTGCCAGTTCGACACTGGGAACCCTGGGGGAGCTGCTCAAAGCCGGTCAACAGAAAAAAGAGCGACGTCAGCGTAAATGAACCAGGAGGTTTCGCGCTCAGCGGTGTTGTTCGTCGTCTGCATGGCGCATTTTCTCATGCCCTTCATGATGTCATCAGTGGGTATCGCCCTGCCGGTGATCGGTCGTGAGCTTCATGCCAGTGCCCTGCAATTAGGTTTGGTCGAAACAACCTATGTGCTGTCAGCTTCGATTTTTCTCCTGTCTATGGGGCGCTTTGGTGATATCCATGGCCGTCGCCGCATTTTTCAGACCGGTTTGCTTGTTTTTGGCGGTATGGGTGGGTTGATTTCGCAGGCCTGGTCGATTGAGGTGGTTATTATCCTGCGCTTTCTGCAGGGGATAGGGGGGGCCATGGTCATGGCGACAACCATGGCGATGCTAGTGTCGACCTTTCCTGCGGCTGAGCGCGGTAAGGCGCTGGGAGTTGCCGTTGCCAGTGTTTATGCCGGTATTTCCTGCGGCCCGTTTTTTGGTGGAATGCTCGTTGAGATGCTCGGCTGGCGCTCCATCTTTTATCTGATCATTCCTTTGAGCTTGCTGACCTGGGGAGTAACCCGACTTAAAATCAAAACCGAATGGGCCGAAGCCAGAGGGGAGCCTTTTGACTGGCGTGGGGCCACGATCTATGCCTCTGCAATCATGCTGCTGGTGATCAGTGTTACCAATTTAAGTGCCGGCGGCTGGGCCTGGGCAACCCTGGCACTTGCCAACCTGCTGTTCGGGCTGTTTTTCTTTCTGCAGTCGCGTACCTCTTATCCCTTGCTTAACATCGATCTGCTACTGAATAATCGGGTTTTTGCCCTGAGCAATCTGGCCGCTCTGTTCAACTACGCTGCGACCTTCGGCGTCACCTTTTTTTTGAGCCTTTATCTGCAATATGTAAAAGCAATGAGTCCGGCCCAGGCCGGTGTCGTGTTGATTATTCAACCCATTGTCCAGACCCTCTTCTCGCCGTTCTGCGGCCGTCTGTCTGATCGGGTTCCTGCCTCTTATGTCGCTACGGCCGGTATGGCCCTGTGCGCCTTCGCGTTGGCCGTAGCCTCGAGTCTGAATGCCGACTCTGCCCTGGCGATTGTCTACCTGCTGCTGGTTTTGATGGGACTGGGGTTTGCCCTTTTCTCTTCTCCCAATGTCAGTTTGATTATGGGCAGCGTCGAGTCGAAGTATCTGGGAGTGGCGTCGGGCCTTAATTCCAGTATGCGCACCCTGGGGATGATGACCAGCATGATGATCATCACTCTGATCTTTGCCTATCTGATGCAGGATCAGCCGGTGACCCCCCGGACTCAGCCCCAATTCCTTGCCAGTATGCGTCTGGCGCTGCTGATTTTCAGTGGTCTTTGTGTGGTTGGTATCGGTTGCTCTTTGGGAAGAATCAGGAGAGGACCAAAGCAAGAGACAACATAAGCTGTGGCCGTCGAGTGGTTTAACGGGGCCTTTGGCACGAATCATGTATTAAATAAATCGCTTTATCCTGATGCAGTAACTGATTTTATGCCCGGAGTTTTCGATGCGCATTCGTCTGGCAATTAGATATACAATTATTTCCAGCTGCATTCTGCTGGTGATCATGTTCACTTCCTCGCTTTTACATATCAACAAGGTTCAAAAGGTTTTTTCTGAAACCTCTATACGTGATGCGGACGCCATCGCTGACCTGATTATTCGTAACTCATACCATATGATGCTTGAAGACAGCCGCCGTGAGCTGCAGTTTACGATAGAGGATATCGGCAAAAACCCCCGGGTTGAGCGAGCAAGGATCCTGGGTCGCGAAGGGGTCATCAGTTTTTCTACCGATGTCTCTGAAATTGGAACATCCCTGACCGTACAGGATGCCAGTTGTGCTTTTTGTCACGTCGAAGGGCAGCCTGCCCAACTTGATGTGCCGGTAGAGGAACGAACACGGGTGGTTTCAGGCAGACAGTTTCTCAACGTGACCCGCGGAATCTACAATGAGCCCAGCTGTTACACGGCCTCCTGTCACGCACATTCTCCCGAGCAGGAAAAAATCGGGGTTCTCGATATGGTCGTATCTTTAGATCAGATGGCCTACCTGACTCACGTTCATCACAACGATGTTATTCTCTCAACTATTGTGATGCTGCTGCTTCTTTCAGCCTGCCACTACCTGATTACCAGGCGCTATATCTGTCGTCCCATTGAGGGGTTGCTCACCCAGACCCATGCTCTATCCAAGGGAGACTTGAGTGCAAGGGTAGAGAGATTGTCCAGTGATGAAATTGGTGAGCTTGGTGTTTCTTTCAACTTGATGGCTGAGAATCTGGAACAGGCTCAAGAAGAACTCAAGGATTGGGCAACGACCATGGAGCAGAAAGTTGACGAGCGGACGGCGGAGATAGTCGACATGCAGGGTCAGCTCTTAAGATCAGCCAAGCTGGCCTCCATGGGAGAACTGGTGGCTGGTATTGCTCATGAAATCAACAACCCTCTGACCGGTATCCTGATGTTTGCCTCCCTGTCATCGAAAAATCCGGATATCCCTCCCCAGGTCAAGGATAACCTCGATCTTATCGTGGCTGAGACCGGCAGGTGCGCAAAGATTGTCCGTGGATTGCTGGAGTTTGCCCGTGAGTCAATTCCTGAAAAGACGCCGGCATCCATTAATCAAATTATTGAACAGACCCTGGATCTTGTGGCGCATCAATCCATTTTTCAGGATGTTGAAATTGTCTGTCATCTCGGCGATGACATCCCTGAGATCGAGCTGGATGCCGACCAGTGGCAGCAGGTGTTTGTCAACATGATCATTAATGCCGGACAGGCTATGCCTGATGGCGGGACATTGACCCTGTCAACGTATTTTTCGAACAAGGATAAATCGGTATTAATTACCATCGAAGATACCGGGGCGGGCATCAGCCAGGAGAACCTGGAAAAAATATTTGATCCATTCTTTTCCACAAAAACCCTGAAAGGATCGGGGCTTGGACTGTCAGTATCTTATGGCATTATCAAAAACCACGGGGGTACTGTCGATGTCCACAGTGTTGAAGGCGAGGGAACCCGTTTCAGCATTGTCCTGCCGCTGGAAAATGATGAATGGAACAAATCCTCTGATCAAAAGCAGAGCCCGCCGGATGAAGGGCGTCGATGACAGGCCGTCAGTTGGAAGCGTGATCCTTCACTGAAATGCCGAGTTTTTTCAGCAGTGCCTGGAAGTTGGGACGCAGCATTCCGGTTTCTTCCGCGGCCTTGGTGACGTTCCACCGATTTCTTTCCAGGGCGGCAAGAACAAAAGCTTTTTCAATCGGTTCGACCGCCTGTTCACGTACTTTTCGCTTGGCCTCTTTAAGCTCCTCGCTGTTTAACGGAGTTGTTTTCTCTGCCTCGGACAGTGAATCCTCCGTGTCCGGCAACTCCAGCGCTTCGCGCAGAATGGTTTCACCCTGGGTCAGAACCACCGCCCGTTCAATAATGTTTTCCAGTTCGCGGACATTTCCCCGGAATGGATACTGATGAAGAGCAAGATGGGCTTCAGCTGAGAGTCCCTTGATCTCCGTGCCGATTTCTCGTGAAAATTTCTGCAGAAAATGATTGATCAATAACGGAATGTCCCCGTCTCTGTTGCGTAATGGCGGCAGTTCGATCGGGATGATATTGAGCCTGAAGTAGAGGTCTTCGCGGAATAATCCTTCTTTGACCATTGTGTCAAGGGCTCGATTGGTCGCTGCAACCAGGCGGATATCAATAGGGGTCGCCTTGGTCCCGCCGATGGCGGTTACTTCGCGTTGTTGCAGAACGCGTAGCAGTTTTGCCTGGGTGGCCATACTCAGATTGGCAATTTCATCCAGAAACAGAGTGCCGCCATTGGCAATGGAGAAGAGCCCGGGTTTTGAATGCGTTGCGCCGGTGAATGATCCTTTGACGTGGCCGAACAATTCACTTTCAAGCAGATTTTCCGGTAGAGAATTACAATCAATAGCGACAAAGGCTTCTTCTTTACGCAGGCTGTTACTGTGAATGGCACGGGCGACAAGCTCCTTGCCGGTGCCGCTTTCACCGGTAATCAACACCGTGCTGTTGGTTGGCGCAACTTTAATAATCCGCTGAAAAACCTTCTGCATCGGGGCACTTTTGCCGATAAATGCTTCTGATATGCCGGCAATAGCTGTACTGTCTTCTTCTGGGGCACTCGAATCACGGTTCTGGATAGCCTGGCAAACAGCCGCCTCTACCTTTTCGAGGATACGATCAGGTAAAAAAGGCTTTGTTAGGTATTCAAACGCACCGTTTTTCATAGCATCAACGGCTGAATCAACGGTAGCAAAACCGGTAATGATGATCACCGGCACATCCGGCTGCAGGATCTGGATCGTCTTCAGCACTTCAAGTCCGTTAAGTACCGGCATTTTCAGGTCACTGATGACGACACTGAAATCTTTTTTCTGTAGTTTTTCCAATCCGATTTTGCCATTGACGGCCACTTCAACCTGATAACCCTTCTGGGTCAAGGTCTGGCGAATCCCCTCACGAATAATCGCTTCATCGTCGATGACCAGAATCCGATGTTCAGTTGTGTCGTCCATGCCGATAACATTACCTTTCAGCACCTGTATCCGAGAATAACAGCCAGTTGAGATATTTCTGGCAGATCATGCCGGGATCAAAATTATCGATAATGATTCATATCAGCTTTTTTGAGGCAATTTTTACGCCAATTTATACTGATAGTGTTCCAGATGTGTGTTTTTACCTTTCCGTCTCATGCAAACAGCGCCTGACTATTGCTGCGCTTCCGCAGATATAAAGGGATGCCCCGGCAAGAAGCGATGTGGCCGAGGGCGAGCATCCCCAGCGCTCTTATCCGGCTTTCATGCTACCTTCTCGCGGTTCACAGGCGCCAGATCGGCACAGGAGGTTCAGTTGTTGTTTTGAGACTTTATCGGCATTGTTGCTCCCCTATGGAAAAGCTATCCAGAGCGGAGATTTTGTCGCACAAAGGTTTAATAAAATCTCATATTATTGGCAGGTCCGGCCGCAGTCAAGGTTTTCTTCGAGAGCGTTAAGCACAATCTGGGAATGACGGATGATAAATGTAACTCCTCGAAAAAAAGATATTTTTATTCAATACAAGATGTTTCCCGGGGGAGCAGAAAAAAACAGGTGTATATTTATTTTATCTGGTTATCCTCTTCACATCCAGTGATGCCGGGGAGAGGATCGAAACCGCTACGTCCTGCTGGCAATCTGGATCCTGCGACCTCGCGCAGGATGACACAGACCCCGTCGTGAGAAGCAGACCTCTGCTGTCATTCTGCGCGGAGCGTAGCCTAGTGGCAGGATCTATTGCTTCTTTTTTGATTTACTGGAGCCAAATAGATAATCAATTTATTTTATTTATTCACCGAACTGGTCTGTCACGATCTGCGAAAGGCGCCTGTCGCAGCCGGCCGGCTTGTTTGCAGGCTGAGGATAATTCCTTGTATACAATCTTTATGCGTATTTAAATTTCATATATGTTAGTCAGTTAAGTTAAATCAAAGAGCTGATGTGCCGGTTTTTACCGGGCCGCTGTATAAAAAAAAAATACATATCAAGTGTTTTATACACCCTCAAGCCTCTCCTCTTCATGTGAAAAATATCACTGTTAATCAGGCACTTATCCGATTTTAGCGCTGAAAGCCCAAGGCTGGCACATCCCCTGCAATCGACCGCATTGACATGATCGGTCGACGTTAGAACAAGGATATTAACCATCAACAAAGAGGTGCCAGGATGATCGATTTTTTTCTTAATGTTGGACAGGTTGAACAGATTTATACCGTTGTGGACTTCTATACCTACATCAAAGGACTTGAGTACCTGATCTGTCTTTTGTTGTTTGCCATATTCCCGATCTTTTATCGTTATATTCATAAGAGTGATGATCAATAACAATTCCCACTGGACGGGAGGTATTCACCACTAGTTGTTCCGCTCGTCTGAATGGAGCAACAGGGTGATACAAACAAGGAGCTGAAACAATGGTTAATACCGGTAAAAAATTGATCATAGGACTGGCCGGCATACTCTTCTGCTGTCTGGCGGCGTTGAATTGTTACGCGGCAAACGCTTTTCCGGAAACAATCGAAATAAATGTGCTGTCAGACTTGTATGAAGGAGTCGTTTTTGATCATAGCATGCACATTATGATGAGTGACGGTTGTGCAGTTTGTCATCATCACACGACTGGAACCCCGGTTGTTGATCCGCACTGCGCCAAGTGTCACGCTACCGACGGGCCGTTGGAAGTGGTTTCCTGTCAGGACTGCCATTCACATGCAGCGGTTACCGCTGAAACCATGCGGGAGCGCGAAGATGTTTATCGCTACCATGACGACAAACCTGACCTGAAGGCCGCCTACCACTTGAGTTGTCTTGGCTGCCATGAAGAGTTTGGTGCCCCTACAGGTTGCGAGGACTGCCATGCGCGCACGCAAGCAGGTGATGAGTTTTTCCGCTCGGGCCAATTCGCCCCGGCAGGCCCCGTTGGGGATTCAGCGCACTGATGCTGCTCAGGTGCCAGTACGAAATAACATCAAGGAGAAATGGTCATGAGTAAAATAACACGGAGAAAATTTCTGGCCGGCAGTGTGGCGGGGAGTGCCGCCATCGCTATGGCGCCTACAAAAAAAGCTTTCGGGGCGAGCCTGGAAGGATTCCCTGATGGCATGGGGGTTCTGGTTGATATGACCCGGTGTGTCGGCTGTCGCAGTTGCGAGGCGGCCTGCAACCAGGAGCAGAATCTGCCCGAGCCGGATAGATCCTTTGCCGACTATTCAGTTTTTGATGAGCGCCCCCACGGTGAACACCGACGCACGACGGAAAAAGCTTATACGGTCGTTAATCGCTATGATCAGGACGATTCAGAATCGGTGTTTCGTAAGATTCAGTGTAACCATTGCAATGAACCGGCTTGTCTGACCTCCTGTTTTGTCAATGCCTATACAAAAACACCGGAAGGCGCGGTTATTTATAACGACAAGGTTTGCGTTGGCTGCCGAAACTGTATGATTGCCTGTCCCTTTGGCATTCCGGCGTACAGTTACAGTTCAGCGTTTAACCCCATCGTCAAAAAATGTATTTTCTGTTATGACACCCGTTTGAAACATGGTCGGACTCCCGCCTGTGTAGAGAGCTGTCCACAGCAGGTGATGGTGTTTGGAAAACGCCAGGAACTGATAAAGATAGCTAATAATCGTATCAGAAGAAATCCCGGCAAATATGTAGAAGGTTTATACGGTGAAAACGAAGTGGGTGGAACCGGCTGGCTTTACCTGTCACCCGTCCCTTTTCAAGAGGCAGGGTTCAATGTTGCCCTGTCCAACCAACCGATTATCAATAATGTCAAGGATTTTCTTGCCATCGTGCCGATGGTTCTGGCGATCTGGCCGGCGCTGTTTACCGGTTTTCATCTGCTCGCCACGAAAGGTAAGTCGCATGGACATGGAGACGACCACAATCACGACGGGCAGGAGGAACACTAACAATGAAAAAGTTAGCTGAAAATGGAATTAAACCACATGATGCCGATATGAAAGCTGATGGCCGCAAGTGGAGCCTGATGGAAAAGCTGCTGCTGGGGCTGACGCTCGATCAATACCTTCAGCAAGTTGTTCGCAACAAGTTCAACTGGCTGCTGGCCCTGATTTTTGCCATCGGCATTCCTCTGATTATTTACCGTTTTATCTTTGGCCTCGGGGTTGTTACCCATAGTTCATACGATTATCCCTGGGGACTCTTCCTTGGTTTTGGGCTGTTCTGTATGGTTCCTTTATCGGCCTCAGGGTTCATGCTGGGGACGACGGTAGAAATTTTCGGTCGCCATGATTTTGAACCGATAGAGCGACTGGCCCTGCTCAACGGCTTGCTCGGTTACTTCTTTGCCGTTGTCTATCTGCTGGTCGATTTGGGCCAACCCTGGCGTCTGGCCTATCCGATGGTCTACTCCTTCGGGCCGGCTGCGGTACTTTTTCTGGTGGGATGGCATGTCGCTACCTACCTGTCGGTGCAGATCGCCGAGGTGTCAACAGCCTTCTTTGAGTGGATCGGTTTCCGGCGCGGTTACGAATTTATTCGCAAAGGGACAATCGGTCTGACCGTCGCCGGGATCATTCTGTCGACACTCCATCAGGGGGCACTGGGAGCACTCTTTGTTTACGCCCCTGGAAAAGTTCACCCGTTGTGGTATTCGGCTTCCTTTCAGTGGATTCACTTTTTTGTCTCATCCATACCGGCCGGTTTGTGCATGGTGATCTGTGTCAGTACCGTAGTCATTTATACGATGAAGTGGCGTTGTGATCAGCGTTTTATCGATAACCTCGACAGAATTACCATTTCCCTGGCCAAGGGTGCAGCGATGGGACTGATAACCTATCTGTTCATCAAGTTTCTGGCCGTCGCTCATGACAACGAATGGGTCTACTTCACTACCGGCTGGGGCCTCTGGTGGCTGGCTGAGATAGGATTCGGGGTCATTCTCCCGCTGATTCTTCTTGCTGTCGGCATTCATCATAAAAATGTCAATCTGTGCCGCCTGGGTGCGCTGGTTACCGTGCTGGGGATTCTCCTCAATCGCCTGAATACAGCAATTATCACTTTTAACTGGAACCTTTACCAGGAAATCCCTCATGTCTTCGAGGTGATTATCTCCATCACGATCTTTGCCATCTACATTGCAACCTACCGGTTTATCCTTAACCGGTTACCGATACTGTATCAGTTCAAATCCCGGGCTGATGCCTGAGCCTGGTGCTGAAAGACTCCGGTTGACAGAGAAACAATCCCGCTCTGTCGGCCGGAGCGTCCTTCGTTCAGTTGCCGTGGCGTAAGGAGTCCTCTTATGTTTGATAACCTGATCGCCAGAGCCATTGTCCCCGTCACCGTTGCAGTGACAGGATTTGTAATTTTCGGCTGTCTCTTCCTTTATTCGTTCATCAAGGCGGATATGACCGCCGAGGCCGTCCGCCACGTTGATGGGCTTGCCAAGACTGTGGTTCGGGCTACCCACTATTCGATGATGGAAGACGATCGCGACTCCCTGCGCAACATCCTCGCTAATGTCAACCGTCTTGAGGAAGTCGAGCGAATCCGCATTTATGACCAGAACAGTCAACCCAAATTTTCTGATCTGGAAGGGGTTGCTCCGCCGGGATCATTTGCCGTGCGGGTTGATGACTGGTCAAAAAAAATTGCCGGCGGACCAGGTGAACAGCGTACCGAAACACATCACCAGGTGGATCACAGCCATGGCTTTATTGCGGTTAATATGCCGATTCTCAATGAACCGAAATGTTCGACAGCTGCCTGCCACTTTCATGCGCAGGATGAACCGGTACTGGGTTTTTTAAGTCTCGGATTTTCAAGTGTTTATCTGGAAAAAACCCTTGCTCTGCTGAGAAGTCGGATGATAGCATTCAGCGTCATGGTCCTGATACTGACCGTTGTCGGCGTTGCAGCACTGTTGCGTACCAACCTGTTCCTGCCCGTTCTCAAATTGACTCATGACATGGACCAGGCTGTAAAAGGGGGTACGGTAGCCGACTTGTCCAAGCCCGACCGCAAATTGGGACGTTTGAGCAGGGACTTTAGATTGCTGGTAAAACAGCGTGACGAGGCCCTGATGAATTTGGCCGCGGCAAAATCAGCCAGAGGAAACGATGACAGAGCCGAACAAGCCAGCACCGGAGGATCCTCTGCCGGACGTGACGCCACTTCAGAAGCAAGTCCAGGCAAAAATCAAACGCTATGAGCTTCTGTCCGGTACCGGGCTCTGGATTCTTGCTCTTTTTACTGCCCTGAGCATAGGGGCGTCACGCGAATTTGATTTTCTTCCTCCTCTGGGCGATGGTATCCGCAATCTTCTGGGTGCCGGCCCACCGGTCACTTACATCAACTGGGCCCTGGTGGTTTACGGGTTCTCAGCGTTGATCCTGGTGCTGACCCAGATGGCCAATAACAACAAACCCCGGGGCGCTCTTGCCCACTTCGGTTATCTGGGAGCCTTCTATCTTTTTTACCATTTCTCTGATGGGTTAAAGGAGAACTTCTGGGCCATTTTTGCCGTTGGGCTGACCATTCTGGGTTTGCAGAGCTATCACGTCTGGAACTATTATCACGAAAAAATCTACGAGCAAAAAGGTGTTCTTGAGGAACTGAATAAGCTGGCAGAGTGACGCTTTGTGGTTTTTTTTCTGCTGTTTCAGCCGATTTATAGCTGCTGGCCGGGGATAAGCCCCGGCAGGGCACAAGCCGGTTTTTCAGATCAAGAAAAAGTTGAGTCGACAACAAAAAAAGGGGCGACCATACCATGGTCACCCCGCAATTCATTTCATTCTCCCCTGTAACAGTGCGAGACACCGTCTCTCACGAGTCAAGAGTTTCCGGCAACATCGTTCTCAATCGAATAACTATCGATTTTTTACTGCGGCTGTTGCCCTTTTGCTTTCTGACAGATGTTTACTGGCGGTCTTTGTCATGCCGAAGAGTGCCAGCAGAGCTGGAAGCAGTTGGGCAACAATCAGAAGAGCACAGAAACCTACAAAGAGTAGAATCAAGAGTCCACTGTTGTAGGTTACTGTCGTATCTACGGCAAATGCAGGTGAGACAAGCAGTAATACCAGCGACAGAGTTGATAATAGGGATTTGATCGGTGCCATGGATATCTCCTTGTTGGGACGGTAGTTTGTAGTTGTGTTCTCTTCATACTTTTTGAACGCGTAACGGGTTACTTCACGAATTTCCTCGTAGTGATCATCTGATGTTGGACATAGTGCATGGTAGAAAATTCCTTCCTGGCGAATTTTCCGGATCAGATTAATCGGCATATCTTCAGTGACAAGAATGATAGAAATGTTGCGATTACATTTTTTCAGCAGTGGAATCAGTCTGGTCACATTCTGGGTGTCGCAGAGGCCATCCAGCAGGACAACCTGGATCTCCTTGTTGATAATTCCTTCGAGGGCATTGGCAACAGAGTCTGTTTTGATGATCCGATAGTCCTCGTCGGAGAACAGATCGGCAAGTTTGTCGCGGGCGTCTCCGTTTTTATTGGCAATGAGTAGTCCTCGCATGGTTGATACCTCTTTTCAGCCGGAGAGAGTTAACGTGAAATTTTTGCTTCTTTCTGATCACGCCCGAACAAGCCTCTTAAAATACCAATCAACATCAGGGTGGCTGGAACCAGTTGAAAAACAACGATCAAAGCAAAAAAACCCAGGAAAAGAGCTATCAGGAATCCACCTTCTCCGGCGCCGGCGGTTTCTGATGCAACAGCGGTGGAAGAAAGTCCGACCATAATCATGAGGCTGTTTAGCACTATAGATTTCATGATGTCCTCCTTGAGAATACTGAGTCAGGTTGTGCTTGGTCCGTTTATATTGCACATGCCGTGCCAACGTATTCGACTTTTGTTTTGAGATTTTAAGTAGCTGATATTTCAATAATAATGCTGCCAAGTTGCGATCCTGATGGTTCTGTTTAACCGCAAGTGTATGTTCAGTAAATACAGTACGAATCTGACTTTTTCTGGCGAGTCCCTAAAATCACTTCTAACATGCTGAAATGACAGTGTAAAAAATTTCACACCGGTTTAGTGAAGGATTAGACGAAAAGAATTGAAAATTTATTCCGGCATCTCTCTAGGCTATGTATTTTTCGTTTCATTGGCGCTGCCAACTGGTCGAAACGGGATGCCGTCGGGAGTCAAAAAGGTAGCTGCGCAGCCCCCGTTGCTGCGGTATGTGCAAACCTGAGTTATTACGAATTCAGATTGGGTACCGGTAGGTGCAGCAGAGGTTTTCTGCTGTGATCACAACAAGATCAAAGCTCTTGCTGGGGTTATTGGGGTCTGTTGACGTCGGAGTCGTTGTCTTTGTGGAGTTTTTTCTCCAGATATCTGTTGCGCAGTTTCAGATAAGCTATATGAGCAATCAGTAAGAAAAAAATAAGAAAAAGAATAATAACAACAGGCATTGTCTTTCCTTTAATGGATCAGGGCATTAGGTGCGAATCGAACCGCTATGTACACACAATTATGCCCTATTTTCTTTCTGTTGAACAGGTGTCAACCGGTTTTGCGGCAATCAGGCTGGAATCATATGGCGGTCAATTGTCCGGTTGTTTACCGTTGATGTTTGCAGTAGTAGCGGCTACTATCACTGCAAAGATCAGCGATGTCGCCAGTGGCAGGTCAGATCGGGCAGCGCAATGTGAAGGTGGATGTCTGAATGGCAGAAAAAAGAACGGTAGCAAAAGATTATCGACCGGGGTTGAAAATCATTCGTTTCCGGCGTTGGATCCTGTGGCTGGTCATTCTTGCTTATCTGCCGGCGATGATGGTGGCCCTCGAGTCCCCTGATTATCGCAGGTGGGTGGCGATCGTTTTTATCAGCTGGATTGTGCTGCTGATAGTGGCCGTCGGCTACGCCTGCCTGGCTCGGTGTCCCCGTTGTGGGGAACTCTATCATACCCATGGGCCGACTTTTTTGCCCCTACGGCGGTGCCTGCACTGTTCATTGCACCTTACGAGCGATAAGAGGATTGCGACAAACAGACGTCCGCGATCGGACTTGTAAAGAAACAAAAAAAACTGATCCGGCGCCAGTAGCGTTTTTATTGTTGAGGAGGTCACATGAATATTCACGTTGATGTGGGAACGGATGAGCTACATGCCGGATTGCAGAAAATACGCTTGCGGCGCTGGTTTCTGTGGTTGTTGATTCTGGCCTATGTGCCGCTGATGATGAGTGCAATGGCGGCTGATAATGCCAAAAAAATGGTGATAGCAGCTTTTGTCGGCTGGCTGCTGTTGTTGATCCTGGCTGTTGCGTTGATGGCCCTGGCCCGTTGCCCTCGTTGCGGGCACTGTTTTCACATGAGCGGATATCTGTTTCGCCCGGTACGCCGCTGTTTCGAATGCGGCCTTCACTTAACTGCAGATAAGCATGCCGGAAAAGACCAGACAAGCATCGATCAGACGGGTAAAGACTGACGACAGCCCTGCTTGAGGGCCTTGTGACGGGTCAGTGCTGACGAATCAAATCAGGTTGTTCGTTTTGCCGTCGCTTTTTCTTTGTACATCTTTTGATCAGCTTCTCTGATGATGTTTTCCAGGCTGATATCCCTTGGCGGATAATTAGCTTTGCCGAAGGCCGCAGCAATCTGTAGCTGGTGTCCTGAGAAATGAATCGGCTCGCCAATGATGGCGCGCAAGCGGGCGATCAGCTTGTCGGCCTGTTCGGGTTTGAGATTTTCCAGCAGCAGAATAAATTCGTCTCCTCCCCAACGAGCAACAGTATCACTGGGGCGTACCAGTGAACGCAGGCGATGTGCCGTCTCTTTCAGTACGATATCACCGGCTTTATGACCATAGGTATCATTTACTGCCTTAAAGCCGTTCAGATCGAGAAAAAGCAGAGCACTGTTCTGTGTCTGCCGGCGCTTCATCCTGGCGACGACCTGCTGATGGCGATCCTGCAACATTCTGCGGTTGGGCAGCCCGGTAAGGCTGTCATACATGGCGATTTCGGCCAGTTGGGCACGGTTGTTGATCAGGTTGTACATCAGCCAGGCGATCAATACACAGACAAGAATGTTGGCGATGCGAAAAACATCGTTGACGGTCAATACCGAACCGGAATCAGTAAGGCTTGCTGCCAGCAGCCACTGCCCACCGGGGATAGCGATGCTCTGGGTAACATTGCCGGCCCGGGTAAATAATTCCTGGTTGCCGGTAAGGGGGCGCTCCCTGCCGGCAACGACACTGCGCAGGGCGAATTCATGGGTATCGATGCTCAATGTGCCGAAGGTGCTGTTGAGGAATCTGTCCAGGTCAATAACGGTCGAGAGAAAACCCCAGTACTTGTCATTGATGATGAGGGGGACTCGATAGATAAGGCCATGACCATCCTGGACAAGTCGTACCGGACCATCCAGGGCCGGTTTGCCGCTGGCTATAATCTGTTCGACCACAGGCCACTGATTTTCGATGTTGCGGTAATCCACTCCCAGGGCCTGGTGGTTCCCTTCAAGGGGATAAATATGGGTCAGCTGGTAACCAACAGCGATACCGAAA
>JAWLDI010000017.1:0-28698 GCA_041686715.1 Pelovirga sp.
TCCGTTGCAACGGCAAGGTCCTGCAGTGTCATCCGTTGCAGTTGACGCAGTTCACGAATCGTCAGTCCGATTCTGAGTTCTTTCACTTCGGCTCTGAAATCGTCCATTGTTCCTCTGGTGATGGCCAGCCCCTTTGTCGAGGCGGCTTGTCCGAAAAAAATGATTTGTATCGGTCCGGCCATGGTTGTTGAAGAAAACTGACTTTTAGCGCTCATTGACGGTTCAGTCAAGACTTGTTGCGCTTCGGGAATGGACGTGGACAAGGAGAATGTGATAGAAGGCAACATCCTGACGGCTTGATTTAACGTCGAAAGACAGGAAAAAAGACAAATGACGGGTTGTAATAATACGGAAAAAGTAGAGGCGGTTCTTTTTGATCTGGACGGGACTCTGTTGCGCGTGCAGATGGATTATTTTATTCCCCGCTATGTTGAACGACTGGCGGCTTATTGCGCGCCCCAGGTCAAACCCCGACGGTTTATGCGAGTTATGCTTGACGCTATCCGCTGTCTGATCAGGGAAGAAGGTAACGGATCCTGCAGTAATGAGAAACGTCTGTTTGATGCCCTCAGGCAACAGCTCGGTATTGCCGACACTCTGCTGACAGAGAGTCTTGAACATTATGCCTTACATCATCTGGGTGAGTTACAGTCCCTGGTTCATCCGGTACCTCTGGCCCAGCGCATTCTCAAGGATTGCCATCACCGCAACATACCCATGGTTCTGGCGACCAATCCGGTATTCCCACGGTTTATGATTGAGGCAAGGATGGAATGGGGAGGTGTGGACCAATCTGTTTTTCGTCATGTTACCACCTATGAAAACAGCTATTACTGCAAGCCGCAGGCAGGGTATTTTCGAGAAATAGCCACGCTGCTCAAAATTCCTCCGCAGCGCTGTCTGATGGTTGGTAACGACGCCAGCCATGATCTGGCGGCGGCGGCGGTTGGTATGCAGACCTTCCTGGTTGATACCTGGCTGGTTGAACGTGACGAGAAAAGTTGGCCTTGTCACTATCGCGGTGATCATCGTGCGTTGCAACAGTTTCTGGAACAGTTGTAGGTTGTCCAGCCATAGTGAACAATTTCACTATTTGCCAGCAACATACAATACTTAAGAATTGGAAATTATAATGACCAGGTTGACACAGGACATGATTTATCAGGGGCGGATTTTTGACATTACGCGTGAAAAGCACCGGATGCCCGACCAGCGTGAATCAACCTTTGAGTTTTTACGTCACCCGGGTGGCTGCGCCGTGTTGCCGGTAATGGCTGATGGGCGCTTGCTGTTGATCCGCCAATTTCGCCCATCCATTGGCGATACTATCTGCGAGATCCCCGCCGGGCGTCTGGAAGCTGGCGAAGATCCGGCGGCCTGTGTACGGCGTGAACTGGTTGAAGAAGTGGGTTATCATGCCGCTACTCTTGAACCTCTGGATTTTATTTACAGCAGTATCGGCTTTTGTGATGAAAAAATCCATCTCTTTGTTGCCGGCGATCTTCAACAGACCGAAACGGCCCTGGAGCCGGATGAATTCATCGAACCGCTGATCGTTGATCTCGACACGGCTTTGACAATGATTGCTATGGGGGATATTGCCGATGCCAAAACACAAATCGCGTTGTTACGTTATGCATTGAGCAAGAGGTCGTGATGCTGGATCCGTCTCTTTGTGCCATGGATATTTCGACTCTTCCTTTTAATCGCAGCTGTCTCGATGATTGTTTCCAGTTGCTGTCCCCTGACCGGGACCCCGGCGGCGAAGGTGTTTGGCTGCTGTTGCAGGGTATGCATCTGTTGACCGACAAGGGGGCGCCTGAGCGGCTTCCATCCGGAGATTGCCCCCTGCCTTCATTAGCGGACGGTGCCCAGTATCTGGGACAGTGGCAAGGACAACCTTGCCGCCTGATCGAGGTGCCGGGCGAGGCCGCCCTGCCGGCAACGCTGGAGCCTTACCATCTGCGTGCTGTGGAACCAACCCTGTCGGCACCCATGTCATCCCTCGGGGGGATTGGCCTGATGGTCCTGCATTGGGAGGCGACCAGTCGCTACTGCGGTAATTGTGACGGGAAAATGGAGCGGTTGGCCGGGGGCTGGGGAAAAATCTGCCTGCAATGTGGTGCTCACCATTTTCCTCGGATTCATCCATGTGTTATCGGTCTGATCCTGCGCGGCGATCACTTGCTGCTGGTACGTAAAGGGGAGTGGGCTACCGGGCGTTATGGACTGGTGGCGGGGTTTGTTGAATTTGGCGAGTCGCTGGAAGAGGCCATGGCCCGTGAGGTGTTGGAAGAGACCGGTATCAGCATTGCCAATATCCGTTATCTGGGCAGTCAATCCTGGCCCTTCCCGAGTCAACTGATGTGTGGCTTTGTTGCCGATTATGCCGGTGGAGACATCGAGTTGCGCGATCAGGAACTCTGCGCCGCCGACTGGTACCGTCTGGACAAGTTGCCGACTCTGCCGCCATCGCGCAGTATTGCTCGTTTTTTGATTGACAGAGCTGATCAACTGGTCAAGAGCTGACCAGCGAGGAATTCTGATCGGACACCAGGCTGTCCACGGAATGAAAAACTGGTTTTCATGGTGTTTTAAAGCGAGGTCAGTGATGAAAAATATATCCGGCAAGCATCTCAAGATCTTTGCTCGGGCTGTATTAACCGCTACCGGAAGCAGCAGTTATGAGGCTGACATTGTTGCTGAGCACCTGGTGCAATCCAACCTTGCAGGACATGACAGCCACGGAATCGGGATGATTCCGGCCTACCTCAACAGCATCCGTAACAATGCCCTGGTTCCCGATGCCGAGAGACAACAAGTGCTTGATCATGGTGCCATGATGGTTTTTGATGGCGGTCGCGGTTATGGTCAGAGGCTGGCAAAAGAAGCCATGGCAACGGCGATTGAACGGTGCCGCGAGAATGGGCTTGTGTTTATGGGCCTGCGCAACGCCCACCACATGGGGCGGATCGGCAGCTATGGTGAACAGGCCATTGCTGCCGGTTTTGTCTCTCTGCATTTTGTCAACGTGGTTGATCACCGTCCCCTGGTTGCTCCTTTTCGCGGGACAGCTGCCCGCTATTCTACCAACCCGATCTGTCTTGCCATGCCGGCTAAGGCAGAGGGATCACCTATTCTGCTGGATATGGCGACCAGCAGGACAGCGTTGGGAAAAGTCCGGGTGGCGATGAACAAGGGCGAGCAGATGGCTGCCGGGATCCTCTATGATGGTGTCGGCAAGGCAAGCACTGATCCCAGCGTTATGTTCACGGAACCTTTTGGAGCCATTACCGCTCTGGGAGACTATAAAGGCTACGGAATAGCCTTTTTCTGTGAGTTGCTGGCCGGGGTCCTGACCGGGGGTGGAACGATTCAACCCGAAAACCCGAAAATCGGCGGTATTGTCAATCACATGGCGACTATCCTTATTGATCCGCAGCGGTTGATCGATTATCAGTGGATGGAACAGGAGATAGCGGCACTGGTGTCTTATGTGAAAAGCGCCCCTGCGGACGATTCTGCACTGCCGGTACTGGTGGCGGGTGAACCGGAGATGATAGCCAGAGCACAACGTGCTGAAAAAGGAATTCCTGTCGATGATACTACCTGCGACCAGTTGATTGCGGCAGCACAGGAAGCTGGGGTGGTGCGGCCTGACGCTGAAGAGTTACTTGGGCTGTAAATGCTCGGTCAATTGATTTGGGACTGTTTATAACAGAATTTTATTGCCCCTCTACTTGACTGCGCCAATCAAATTCAACTAAAAGGTTAGAGAGCAAAACAATACTTTTCACGTAGAGCTGTTCAGCTCCGGGCCCGTGATCCTGTGGCAACGACGGTGCTGAATAGTTACCCTTTCATCAGTTATCATTACAGGAGGCATCTTCACGATGAAGCGTCGCGATTTTATGAAAACGGCAGCAGTCGGTGCCGGTGTTGCGGTTTCGACAGTTGCCGCTCCGGCCATTGCCAAGGAGCGTTATACCTGGCGCATGGTCACAACCTGGCCGCGCAATTTTCCCGGGCTTGGTGTCGGAGCCCAGCGCCTTGCCGACCGGATTACCACCATGTCAGACGGACGGCTCAATGTCCGTGTTTATTCTGCCGGTGAGCTGGTGCCGCCGCTGCAATCCTTTGACGCGGTGATTGAAGGTTCGACGGAGATGAGTCACAGCGCTGCCTACTACTGGCAGAACAAGAGTCCGGCTACTTCGTTTTTTACCGGTGTTCCCTACGGGATGACATCGCGCGAGCTGGCGGCCTGGGTACGTTATATGGGTGGCCAGGAACTCTGGGACAAGGTCTATGACCAGTTCGGGGTCAAGGGCTTTTTGTCCGGCGATACCGGAACCCAGGCCGGTGGTTGGTTCCGAAAGGAGATCAACAGCCTGGCCGACATTAAGGGTCTCAATTTCCGCACGCCGGGATTAGGTGGCCAGGTGTGGCAACAGATGGGTGCCAACGTGGTCAATATGGCCGCCGGCGAGATCTATCAGGCGCTGCAGTCCGGCGCTCTGGATGCGGCGGAATTTGTTGGCCCTTACAATGACCTGGCCCTGGGTTTCTATCAGATCTGCAAGGAATATTACCTGCCCAGTTTTACCGAGCCCGGTCTGGCAACCGAGCTGGTTGTCAATAAGTCAAAATTTGCGACACTGCCGAAAGATCTTCAGCAGATTGTAGAAGTTGCCTGTCAGGCGGAATATGATCAGGTTGCCTCCGATTTCTATGCCAATGATCCGATTGCCCTGCAGACCCTGGTAGAGCAACATGGTGTGAACCTGAGGGCTTTCCCTGAGGATCTGCTGGAGGCGGGAGCCGGGGCGTCGATGGATATTATTAACGAACTGCGTGAACATCGCGATGCCCTGACTCGTGAAACAGCAGAGAGCTTTGTCAAAAATCTCACCCTGCTGCAAAACCGTACCGAGAAGGTCGACCAGGGTTTTGTGGCGGCCCGGGCGAAATATATCAACTACAGCTGATTAAAGGTTCGGATGAAAAATCAGGGCGGTTGAAGTGCCATACTTCAGCCGCCCTTTTTAATTGGTAGGGGCGCAATTCATTGCACCCGGTGTGTTTTTGACGCCTTCAAAAGGGCTTGATAAATCAAGCTCCTACCTGAACATCGGCGTAGCGCCCATCTGCCATAGAGGACTTACCGTCCATACAGTAGATCAGGCAGCCAGGTCACCAGCTCGGGAAACATCACCAGGATGAAGATTGCTACCAGCTGCAGCACCACAAAAGGCAGCGCTCCTTCGTAAATCATGCGGGTTGATACCGCCCCTGGAGCTACTCCACGCAGGTAAAACAGGGAAAATCCGAAAGGTGGGGTCAGAAAGCTGGTCTGCAGATTCACCGCTACCATAACCCCCAGCCAGATCGGGTCGACGTCCATCATCATCAGCACCGGCGCGGTGATCGGCAGGATGATGAAGATGATCTCAAAGGTGTCGAGGATAAAGCCGAGCATAAACATCAGCAGCATGACAAAGAGGATGGCCCCCATCTTTCCGCCGGGAAGGTTATGTAAAAACTCCCCGACCAGTTCATCCCCGCCCATCATCCGGAATACCAGGGAAAAGACCGAAGCTCCGAGGAGGATGACAAAGATCATGGTGGTGATATTGGCGGTCGCCAGCATGGTCTGACGCAGACTCTTCAGGTTCAGACGTCGGCGCGTGGCAGCGAGAATGATCGCACCGACAGCGCCTACAGAAGCTGACTCGGTCGGGGTAGCGATGCCCCCGAGAATGGAGCCCAGCACAGCAAAAATAAGCAACAGCGGTGGCAGCAGACTGATCAGCACATCTTTCCACAGGTCGGCCCGTTCCTGCGACGTGACCACCAGGGCGGGGCAGGATTCGGCGCGGAAGAATGCCTTCCAGGTCATCCAGCTCATATACAGGGCAATCAGCAGCAGCCCCGGGACGAAGGCTCCGGCAAACAGGTCACCGACCGAGACCGGGGTCGGCGCAAAATTGCCCATCTGCATCTGGACCTGGGCGTTGATACCGGAGAGCATATCACCCATGAAAATCAGCACGGTTGAAGGTGGAATGATCTGTCCCAGGGTTCCTGACGCGCAGATAACGCCGCTGGCCAGACGGGGGTCATAGCCGGCCCGCAGCATAGCCGGCAGGGACAGCAGACCCATGGTGACCACTGTGGCGCCGACGATACCGGTGGAGGCCGCCAGCAAGGCGCCGACAACGATCACTGAAAGGCCCAGTCCACCACGCAGATTGCCGAACAGTCGACCCATGGTAATGAGCAGCTTTTCGGCGATACCGGATCGTTCCAGCATCATCCCCATAAAGATAAACAGGGGCACGGCAACCAATACTTCATTGAGCATGACGCCGACATAGCGGGAGGCCAGACTGTTGAAGTTGGACGGGTCGAAGACCCCGAGCAGATAACCGATGCCGGCAAAAATAATTGAGGTTCCAGCGAGGGAAAAAGCCACCGGAAACCCCAGCATCAACACACCGATGATGGCAAAAAACATCAGCAGGGAAAGCAGTTCACCAATCAGAACCGGATCCATATCAGGATTCCTCCTGATAACGATAGGCTTCAGGCAGTAATTCTTCCTTGTTCAGCAGAACCAGAATCCCGCGTAAAAACATGGCCAGGGCTTGCAGGGCAACGACCAGGGCAAAGAACAGAATAAAACTCTTGATAATATAAAGACCGGGCATTCCACCGAAATTGGGAGAGCCTTCCATGAAACGCCAGGATCTTTCCACATAGGCCCAGCTCCAGGTAGCTAGTACGTAAATAAAAGGGCCGATGAAAAAGAGACTGCCGAACATGTCGACCAGTGCTTTGCGCCGCCGACCGGCAGGCCGATAGAAAATGTCAACCCGGACATGGGAATTGTTGAACAGGGCAAAGCCGGCAATCCCCATAAACATCATAGCGTTGAGCCAGACGTAGAGATCCTGCAGCCAGATAAAGCCGGAGGAAAAAGCATAACGCATAACAACGACAGTAAAGCAGACCAGAACGATTCCCAGGGAAAACCAGGAAAAGAAATGTCCAAGAATGATATTGAAGCGACTGATAGCACGAATCAGCAGAGCAAGAGCCTGCATCATGTAAACCCCTGAGCAACGTTGCGAAAATCAGCAAACAACAAAAACGAAATACAGTCAGAAAGAAATTGGTCAGACAAGTACGCAGATGGGCGAATCTAGTTGATTTATATGAGAATGTCCAGACTTGACCGGTCGGGGACGGATTTTTTTATTTTTTTCTTGCGCTTGTCTTGTTCGCATGACAGAGAAATATCCAGCAGTCAGCCCGGGTAACTGTTGATAAAATGCCGGTAGCGCTCACTGCCGGCAAGCAATTCATCATGGTCGCCGCAAGCGATGATCTGCCCGGCTTCCATGAAGCAGACCTGCTCAACCCGCTCAAGCACGTCGGTTGTGTGGGTAATGAAAATGGCGGTTTTGCCCTGCAGATTGGCGAACAAGGTCTGATTGAACTGTCGGCGGGTGTGATTATCCAGCCCCTCGGTGGGTTCATCAAGAACCCAGATCGGCGCATCTTTGAGCAGGGCTCTGGCCAGCACCAGCCGCCGGGTCTCTCCTCCTGACAAGCGTGCTCCGCCTTCACCTGCCCAGGTGTCAAGTTGATGTGGCAACCCGGCAACAAAGTGATCCAGTTGGGCTTTTTTGAGTGCTTCCCATAACAAGTTGTCACTGGCATATCGTGCACCGATCAGCAGATTGTCACGTAATGTCGCGTTAAAGATGTGGGATTTCTGTGATACCAGGGTGACCAGCTGGCGCAGTTGCGCTTCACTGAAATTCAGCAATGGTTCACCACCAACGGTAATTATACCCTGATCGGGGTCCCAGAAGCGGGTCAGCAGGTGGGCCAGGGTGGTTTTACCACAGCCGGACGGACCGACGATGGCCAGGCTGGTCTGCTGTTTAATGTCGAGGTTGATTGCTCTGACGGCGGCTGCCTGGCGGTTGCCTGGGTAGCGGAAGTCGACATTGTTGTAACGAACACTCGAATCAAGTATGTCCCTTGTCGGTTTTTCCGGAAAGGTCACCGCAACCGGTCCGTCGGCAATGGTACGGATGCGCTGTGCTGCAGAGCTGATTTTGCCGAGCATCTGGTAGGCCGCAGGCAGGGGCACAACGGCTTCAAAAGCGGCCAGAATGCCGAAGGCAATCAGTGCCAGCAGAGCGCCATCAAACGCCCCTCCCTGGGCCGGAGGGATAGCGACATAGAGAGCTGCCAGTGCTGCAACCCCGGCAACAACAGTCAGCATGGCACTGTTGAAACCCTGAATGACGGCCATTTTTTCCTGCAGTTTGAGTAATACCTCATTTTCTGCCCGACGTGCCTGATTATGATATTGCCAGCCTCCATAGATAGTCAGATCAGCCATGCCGTGCAGGTCTTCGAGCAGATTGGCGCGCAATGTTGCCAGTTGGTGTTGAATGGCAGCGCCGGTCTGTTGTCCGAGGAAGTGACTGAGCAGGGGCAAGAACACACCGGCCGTCAGGTAAAAGAGCAGAAACACGAGGACTAACAGCGGGGCCAGCCACCATAAAAAGACGCTGACCAGGCCGGCGACAAACAGGGCAACCAGGGATGGCAGCACCACCCGAATAAACAGGCCGTCGAGGGTGTCGATATCGGTGACGATCCGATTGAGCAGATCACCGCTGCGGTGACGGTAGAGTCCGGCCGGCGCTTGGGGTTCGATGCGGCGATAAAACCAGACCCGCAGTGATGACAGCAGGCGCAGCGTGGCCTCGTGGGAGAGCAGGCGCTCAATATAGCGTCCGGCCGTACGCATAACGGCAAAACCACGAATGCCGGCACTGGGAGTAAAGATGTTGAAGTTCTGTGCCGCCGCGATGCTCAAGCCGGCCACCGCGCTGGCACTGAGGAACCAGCCGGAGAGGGCCAGCAGACCGATGCTTGCGAACAGGGTCAGGCAGCCGAAAAAAATTGCCCAGATAATCCAGTCACGGTGCGGACGAAGCAGGCGCAAAAAGGGGATCAGGTCTTTCATGACAGCACCTGCCTGCCACTATTGACGAGGCCGGCATAAACGCCGTTCAGGTTGATCAACTCCTCGTGGTTTCCCTGTTCAACAACAGCTCCTGCTGCCATGACGGCGATGCGATCGGCGATTCGGGCGGTGTCCAGACGATGGGTCAGCATGATCAGAGTTTTGCCCGGTGCCAGTTGTTTGAGGCTGGTCATGATCATTTGCTCGTTTTCCCGATCCAGTCCGGCGGTCGGTTCATCCAGCAGGATCAGCGGCGCGTCTTTGGCAAAAACACGGGCCAGTGCCACCCGCCGCGCTTCTCCCCCGGACAGCTGATTGCCCTGTTCACCAACGGCAAGATCAAGGCTTTGCTCTGCTGTTGCTGTAATCTTGTCGGCCTGAGCAGCACGTGCGGCAGCCCTCAGCTTCTCCCGGGAGATACTCGGATCTCCAAGGGCAATGTTCTCCCCCAGGGAACCGTCGAACAATGCGGGTTGTTGAGGAACCCAGGCAATATGGCGCTGCCAGTCGTCAGGATTGAAGCGGTTCAGGGGGTGTCCGTTGACTGTTATTGCTCCTTGCTGCAGCGGAAGAAACCCTAACAGCAGAGTCAGCAGGGTGCTTTTGCCGGCACCGCTGGCCCCGACAATGGCCAGCCATTCTCCTGCCTTTACCTGAAGATTGAGATCGGTCAGGGCCGAGCGGCGGCCTTTGTCAAAACTGTGGCTGACATGTGTCAATTCAAGATTGATGGCCTTCTGCTGTGTTAAAGAATCTGCAGTTGCCGGCGTTGTTTCCGGCACCGGCTCGGTCAGGATCGCATTAATCTCCTGCGCTGCTCCAAGGGCTTCGGCGCGAGCGTGGTAGTGGGTGCCGAGATCGCGCAGCGGCTGGTAAAATTCGGGGGCAAGAAGCAGCAGGAACAGGCCGGTCTGCAAGGTCAGCTCGCGTTGGTAAAGACCGAAATCGAGAAACTGCAGGTACGACAGGCCAAGAAAAACTGCCGTCATGGCTATTGCTACCGAGGTCAGAAATTCCAGAACAGCCGAGGATAAAAATGCCACTCGTAAAACCGTCATGGTCCCTTTGCGATACTGCTCTGACGATTTTTCAACCTCTTCGGCCTGATCAGCGGCGCGCTGAAAAATTTTCAAGGTTGCCAATCCCTGGAGCGTGTCGAGAAAGTGGGCACTCATACGCGAGAGCAGGGTAAAGTTCTTCTGGTTGAGCTTTTCCGCGCCACGACCGATCATCACCATGAAAAGCGGGATCAGCGGGGCTGTGATCAGGAAGATCAAGCCGACCACCCAGCTGACCCACAAAGCGCTCAGACCGATCGTGATGGGTATGAGCATGGCCAGTGACTTCTGGGGCAGATAGTGGGCAAAATATCCGTGCAGGGCTTCAGTGCGCTCCAGCAGGGTGTTGGTCAACGGCGCTGTCTGTTTGTTCTTTGCATACAGAGGGCCAAGGGCGTGGAGATGTTCGAGCAGTTCGGCACGGATGTGCCGGCGGATCAGGGTCGAGATTTTTTGACCGCTGATTTCCCGTCCCCAGGCCAGCAATCCGCGCAGGCCGATGACGCCAGCCAGTAGTAGAAAAAGAGGGAACAGGTTTTCTCGGGGTGTGTCCTCAATAAAAGCTGCATGGATGATATGAGCCAGCAGCCCTGCCTGAACAATAATACAGATGCCGCCAGCGCCGCCCAGCAAAATCGCCAGCCGGTTCCAGCGCCGACTGGCGGGGCTTAAGGATTGAATTTGTTTCAGTAACGGCGCTGATGACAAAGGGATTCCCTGAAAATATGAGAGGGGGTAGCGTGCAAGATCAATTCTGAAGATAATAGCATGGTGAAAAGTTTGCTACCAAGTGGTTCGATTTAGAGGTTCAATTTACCGGAGTTGCAGATGAGTTGTCGCGATGAAATAATCGTACAGACCGACGAGGCCAGGGTGTGACAGATGTTTCTTGATGCTGGTGCTGAAGTTGCCTGGCATTGTCACCCCGCAAGGTGGGGTTGTATGATTTTTGACAATATGATGCAGCAGAAAAGAGAAGGAGAATGAAACGTGAAATGGTGGCTGGTTCTGATTGTTGTTGGTATCTTTGTCGTGGGAGCCGCTATGCTGATTGACGGCAGAAGGACCAACTATCTTGAGTTGTCGGCTCCCGAAGCGCATCGACTGATCACGGCCGATGAACTCACATTGATTGATATCCGCACTCCCGAGGAGTGGCGCCAGACTGGTGTTGCCAGTGGTGCCAGACTGGTAAACATGGTTCACCCGGGCGGCACCGATGGTTTTATTCAAGACATCCTGGCCCGGGTGGGAGGTGACCTGGATGCGCCCATCGGTCTGATCTGCCGCACCGGCAATCGTACAACCCATGTTCAACGTCTGCTCGTCGCTCATGGATTCAGTCGCATTTACAATATTACCGAAGGCATGGTCGGCAGTTCCGCCGGGCCCGGCTGGATTGAGCGCGGTTTGCCGGTTGAGCGTTATCAGTAAAGAAGGGTACGAGACAGGCTGGTGGGCAGTATGGTCCCTACTGATTTAATTTGCCAAGGGTCCGTTTGATATCCTCATGATCGCTGGCCCAGCGGCAACAGCCGGCTTCGGCGTAGACGTCGTATTCATTGAGCTGATCGATGAGCATTTCGATGAGATAATCCTTGCCCTGATAGTGGTGTGGGTTGCTGATTACCGTATAAATAGGTTCTGCCAGCCAGTCGGGCAGTTCCCCATGCTCATGTTCGTGGCGGGTGACTTTTTCCAGCTCCGTAAAAAGGTCCATAGTGCTCCTCCGGGGATTTAGTGTCCAGTATGCTGCCGTAACTTCTGTAAAATCGCCACGACTGCCCCCCAGTCAACGTCCTCAGTCAGATGGCACCAGCTGAACCGCAGCGCCGAGGTGGTTTCTGCTTCAGAGCGCCCCATGGCTTTGAGAACGTAACTGGGCGCCATAGTGTGGCTGGTACAGGCTGAGGTGCTGGACACAGCAACGGTTCCAGCCAGGGCCTCAATGGCAGTAGCAGAGGGGATGCCCGGCAAAGAGATATTGATGTAATGAGGCAGGCTCTGTGCCGCAGGGCTGTTGATGACCGGGTTGAGTTCGGCCAGAGCGGCTAGAGCGCGCGTGCGGATGCTGGTGACTTTAGCCAGGCGTTCTTCGTGTCGGCGCAGGGCACAACGCGCGGCTTCTCCCAGCCCGGCGATCAGGGGAACCGGCAAGGTGCCGGGGCGTAATCCCCGTTCCTGATCGCCGCCGTAGATTAATTGTTTGAGGGGAGGTGACTGGCCATTGCGCTTGCGGGTGATCAATGCCCCGACCCCTTTGGGGCCGTAAATCTTGTGTCCGCTGATACTGATCATATCGATACGCGGATGGGTAATGCTTTCGAGCTCCTTGCCGAACCCCTGGGCGGCATCAACATGCCAGTAAGCGTGATGCTCAGACAGCATCTCGGCGATCTCTGTCAAAGGCTGCTTGACGCCGGTTTCATTGTTGACCTGCATGGTCGAAACCAGCAGGGTGTCCGGTCGCATTGCTCGTTGCAGCTTGTCAACAATGATGCGGCCATCGCTGTCCACTGGTATCAGGGTCATCTCGAAACCGGATTGCGTCAGGGCCTCCAACGGTTCCAGTACCGCTTTATGCTCAATAGCACTGCAGATCACATGGCGGCGCGCCGTCTGCGTGCCATATTGGCGCAATCCGAGAATCGCAAGATTGTTGGCTTCGGTGGCTCCGCTGGTGAAAATAACAGCGTCGCGACGTACCTTGACCAGTTTGGCAATCTGGCCGCGGGCATGGTCGACTGCCATACGCGCGAAGGTGCCGTAGTCGTGAATCGGACTGGCAGCGTTGCCGTAATCCACGTCGATGAAGCGCCGCATCACTTCGGCTACCGAGGGCTCAGTTGGTGTAGTTGACGCACAATCAAGGTAGACAGTCATAGGTTAACCATAAAAGATATCAGTCAGAGGTTCAATACGTTTGCATACCGGAAAGGTGAAAACTAAGCGGCCCTTTTCGCCCACCTGAGCAGTCCGCCGGAATTGAGGAGCAGTAACACGATTGTTGCAGCGCCAAAACCGATCAGCGTGCCCGCGTACAGTCCGAATCGGGGATAAACGACGGAGAGAGTGAGGGAATAACAAAATACAGACCAGAGGCCCAAGGGGAAATGACTGAGTAGCGAACGTGCACAGGCGGCGCCGAAGTGCAGATGTATAATCAGTGCCAGCGGCATCAGAATGAGTGGAAAAGCCGACAGAATCCCCGCCCAGTAGGATCCAATCTGCCCGGCCAGGGCCGTAATGGTAATGACCAGGGTGGCGGCGATGATAATCCGAAAGGCAACAACGCGCAGTCGGAACGGAAGCTTCGGCGCAGTGGCCAGTTCGCTGCGACTTTGGACCAGGTAACTGCTGACGAGCAGTCCTCCGGCAGAGAGGATGATGGTAGCAACAGGTGGCAGGTGGGCCAGGCCTATCAATCCGGCACAGCCCAGGTAGAGCAGGAGGGCGATAACAGTCGCTGCAATGACCGGAATGTCCGGTCGGCGCCGCAGAAGAAACAGGTAAGCCAGGGCAAAGACCAGGGAGGGCAGCAATCCGGCCAGATTGTAAAGGGCACTTAGTGACGCAAATTCGAGACCGTATTCGAGGCCGTAAAAGTAAAGCACGATGGCCGATCCGATAGGGTACCCGGAAAGAATGCCGGCAATTTTCGGGTTAACATATTCAGCAATTGCGGCGAGCAGCAGGATCATCACCAGTGTTACGATGATTTTGGCCAGAAGCAGCATATAATGACCTCATTTCTTTAAAGATGAAATTTCCGGCATGCGGCAGTATATCCCGTCTCATTCTTAGTGTTCCAGTTCTATCTGGGTGCTGTCTTATTGTTCCGCCGCCAGGCCCCACTGATGGTCTGGCGGATAGTTGACACTGAAGCGAGGAACGCGATAGAAGATGCCGTAGTCAGGAGCGCTGGACTATTGTTCGGTGCTGCCACAATTACTAAAGGATATCCATGGATATTTTTCAGATTGTCGTCCTTGCCATGCTCCAGGGGGTGACAGAATTTCTCCCCGTATCAAGCTCAGCTCACCTGATTCTGGTGCCGGTGCTGACTGCCTGGGAGGATCAGGGTCTTGGGTTTGATATCGCGGTTCACGCTGGAACCCTGATCGCTGTGGTGATCTATTTTCGTCAAGACCTGGCACAGATGGCTGCTGAGTGGGGGCGTTCAGTTGTGACCGCTCAAGTTACACCAGCGGCGCGGGTGGCCTGGGGGGTGCTCGTAGCTACGATACCTGTCGGTCTGGCTGGAATCACCCTGAAGGGGTATATCGAAACGCAATTACGTTCGCCACTGTTGATTGCTGTGGGGTTGATCGGTTTCGGGCTGTTGCTGGGATGGGCTGACTGGCGCCGTCGTGGTGAGCTGGATCTGTATAGCTTGAGCATGGTGGGAATGCTGCTGATCGGCTGTGCTCAGGCTCTGGCATTGTTTCCGGGAACGTCGCGCTCAGGGATCACCATCACTGCGGCTCTGCTACTGGGGTTAAGCCGAGAAGCAGCCGCGCGCTTTTCATTTTTATTGTCGATTCCGGTGATCTTTCTCGCCGGCGGACTGCAACTGGTGGACCTGTTTCGTTCCGCCATTCCCACCGATTGGAGTACCATCATTCTCGGTGTTCTGTTGTCGGCCATCAGCGCCTTTGCCTGTATTCACTACTTTCTGGCCTTTATCCGTCGTATCGGCATGCAGCCGTTTGTAGTGTATCGTATTGCGCTGGGCGTTATCCTGATCGCCGTGTTCTGGTAATACAGCCATTCAATCTGTTATATCATCGGTTCGTTGTTCTGCCATCTGCGCTGTTCTGGTACGACTTTCAATCGGGGCCACCGCGTTTATATCTTTACTGCTACCCGCCCCCAGTTCAGCGAACTTGCGTGCTGTTACCAGCACCCGACTGTCCAGTGAGGCTATGCCTTTGTTATAGCTGTCAACCGCCTTTTCCAGGCTTCTCCCCATCTGGTGAAAGTGCTGCTGCAGGGTTGCCAGACGTTCGTGAATTTCCTGTCCCAGCTGGCTGATGGCAAGGGCATTGGCGGCCAGTCGTTCCTCGCGCCAGCCGTAGGCTACCGAGCGTAGCAGGGCAATCAGAGTGGTTGGCGTCGCCAGCAGCACCTTGCGTTCAACACCTGCTTCTATAAGACCGGGATCGACTGACAGGGCTGCTGAAAAGAAGGATTCACCGGGAAGAAACAAGACGACGAACTCCGGCGTCGGTTGAAACTGATCCCAGTACTGCTTAGCTGAAAGTTTGAGAATATGATTACGGATATGCCGGGCATGGTTTTCAAGGGCCCGCTCGCGGGAAGTTTCGTCCGGTGCTTCAATGGCTTCCAGGTAGGCCATGAGGGGGGCTTTGGAATCGACCACAATATTGCGTCCATTAGGGAGCTTGACGATCAAATCCGGCCGCGAACGTCCATCAGTTGATGACTGCTGTTGGTTAAAGTCGCAATAGTCGAGCATTCCTGCCATTTCCACCACTTTACGCAACTGGATTTCTCCCCAGCGTCCTCGAACCGTCGGGGTCCGCAGAGCTTTTACCAGATTGCCGGTTTCCGTTTCCAGCTTGAGCTGGCTGCTGAGCAGCGACTTGACCTGTTCATCCAGACGGGCATAGGCACCGCTGCGGGCCTGCTCAAGCTGGTTAATTTTGCCGTCAACCTGAGCCAGGGCGTCCTTCAGGGGTTTGACCAGATGGTCGATGGCGTTTTGCCGTTGTTCCAGCTCCTGACGAGCCTGGCCCTGATATTGTTCGAGGGTTGCCTTTGCCAGTTCAAGGAAATTGCGGTTGTTGTCGGCAAGGGCCCGGGTCGACAGTTGCTGGAAGTTTTTCTCCGAGCGCTGGCGAATGTCTTCGAGAAGGTCCATCTTTTCCTGCCCGCTACGGCGCTCTGCTTCCAGTTGTGCTTCCAGCCGCGATAGCTGTTGAAGAGTTTCTTCGCGCTGTTGCCGTTCCATGCTGATGCGTTTCTGGAGGCGTGACAAGGTGATCAGCGCGCCCAGCAGACTCCCGCACAATAAGCCGATGAAAAAGGTAATGGCGATCCAGGCTTCAAAGGTATCAAAGGGCACAAAAACTCCTTGACGACGTCAGGTTTTAATGTCGCAGTGGTGACATCTGTTCAGTACCGGCTCGGAAGCTGTGCCGGGAGCAGAAATTGTTTCAGGTTGAGTCGTCCATGAACACTTGACTGCCGCCGGCCATGGCGACAGTCCCCCTCGTCACAGGTCCGCGACCCGGTGGTAAGGACATAGCTGAATAGTTAGGGTATGATAAAATAACAGAAGGGAAGGGCAGGCGACAAGAAACTTGCCCGAATCTCATCAGATTACCGGTGGCGGCGGATTGTTTGGACTGGTTTGTTTGTGTTAGTATGAGCTGAAAAACCAGTAGCGGGGCATTGTAAAAAAAATAATGACGATCTGCCCCGAAACAGGGTTTTCTATACACAAGATAGCTGATGGATTCAAACATGACGATGGAAAATGCAGGTGCCAATACCGGAGACAAAACCCGGACAAGGGTTGCTACCGAAAAAAAAACAGAGATTCCCTCTTTGTTTAAAGTATTGATGCATAATGACGATTATACAACGATGGACTTTGTCGTTGAGGTGCTGCAAGAGGTTTTCAAAAAGTCGTCCACCGAAGCGGAGAAGATCATGTTGACGATCCATTTTCAGGGGGTTGGCTATTGCGGGACGTTTCCTTATGCAGTCGCCGAAAGTAAGGTTGATCGAGCACGCTTGAAAGCACGAAAAGCCGGCTTCCCGTTGCGGTGTTCCCTGGAGGAGGCCTGATGCCTGGTTCAGGCATTGATTGTGTTACTATTTGACAAAGCAGTAAATTAAAGAAACGGCAGGTACTATGTTCAGTCAGGATGTCCAGATCGCTTTTACCCTTGCGGTTCGTGAAGCTCAGCGCAGACGGCACGAATATCTTACTACCGAGCACGTGCTCTACGCTCTGCTGTTTGAAGAGTCGGGCCAACACATTCTTTCTTCCTGTGGTGGCGATGTCGACGAACTCAAGCACCAGTTGGAAGGCTTTTTCGACATGCACCTGGAGCATCTCGCCGAAGAAATTGAAGATGAAGATGTTCCGCGTCAGACGCTGGCGCTGCAACGGATGCTGCAGCGGACCGTAATGCACATGCAATCGGCCCGACAGGCGGAGGTCGGCGTCGGCGACCTGTTGGCTGCTATCCTCGAAGAAGAAAACTCCCATGCCTGTTTCTTTTTGCAGAACCAGGGGATCGAGCGCGTTGATCTGCTTGATCAGATCTCCCATGGCCGAACAGCTGCTGCGAGCAACCCTAAGCCGACTGAGCGTCCTGCTGAAAATGCCCCGGGTGAACGTGGGAAACCAAAACAGAAACCGACCGATCCACTTGAGGCTTTTACTATTAATCTTATCAGACGTGCCCGTCAGGGGAAGATTGATCCACTGATCGGACGTGCTGAAGAGGTCGAGCGGGCGATTCTGGTGTTGTGTCGCCGCCGCAAGAATAATCCGCTGTTTGTCGGCGAGCCGGGTGTCGGTAAAACTGCGATGGTCGAGGGACTGGCGTTGCGGGTCGCCCAGGGGGAAGTCCCGGAACTGCTTAAAGAGAGCGAGTTGTACACTCTCGATATGGGCGCTCTGCTGGCCGGAACCAAATTCCGTGGTGATTTTGAGGAGCGGCTCAAGGCGGTCGTTGGCGCTCTGCAGAAGCGCGACAGGGCCATTCTGTTTATCGACGAAATTCATACGATCGTGGGTGCCGGGGCGACCAGCGGTGGATCGCTGGATGCCTCCAATATCCTCAAGCCGGCTCTCGGCAGTGGTGAGTTGCGTTGTATCGGATCAACCACCTATGAGGAATATCGAAATCTGTTCAGTAAAGATCGTGCCCTGTCACGGCGTTTTCAGAAAATCGACCTGCACGAGCCGAGCCCTGAGGAAACTGTTGCTATCCTTCGCGGTCTGCGCTCCCATTACGAAAATTATCACAATGTCAGCTATGCCGAAGAAGCTCTTGATTCAGCAGTCAAACTGGCGGTCAAGCATATTCCTCAGCGACACCTTCCCGACAAAGCAATTGATGTTATCGATGAAGCCGGGGCTCAGCATCGACTTGAAGGTTCTCCGGATCGGCCCATTGATATAAATGCCATTGAGAGGGTTGTGGCACGCATAGCGCGGGTGCCGATCAAGTCGATCAGTGGCAGTGACCGCCAGCGTCTGCGCTATCTGGAACGTGACCTGAAACGGGTGGTTTTCGGCCAGGAGCCGGCGATTGACTCGCTGGTGCGGGCGATACATCGATCTCGGGCCGGCCTCGGGCATCCGGAAAAGCCGGTCGGTTCGCTGCTGTTTACCGGCCCAACCGGTGTCGGCAAGACCGAGGTGGCCAGGCAATTGGCCGATCAACTCGGGGTGAAATTTCTGCGTTTTGATATGAGTGAATACATGGAAAAGCATTCGGTCGCACGCCTGATCGGTGCCCCCCCTGGTTATGTCGGTTTTGACCAGGGTGGTCTTCTTACCGAGTCCGTGGGTAAAAATCCCTGGTCGGTGCTGCTGCTGGATGAGATTGAAAAAGCCCACCCTGATCTGTTCAATATTCTGCTGCAGGTGATGGATCACGGTACCTTGACGGACAATAACGGCAAGGAAACCGATTTTCGCAACGTGATTCTGATCATGACCAGCAATGTCGGCAGCCGCCAGATGAACGTGACACCGATCGGCTTTGGAGAGCGGACCTCAGCCGCCCCCAAGAATGCTCTGGAAAGAGCGTTCACCCCGGAATTCAGAAACCGACTTGATGCCGTTATCAATTTCGCTCCGCTGGATCAGAAAATCATGCTCCAGGTTGTCGATAAATTTCTCAAAGAACTTTCAGGTCAGCTGGCAGAACGCGATGTGCGTTTAAAGGTTTCTGCTGCTGCCCGGCGTGCCCTGGCCGAACGTGGATACGACCCCCTCTTCGGTGCCCGTCCCCTGGCACGATTGATTCAGTCTGAGTTAAGTGATCCTTTGGCCGGAAAGATTCTCTTTGGAGAGTTGAAAGAGGGTGGAGAAGTGCGCATCGGTATTCGCGGTGGCAGTTTTACTTTCAATTTTCACTGATCTGATTCATGTCGCATGTTCTTGATCGAGAACTCTGGTTCCCGCCTCTGGAGTCAGCCCATGAATCGGGACTGCTGGCCATCGGCGGAGACCTCAGTCCGGAGCGCTTGTTGCTTGCTTACAGCCTCGGTGTGTTTCCCTGGTACAATCCGGGTGAACCGATTCTCTGGTGGTCGCCCGATCCGCGCTGTGTCCTGTTCCCCGATGAGTTTCACATTTCACGCTCTTTGCGGCGCCTGCTCCGTAAACATCCTTACCGTTTGAGCCTGAACGAAGATTTTGCCGCTGTGGTCTACTGGTGCCGACGTCTGCGCGCCGGACCTGGTGGTCATGGCACCTGGATTACCTCCGAAATGGCTCATGCCTATGGCCGTTTGCACGAACTGGGTTTTGCCCATTCCATCGAATGCTGGAACGGCGAAACACTGGTTGGTGGGCTCTACGGGGTTTGTATCGGGCGCTGTTTTTTTGGAGAATCGATGTTCAGCCGTCAAAACAATACGTCCAAAATTGTTCTGACATATCTGATGGACTACCTGCGCGATCGTCAATTTGAACTGCTTGACTGTCAACAGACGACTGACCATCTGCTCAGTCTGGGGGCTCGGGAAGTATCACGCCCTGAATTTACCGAGCACCTTCAACAAGCTGCGGTGCCGCCGCACGGTCCGTTGATCAGTTGTTTTTAGGTTGTGCAATACACACAGGTAATCTTTTCTCCAGGTTCTCAATGGTGCTTGACGTGTCCCAGAAACTCTGTAAGGCGTTTGGATTGCGGGTTCTTCATCACCTCAGTGGGTTTGCCTTCTTCGACGATGTAGCCGTCATCCATGAAGATCAGGCGATCACCAACTTGTGAAGCAAATCCCATTTCGTGGGTGACGACTACCATGGTCATACCGCTTTCCTTGGCAATTTTCTTCATGACATCAAGAACCTCGCCGATCATTTCCGGATCAAGTGCTGAGGTCGGTTCGTCAAAAAGCATGACTTTCGGATTGACCGCCAGTGCTCTGGCGATAGCAACCCGCTGTTGCTGACCGCCGGAAAGCTGTCCCGGTAGTTTGTTGCTGAACTCCGCCAGGCCGACCTTGGCAAGCAGGTCTGAGGCGATTTCTTCGGCTTTGGATTTGCCCATTGAGCGGGCCTTGCGTGGACCAAAAGCGACGTTTTCCAGGGCCGTCATATGGGGAAACAGATTAAACTGCTGGAAGACCATGCCGACCTCGAGCCTGATCTGCCTGACGCGACGGCGCTCTTCCGGAATGCGGATGTTATCAACAACCAGGGTTCCTTTGCTGATCATTTCAAGGCAGTTCATGCAGCGAATCAGGGTTGATTTTCCTGACCCGGATGGTCCGATGACAACAACGACTTCTCCTTCTTTGATTGCCAGGTTAATGGCATGGAGAACTTCCGTGTCCCCGAAGGACTTGCACACGTCGTGCATTTCTATGATGTTTGACATTGGGTTCCTCGATAGTTGACTGCAACCGGACGCGGTCACGGTTGTCGGTGAATTTTACGCCCCGGAAAATCTAGAAGATTTTCATCTTGTTTTCGACCTGACGTAAAGTGACTGCCAGCACAGTTGTCATAATCAGATACATGATCGCAACCGTCAGCCAGATTTCCAATGCTCTGAAGTTGCTGGCCATAATTTCCTGTCCCTGACGGGTCAGTTCGCCAACGCCGATAACGATAAAAAGGGAGGTGTCTTTCAGGCTGATAATAAACTGATTGCCAAGTGGCGGGATCATCCGTCTGAAAGCAATCGGACCGATTATGTGGACGATCAGTTGAAATCGGCTGATGCCTAGTGATTGACCGGCTTCCAGTAGTCCTTTGTTGACCGACATGACAGAGCCACGAACAATTTCAGCGATATAGGCTCCCGCATTGATAACAATGGTAATGACGGCGGCAGTCAGGGCCTCGATTCTGAAGCGTTCAATATCGGTCAGCCCTTTAACAATCATGGGGAAGGCAAAATAGATAAACATGGCCTGAACGATAATCGGGGTGCCACGTATGGTTTCCACATAGCCGCCGGACAAGTATCTGATAGCCATTGCCACATATGCCGGCAGGCCGTGCGGTTTTTCTCCCAGGTGCTCGGTTCCCGCCAGACGACCTAATCCGGCAAGGATGCCGAAGAACATGCCACCGGCAATTCCCAGAAGAGTGATAATCCAGGTCAGTTTAGCTCCGGCAAAGAGCGCCGGGAGCGAATCGGTAATGACGGAAAATTCAAAACCCATGGTTGATTCTCACTGGGGTAGGTTGATGAACAGGATTGTTGTTGTCAGATTTGTGCTGCAGTTGAGCCGTTGTCTGACCACAACTCAACTGCAGCACTGACCTGGAGGAGATTATTCTGGTTCTTCACCGAACCATTTTACGTAAAGTTCATCATAAGTGCCGTCTTCCATCATTTCCAGAAGAGCTACGTTGACATCTTTACGCAGTGGGCTGCCAAGGGGGAAGGCAATACCGTATTGAGCCGCCTTGACGTCGGGACCGACGGCTTTGACACGACCCTGGCCGGCTTCAGCAACATAATAGAGTACGTTCGGGGTGTCATGCATTGCGGCATCGGCGCCACCGGTCACTACTTCGAGGTAGGCCTGATCGATGTTGGGAAATTTGACAATGCGTTCCGGGTTCAGACTTTCCACATATTCAACGGTTGCCGTACCCAGTTTAACGGCTACGACTTTACCTTCCAGGTCGGCCGGACCCTGAATGTCGGTGTTGTCCGAGCTCACCAGAACCTTGAGCCCGGCGCGGAAATAGGGATGTGAGAAGTCAATGGACTTTTCGCGCTCGGCCTTGATGAAGATGGCTGCCAGAGCAACATCGAGGTTACCGGTTGTCAGGCCGGGGATCAAACCATTGAAGTCCATTGGTCGCAGGGTGTACTCCTTGCCGATTCGCGTGGCAATTTCGGCCCAGAGATCGATATCGAAACCGGTATATTCGCCATCCTGTCCTTTGAATTCAAAGGGCACGAAGGCGGTATCGGTTCCGACATTGAGTCTTTCGGCAAAGGACGTTCCGGTGAGCATCAGGAAAGCCGCCAGGATGAATGCCAGACTTTTTTTCATGATAAATCCTCCTTGAAAAGTTGAGGGGCCCACAGCGTGGGTGGTGAATGCCGGTATGCGGCAATAACATGTCTGATGACGAAGGCCGATGAATCACTTGTCCAAGCAGTAAATCGACACGGGTTTGATTTGATGGTGATTACCGTACATCACCGTATGATGATTGCGACGATTAGAAGATAGCATAGATGGCTGCTGGTGGAAACGATTCAGACTCAATAAATTCAAATTTTGTTCTATTTGCGGCCTGTTCTTTGAGTAGGCACATAGTTTTATTTTATCAACAATGTCGATGGCTTGATGCTCGTCAAATTGCATTATCCGCCAAATTATGGCAGAGTTGGGGCAACGATAGGCTGGTATGCCAGAACAGGGTTGCCCTAATTTTTCCTTTGTTGAATGTTGATTATTAAAGGAGTGTTTACATGATGGCTAGTGTTGAAAAAGCACAACAGCTGCCAAAGGACTGGAGTACAGTGGACTGGAAAGAAGAGCTGAAGAATAACATCACCACCTTGGCTGAACTGAAAAAATATATTCCACTGACAGCGACGCAGGAACAGGAGCTGGCTGAAGTGGTTCAAGCACATCCGATGAATATTCCCCGCTATTATCTTGGGCTGATTGATCCTGACAACCTGCAGGATCCGATCAGAAGGTTGTGTGTCCCTGAGGTTGATGAGTTGATTGTTGCCGGGGCTATGGGGGAAACAACGCCGGACCCTTACGGTGATGATCGTCACGACAAAGGCAACGGTGTGCTCCACAAGTATTCATACACGGCCCTGGTGGTGGGGACAGAATATTGTGCCATGTATTGTCGGCACTGTTTTCGCAAGCGCATGGTCGGTTTACCCAATGAGCAGACCGTTCGAAATTTTCAGGAGGCGGCTAAATACTTTGCCGAGCATACTGAGTTGAGCAATGTGCTGATTTCCGGTGGTGACCCCTTCATGCTGCCCACTGACGTTATCAGAAAAATGCTGGAAGAGCTGGTTAGCATTGATCATCTCAATTATGTCAGGGTCGGTAGCCGGGCCCCGGTGGTTTATCCCATCCGTTTCTTTGATGATGAACTGATGACGGTGCTGAAAAACTTCAATCGCCGCAAAACTCTGTATGTGCCAACCCATTTCAATCATCCGGCGGAGATAACGCCGGAGGCCACCGCGGCGATTCTGCGGCTGCGTGAGGCGGGGATCACTGTCAATAACCAGGCCGTGCTGTTGCGCGGGGTGAATGATGATGTTGATACCCTGGTGGAGTTGAATAACGGTCTGCTGAAGATTGGTGTCAATCCCTATTATCTCTACCAGTGCATGCCGGTAACACGTGTCCGTCATCATTTCCAGGTGCCGTTGAAGCGTGGTGTCGACCTTGTCGATGAGGCCCGGAAGCGTTTGGATGGATACGGCAAGAGGTTTAAGTTTATTATCGGTCACGATATCGGCAAAATCGAAATTTGTGGCCGTATTGGCGATAAGTTAATCATGAAACAGCTGCATGCACGCAGTGATCATCCGGAAGAATCGTCACGCATGCTGGTTCGTCAGTTGACGGAAAATGGTGGTTGGCTGGACGATCTGCCAGAGGTGGAATTGTAACTCTGCGACCTTCCTGCAGCAGTCGTCGGTACGGTGCCCCGCCCGACGACTGCTGCAGTTTTAAAATACCTGCCCCGAGCCCTGGTTCATGGCCATTTGCCAGCGGCACTCGATCCCCTGCCAACCGTTTTTGCGGTTGCACCGATTATTGCTTGAAGGTGTCTTTTGTCCTTGACTTTGCTTGAATAGATGTCTAATGTCGACAATCGACGCACGGAGGAGTACATGATGATTGTCAAGAAAACCTACAAGGATCAGGTGATCGATCATATTTACCAGCTTATTCTTACCGATGAGCTGCAACCCGGCGACCAGATCAAGGAAAGCCTGCTGGCGGCGCAAATGGGAATCAGCCGGGCACCGATTCGTGAGGCATTAAAAGAATTGATGACAATCGGGCTGATCGAATATCGCCCCCAGGTGGGAAACTTTGTCCCCGTTCTGACCCCCAAACAGATTGTTGACAGTTATACCACTAGAGGTATTCTGGAGGGATATGCCGTTATGGCAGCCAGTGAGCTTTTTTCTACTGAAGACTTGATTCAACTTGATCGTTACGTCGATGAAATGGGCCTGGCGGCCAGGGCTGGTCAACATAAAAAAGTTGTTGATATCGGTGGTGACTTTCACGATTTTCTCGCCGCCCATACCGATAATCTGCAACTGCTCGAATTCAGTGGCCGGCTGAGTTTGAAACTCCACATTCTTTTTTACAAGCACTGGGGCCTGCTCTATAAAGCGGATGAAATTGAACAACGTCACCGCGCTATTGTCGATAGTATCAGATCGCAGGACAGGGGCCGTATCGAGCAGGTTGTCAGAGCTCATTATGTAGAGACAGGAACAAAAATCGCTGCAGTACAGGCTGCCCGTGCTGAGACAGCGGCCTGAATACAAAAAAACCACAAACAGTGATCACAGCGAGGTGGTCAGGAGGCTGGAACAATGGAAGAAACATGGATGGAGCAGGTTCGTAACGAGGTCAAAACCCTGGAGCAACTGGAAAAATACATCAATGTGAGTGATGATGAGCGCCGCGCAATCAGTACGTTGAAAACCCGCTGGGGAACAACACCCTACTTTGCGTCGCTGATGGATAAGGATGACCCGAAATGTCCAATCCGCATGCAGGTCATTCCCTCAATGAAGGAGCAGGTCAATCAGTTCGGCATGCAGGACTACCTGATGTGGAAAGAGAATCGGGCCACTGATGAGAAGCGACCTGACAGTATTGCCCGTCAGTACAAAGACCGGATCGCCTTCACCGTTACCGAGGTTTGCGGTATCTATTGTCGCCACTGTTTCCGTAAGGAGCTGGTGGTCAGCCAGGACCTCAAGCTTCGTTTTGATGTTGAAGAAGGCCTCGAGTGGATTCGGGAACACCCTGAAATTCGTGACGTCCTCGTAACCGGGGGTGATCCACTGCTTCTTTCTGATGAGAAACTGGCTTATCTGGTTGGAGCCCTGCGGGAGATACCCCACGTAGAGATGGTCCGTATCGGTTCACGATTGCCTATCGTGCTGCCGCAACGGATTACCGAGGGACTGAAAAAAGCCATCGGTGGTTTTCACCGGGTGCCGGTGTGGATCAACACCCAGTGTAATCACCCCAAGGAAATTACTGAAGAAACCGAGCGGGCGATTTATGAATTGCTCAGTTGTGGAATCAATGTCGGTAACCAGGCCGTGCTGCTCAAGGGGATTAACGATGATGTGCCGACATTCAGGGAATTGCATCAGAAGTTGTTACGCACCCGGATCCGTCCATATTACGTGTTTTACTGTGAGCCGGCGCCGGGGATAGACCATTTCCGGACTCCGGTAGAAAAGGGCGCAGAACTGATTCGGGATGCCCTGCGTGGTCACACGACCGGTCTGGCCCAGCCCATGTATGTGCTGGCCACTAATATCGGCAAGATTCCGCTGATGCCCGATTATTATATCGTTGATAAAAACGACAAAGAATACACCTTGCGCAACTATAAAGGGGAAACGACAAAAATCCCCAATATGCCCGCGTAATAATTATCCCCACAAACCGGCTGTCGGCTTAATCGCTGACAGCCGGTTTGTTTTTTTGCGCCCGGCAGAATAACCACCATTGTCAATGGAGACAATAGTGTGACCATCTTCACAGGAGAAGAATCGATGAACGGCACCAGCATCAGTGCGATCAAGGAACAGCTCAAGCAGGCCTATACGACCAAGATTTTTTTCACCGATCTTAATGGACGATCGAAAAACCTGTCCATCAACCCATTGGATATTGAAGCTATTATCGACAATGGTGTTGGCATTGACGGCAGCTCCATCGCCGGTATTGCCACTGTTGACAATAGTGACCGCATTGTCAAACCGGTTCCGGAAAGTTTTCGCCTGGTTGACTTCGGTGACCGCAAAATCGGATTTTTTACCGGACGGATCTTCAATCAGAATGGATCACGCTCCAGTGTTGACCCACGCTATGCTCTTGAACGAGCGGTTGAGGCGGGACTCAACGACTATCAGATGACTTTCATGTTCGGACCTGAGCATGAATTCTTTCTTCTTAACGGTGACGAGATTCACAGCGAGATCCATACCGATAAGCTGGGCTATTTCGGCTCTTCCCCCGGCGATATTGGTGATGTGGTGAGACAGGAAATCGTCAATGTTCTGGAAAAATGCGGGATAAAGTATGAAAAAACCCATCATGAAGTGACGTCATCACAACATGAAATCAATCTCGAACCGGGTGATGCGTTGACCGTTGCCGATCGTACTATTCTGTTTGATTTTGTCACCAAGGAGGTTGCCGCCCACTACGGTCTGCACGCGACGTTCATGTCCAAACCTTTTACCGGGTTTAACCGCAACGCCTTTCACATTCACCTTTCCTTTGCCGACCTGGAAGGAAACAATTTGTGCTGCGATGAACAGTGTGAGAACAAGCTCAGCCCGATGCTGATGAATTTTATCGGTGGGGTGATCGGTCATGCGCGTGAAGCTTCCATTGTTTTTGCATCCACCTTCAATTCCTATAAGGCTTATGTGCTGGACAAGGAAGCCCCGATCGTGCGCGGTTGGGGGCTGCGTAATCGCAGTTCGATGATTCGCATCCCCTATGCTGCCAGTTCCAAAGCGATACGGATGGAATTACGCTGCCCCGATGCTACCGGTAATGTTTACCTGCAATTTGCCGTGCTGATTTTTGCCGGTCTTGACGGTATCAGAACCAAGGCGGATGCCGGTCCCGCCGACGTTGGCAATGCCTATAAAAAACCAACTGTCGAGCGACCCCGGGTTCTCGATCGGCGCTTTATACCGCGAGACTTTTTCCCGGCATTGATGGAGGCGGAAAACAGTAGTTTCATGCCGGAAGCGTTAGGGGAGGAGTTGTTTGACAACTACATGCGCATCAAAATGACGGAGTGGGAAAGTCATCGTACCACCATCACCGATCTGGAGCACCGTAAGTACTTGAGTATCTGATGCCTTTAGCTGGTGTCGATCCGGAAACTCCGGACGGAAACCAGTTCTGATATAGCTTTCACGCGGACAGCAGGGCTTCTCCAATTCACAACGGAGCGGCCCTTCTTTTTTTCGGCAGAATCGCTACCTACTGCAGTGCCGGTAATTGTCCGTTTCCGGGGCGTGTTGCTGTTCTGCATTTCATGGTCAAGGGCTCTCCTGGTCGGCTGATGCCTTGACGAGCATGAGAGTCAGGTCGTCATCAACACTGCGGTCACCACGGAACAGATCAAGCTCAGCAAAAATCTGTCTGGCAATGTCTTCTACGGGAAGATGGGCAGATTCTTGCAGGACAGTGCACAGTCGCTCGGTGCCGAACATCTCATCGGCGTAATTATGGGTTTCCCAGAGGCCGTCGGTGCCGATGAGAAGAATGTCTCCCGGGTTGAAGTGGAGGGTTGGTTCCATTTCATAGTCACTCTCAGGAATAATACCCAGTGGAATGCCGGAACTTCCCAATTCTTCGATATGGCCACCGGCGAGATCTGCACGATAAATAAACAGAGGCGCCTGCCCTGCAGAAACCCAGTTGAGAGAACGTTGTTCCGGATTCAGGGTGCCGAAGAAAAGAGTCATAAAACCGGAATCATCAATGGAGCGGCACAGATCGTGATTGATCTCGGCTACCAGCCGCGGTGGGTCATCGGCGTGCCGATCAACCAGGGCGTGGAGCATGCCACGGGTGGTAGCCATTACCAGGGCAGCGCCGATGCCATGGCCGGACACATCACCTACCACCAGACCAAGAGCAGGGCTGGCGGATTTTTCCAGGGAGATAAAATCAAAATAGTCACCACCGGTTTCGTCACAGTAGCGGCTGATACCGATCAATTCGAAGTTGTCACACCGGGGTTGTTTTTGAGGCAGCAGTTGCTGTTGAATTTCTTTTGCCAAAGCCAGGGACTGCTTGAGCTGCTCACGCTCTTCCAGCCGGGCACCGAGACTGTTGAATATATCACCAAGGTGCTGGAGCTCATCCCCGGTCCGGATATCAACCCGGGCATCGAATTTGCCCCGGCTGAGTTGTTGTGCTGCGTCAGCCAGTTGCATCACCGGGTTGGTAACCTTGCGAGCCTGGCGCAGAGCGACCAGCACAGCAACAAGCACAGCAACGAGGGTCAGTATGGCGCTGGCAGACAGACCAAGGGTTATCTGTCGATTAACTGCTTCTCGTGCCTGGGTTGCCGGCGCGATCACGCGCTCATAGGGAACCATGACCAGGGGGAATGGGGCATCT
>JAWLDI010000018.1:0-26973 GCA_041686715.1 Pelovirga sp.
TTTCGGCTTTAAAGCCTATGTCAATATACCGGAAGGCGACTCAGTGAGCCAGGTAATGACCCGCGACGGTAGCCAGCGCATTGATCTCGGCTTCGAAGTTCGTTGCGATAATTTTGATGTCAAGTTCTATCCTGACACCAGACGACCAATGGAATACGCCAGCGATCTGGTGATTCTTAAAGATGGCGATGAGGTTTACGAAAAACGAATTGTTGTCAACGACCCCCTGTTTTATGAAGGCATTATTTTTTATCAGTCGAGCTATGGTCAGGCCGGAGATGCGACCATTACATTCAAAGCCACTGATAACGAAAGTGGTGAAACCTTCGAATTCAGTGCGCCGTTAAACCGGCGGGTATCATTGTCAAACGGCTACAGTGTTATTGTAACCGACTTCACCGATAATGATCGCAATTTCGGACCGGCCATGCGTCTGCAAACCATCACCCCTGAAGGGGCGCGTCAGAACCCGGTCGTTATCTGGCAGAATTTTCCGGAATTCGATGTTCGCCGTGGCGGCCAGTACAGCTTTGCCATGAGCAGCTTTCAACAGCCTTATTTCACCGGCCTTCAGGTGGCCAAGGATCCCGGTGTCAATATTGTCTGGGCCGGCTGCCTCATGTTGATTGTCGGACCTCTTGTCGCCTTCTTCATGTCGCACAAGCGGATCTGGGTCTGTATTGAACATGCCGGCAAGGCAACGAAAATTCAGTTGGCCGGCAATGCCCACCGCAATCAACCCGGTTTTGCCCTGGCCTTTGACGATCTGATGCAGAAAGTCGAGACTGCCGTCAATAACAAACCCCCTAACGAGGAGGGATAACCCATGGATAGTGGACTACTTTTTAACTTAACGACCATCGCCTACTTTGCCTCAATGGTCCTTTATATCGCTTTCATTGCTACCAAAAACAACAAGGTAGCAACCGCAGCAACCCTGGCAGCCTTTGCCGGCTTTATTATCCAGACCGGTGCATTGGGAATGCGCTGGTATGAGTCGTATGCCATTCTCGGCAGTGAGCATGGTCGCGCGCCGCTGACCAACCTCTATGAGTCGGTGGTCTTTTTCGCCTGGTCGATTGTCGGTGTCTACCTGTTTATGGAATGGAAGTATTTTAAAAAACACCGTGCCATTGGCGTTGTCGTCCTGCCTGTCGCCCTGTTTGCCATGCTCTGGGGACAGATGAGTCTGAATAAATCCATTGATCCACTGGTGCCGGCGCTGCAAAGTAACTGGCTGACTTATCACGTGATTACCTGCTTCATCGGCTACGCCGGTTTTGCCATTGCTTTTGGTGTGTCGATTCTTTTCCTTATCAAGGTCGGCAAGGAAGAAAAGCACGAAGGCCCCGCCCCCATGGGCGGAGTCCTCGGCATGTTTCCGCCGACCAGGGTTCTTGATGACCTCAACTACAAGGCCATTATGATCGGCTTCCCGATGCTGACCCTCGGGATTGTTACCGGTGCGGCCTGGGCCTACTATGCCTGGGGTACCTACTGGAGCTGGGACCCGAAGGAGACCTGGAGCCTGATCGTCTGGTTTATCTACGCGGCCTTTCTCCATGCCCGCTTCACCCGTGGCTGGGCCGGCCGTAAAGCCGCATGGCTGTCGATCATCGGCTTTGGAGCAACCTTGTTCTGTTACCTGGGCGTCAACCTGGTTCTTTCCGGTCTGCATTCCTACGGGGCCGGCTGACAACCAGAATCAGGTTGAGTTTACAATAAAGAAGGGGACGTTGGTGTGGGGTCCCCTTCTTTATTGCTGCTTTTATGTTGTCAATTTCTGCGGGTCCCGCCGGCGACAAACCATCAAAAAAACCGGGTAACGACGCGCGGCCTCTGCTTCTCCGCGAACTACTTCAAATACGGTCTTGAAACGGATGTGGTCAAAACCGATTTGCTGCAACTGGTGGTGCAAGACATCACGATCAAAGCCCTGGTGGCCAGCAAAATCGCTGTTATGAAAACTTCCATCCTCGGTGTCCAGATCAGCAACACACAGATACCCGCCAGGGTGAAGCAGCTGATAAAACTTTGTCAGCAACCCTTGATAGTCACCAACATGGTGAAGGGTCATCAGCGAGCAAATCAGATCGAAACATTCGGGCGGTGCCGGATCTTTATCCAAATCCAACAACCGTGAAGACAAATTGGCGTTATCGGCGGCAGCTATCTTCTGCTCAACAACGTCAAGCATTCCAGGCGAGCTGTCGGCGAATATCAGTTTTCCGACATGCGGTTGCAGGGCAAATCCGAGCAGACCGGTACCGCAACCATACTCCAGCGTTCTCATGGCGGCATGCAGCGGCACCATAGCGCAGATGCCCTTTGCCACGGCTTCAGCTCTGGCAATTTTTTTGGGGTCGGTATCCCACCGGGATGCCTTGGCGTCAAAATTCATGATTAAATCCTGCGTTAGAGTCCACTACAAATCCGGGACAGCTTCACAATCAGCGGTAATCCAGCGGGAGGTTTCTTCCAGACGCATCTCTACCTGGCCATTTTCCGGCAACTCAATACCGGGCAGATCGACATCAACCAGATAGCGCCCCTTGCCGTTAAAAACCGAACGCATTGTCGTTGTGCCGACAATGCGCAACTCCCCTTCAAAGTCTCCACTGAATCCGTCAGCGTCGTCACAACGCCCTTTAAGGCGTATCATTTCCCCGTCAGTACGTACGATTTCAAACCGACACTCCGGCATCTCATCATTAACCCGCTGCAGGTACGCATGAGGATCGGTAACGACGGCAATATCCTCCGTGCCAAGGCATTGATAATTGCGACTGACATTGTCCACGTCATCAAGCGCCTGCGCAACGGCCTCACGGTACTCAGGCGGCAGGTCAGCCAACATCTGCTGTTGATTTGCGCGGACTGCAGACATCAGGTCCACACCATTGATCAGGGTTGTTGACTCAACCAGCCACAGACCCGGCCGGGGAGTCACTGATTCACTCCGGGCCGGAGCAGTGGCTGCCACCGTGAAAAAAAGCAGCAATGTCAGGAACAAACAGGGCAATAACCGGTTCATGGACGACTCCTGTCAACAAGAATAGCGGACTTGATATTTCAATTGGCTCAATGTATCAGTCCTACCTTTGAACCCACTCGACAGCGGCAACGAACATCAATATAATGCTTTTTCAACCTACTTTACCACTCTCTTGTAAACAGGAGCCTGCCATGAATAGCCGGATTGCCGCAGCCATCAACCTTCCTCACCAACCAGTAGCCATTCTCTGGAGTGATGAAAAGCCTGCAGAAGCCCGGATGTTCAAGGATCGCTCCTGGGGATGCACTCTGTGGCTGACGGCTGCTGCTGCCAAGGGCACGGTCACAGCCTGCAGCCGCGAAGCCTTCGGATGTGTAGGTGGTGGTACCGGTATCGGTTTTGGTGATCAATATCCGAATTTCCCCGGCGGAACGGAAGGCTTCTGCCGTTTTCTTTCTTCCGGGAATGCCGGACATCCTGCTGGAGAAGCTGTCGCCAACGGACTGAAGCCTTTTGTCGATGACAATTTTATTGAAGAGTACCTGCAGGGAGAAGGATACCAGAAAAACCCGGAAGCAGTGCGTGATTTCATCGACGGGTTACCTATCCGTGATATCCCCGCAAAGTATGTGATATACAAGCCACTCTCTGAGGTTGACCCGCAGCAGGAAATACCTGTAGTTGTCGTCTTCTTTTGTAACCCTGACCAGTTTTCCGCCCTTGGGGTGCTGGCTAATTACAGCTTTGAAGGCAACGACAATGTCATTTTCCCCTTTGCGGCAGGTTGTCAGGCCGTCGGCCTCTATGCCTATGACGAGGAGGAAAAAGACCGCCCCAGGGCAGTGGCCGGCCTGATGGACCTTTCCGCCCGCCTCTACCTGCGCAAGCATTTCGGTGAAAATGTCATGAGCATGTCAATCCCCTGGTCCATGTTTGAAACTATGGAAGAGGATGTTGCCGAATCTTTTCTACAGCGCAGCACCTGGAACAAGCTGCAGCAGAGCAAAACCACATAACCATTTAACTATCTGTTCGGCACCGGAACACCGACCCGGCGGCACGCATGGAGTTGAACCATTACCTCTTTGTCCTTCTTTACGGCGTTTGTCCCTGCTGTTGTCTGCCGGTGCAACGCCTGCCTCCATGTAGAACAATGAGGGAGGCCGGGCACATGGCAGTTACTTTACCGGTTTGTACCAGACATTCATACTTTCCAGCCCGCCGGAAATCTGGGTATTCTGAACCAGGGTGCCGGCATAGCGGTAACCGCTTTTGGCAAAAGTGATGTTCATTCCGAAAGACGTCGCCCGAGCAATCGTATAGCAGGTTTGTATGTCGGCGTCGGCCATCAGTTTTTCCAGCTCAGCCAGCAGCAGATGGGCCAGCCCCTGCCCCTGATAGGCGGGATCAGTAGCAAAATCAGTCATTTCCGCATAGGAACCGGCAGCATCAACTTCCGCTGAAGCCACCGCCATCAACTCTTCGCCTTTCCAGACCCCGGCATAGGTGACATTGTCGGCCATCGTCCGCACCAGATAATCCGGATCGTGAATCGGAAAAGGGTAACTTGAAAACACCCGCTGATAGAGATCTGCCATGGCCGGACAATCATCCGGGCTGGCCAGTCGGCACTGATCCGCCTCAGTATCTTTCAGCCTGATCGGAGTCGCCGAACCGGCCTTGGCCTGTGCTGCCGCCAGAACCTTCTCGACCCGCTCCGCATCAGGATCATGCTGACGCCGGGCCTGGGGATACGCCGCCATGAACAGGCCGTCCACTTCACCACGGTAAAAGTTTGGCACCCGTGCTTCCACACAATACCCTGCGGCAGAAAAAGCCTCTTCATTGGTCGCCGGTATTTTTGCAAACACCTTGGAATAATGATGTTTTTCGACCAGTTCGGCAATAAATTCAAGCACCCCGGGAAGATCGTCCTGATCCAGTTTCATCAGGTAAACGCGATCATTATCCGGTCCGTGCTGAAGGATTGATTTGCCGAACCTTTCAAGACAATCAGCTCCCATCACGTCTCTCCATGCGCTCATTGCCGGCCGGGGTCAAGCTGATGGTTTCATCATAATCACACAACAGCCGCTCAATTCCGGTGACGTTAGTGTTGTCATCACCCTCCTCCAGCTTCAGCTGCAGATCACAGGTAGTACACTTACGGTCGCAGAATTTGGCCTTATAACTTTCCGGTTCAGCATAGGTCGTAATCACTCCTTCATAATTGCGTAATACAACCTTATTGGTTGATAAGGAAATCAGGTAGTTGGGAGTCAGAGGGATTTTTCCTCCACCACCTGGCGCATCAACCACATAGGTTGGTACGGAAAAGCCGCTGGTATGACCGATGAGTCCTTCCATGATCTCGATGCCCTTCCCTACCGGGGTGCGGAAATGCGAGAGACCCTCAGCCAGGTCACACTGATAGAGATAATAGGGGCGGACACGATTTTCGACCAACTTGTGAACCAGTGATTTCATAATACGCACACAGTCGTTGACGCCCGCCAGCAACACCGTCTGATTGCCAAGGGGAATTCCGGCGTCAGCCAGTTTTCTGACTGCCTGTTTGGATGAACTGGTGATCTCACGAGGATGATTAAAGTGGGTGTTGAGCCAGACCGGATGATGCTTTTTCAGCATGTCAATCAGATCGTCAGTTATCCGGTACGGGAGCACCACCGGCATCCGTGAACCGATTCGAATGACCTGAACATGCTGGATCTGGCGTAATTCAGTCAGGATCCAGTCAAGATACTGGTCAGACAGCATCAGCGGGTCCCCTCCGGACAGGAGGACATCGCGAACTTCCGTAGCGCCGCGGATATAATCAAGCCCGGCGCGAATCTGATCACGGTCGGGAATCGAATCGGTATCGCCGACCTTACGCTTACGTGTGCAATGGCGACAATACATGGAGCAGACATTACTGACGTGAAAAAGAACCCGGTCGGGATAACGGTGGGTAATTCCAGGCGCCGGACTGTCCTGGTCTTCCGACAGCGGATCACTCATGTCGCACTTGTCGATTTCAAGTTCCTTGGGATCAGGAAAGGCCTGACGAAAAATCGGATCGTTGCGAAAATCCTTAGCGTCAATCAACGATAGATAATAGGGAGTAACCGACAAGGGAAATTTACGCAGGGTCAGCTCAACCTTGCGGCGCTCCACATCCTTGAGTTCGATGCCGAGAAGTTTCTCAAAGGTATCGACGCGTTTGATTGAATTACGCAACTGCCAGTGCCAATCAGTCCATTTGGACGCATGTACCTTGTCGGTGCTCAGATCCTTTGCGATTTTTTGCTGATTGCTCGAATAAATACTCATGATAAAAATTATCTCCTGGACACGTTTATGTTTAGAAAGTAAAAAAAAATAGATCAACACTAAAAAGAGTTCAAAGAAAACATTCTAAAAGAACTAAAAACAAAAAGTCAGCGAGCGGCAAGAAGAGCCGTCAGACCGCTGTGAAGAAATGGGCAGTGAGAAGAATAAGAGGTGGTTAAAATGATGGCAAACATTGTATAAAAAATAATTTTTTCCACATAAATTTCTATGTGAAATACTTTTTGTTTTTAAAACACCACTAACCATAACAAACATGATCTTAAATTTCAAGGGAACTTTCGCTGCTTACCCCGAATCGGGCCACAGCAACCTTCTTACAAGTCCTGGAAAAACTTTCTGTATCAGGGTGTTAACACGAGAAGGGAGTCACGAAATAGCGGCCGGAGCAACGCCGAGACATTGATCAAAAGATGATCATTGTTGCGCAGCTGGTCATGTTTCCGGTGAAGTTGAGGCTTCGCGGACCACCATTGGGAAGATGGATCCTACCGTTCCATCCCGAAGTCCTCGTCGGTCAGCGTGGAAGCGAAATGATCCATCGCCTCTTCAGCTTCACTCGGATCGGGAACTCTGGCCAGATGAATCAGCGCATCCCCTTCGTGAACCAGAGGAATAGCAAGCTGGCCGATAATGATTCCGGTAAAGGGGGCAAGCACTGTCTCCTCTTCATCGCCAAGGGGGTCACTCAGCAGGCCAAGCAGGTCTCCTTTTCTGACAAAGGCTCCCATCTTTACACGACGGGTGAAGATGCCGCTCATATTGGCCCGCATCCAGCTGGTTCGATCAGTAACAATAGGCTCACGGATTTTTCCACCACGACCAGGAGCCAGCATATCAATATAACGCATCACCTTGATAATGCCCCTGATACCGGTACGAATAGCGGCATCGTTAAAATAAAGGGCTTCACCACCTTCGTAAACCAGCACCGGCTTTCCCAGAGACGCGACGGCTTCACGCAAGGAGCCTTCGCGCATCTCCGAGGGCACAACCACCGGTGCGCCAAAAGCCATTGCCAGATCAACCGTTTTCTGGTCTTCCAGGCTGGCCCTGATCTGCGGCATATTGCTCCGAAAGTTGGAGCCGGTATGGAGATCGATACCAAAATCACTTTTTTCAGCAATCTCTTTCATAAAAACATATGCCAGACGACCTGCTAGAGAGCCCTTCGCTGTTCCTGGAAACGAACGGTTAAGATCCCGTCGATCCGGTAGATAGCGCGCCCGCTGGATAAAACCGAAAGGATTAACCACCGACACGGCAATCAGGGTTCCGCGGAGGTTGTTAAGCGCCCTGTTTTTCAGCAGCTGACGGATTATTTCAACGCCATTGATTTCGTCACCATGCACAGCTGCGCTGACAAAAAGCACCGGACCCGCTCGCCGACCGTGAACAACCTGAACCGGCAACCTCATTTCGCTGTGGGTATACAAACGTGCTATCGGCAAATCAATGGTTTTGCGGGTGCCCGGCCTGATTGTTTCTCCACCCAGCTCAAAATCAGCAACTTTCATCCCTGCCCCTTGGTGCGGGTACGCCCCGGCTTTGCCTGTTTTTCGACAAACTGGTAGATCAGGGCCGCAACGTCCTTACCCGTTGCTTTCTCTATCCCTTCCAGTCCGGGAGAAGAATTGACCTCCATCACCACCGGGCCATGGTTGGAACGCAGCAAATCAACCCCGGCAACATTCAGCCCCATAATACGAGCGGCGCGGACAGCCGTCATGCGCTCCTCCGGGGTCAGGCGTGTTACACTGGAGGTGCCGCCACGATGCAGGTTGGAACGGAATTCACCTTCCTTGCCCTGGCGTTTCATAGCCGCGACAACTTTGTCGCCAATGACAAAACACCGAATATCGGCTCCTTGTGCCTCTGTGATGAATTCCTGCACCAGAATATTTGCTTTCAGACCACGAAAGGCCTCAATGACACTCTCTGCTGCCTTGCGCGTTTCAGCAAGAACGACACCAATCCCCTGAGTACCTTCCAGTAACTTAACCACCAGGGGGGCGCCACCAACGAGATTGATCAGATCTTTAGTGTACAGTGTCGAATGGGCGAAACCGGTCACCGGCAAGCCGATGCCCTTCCGCGCAAACAGCTGCATACTGCGCAATTTGTCGCGGGAACGGGTAATTGCAACCGATTCATTAATGTTGAAGACATTCATCATTTCAAACTGGCGCACAACCGCCGTACCGTAAAAGGTAATCGATGCTCCAATTCGCGGAATCACGGCATCAAACCCCAGCAATTCTTCACCTCTATAGTGGATAGTCGGCCGCTGGCTGGCAATTGTCATATAACAGCGCAGCGGGTCGATAACCTGTACTTCATGGCCACGCTCTTCGCCAGCCTCAACCAACCGCCGGGTCGAATACAGTTTGGGATTACGCGATAACACAGCAACTTTCATTACCTGCTCCTTTCCAGATTTTATATGTACAATACTTTTATAATAATTTTTGCCTATTGACAAACTTTTTTTGGCTATGTATAAATTTTTTATAACATTAAGGAGTTTACAGTGGATTACAAACAGATTGCAAAACATCTCGTCGACATCTACCAGGACCCCTTCGGGGGAAAGCCAAACGGACGCTACCGCATATCGATGAAGCATCTGCGCCAGATTGCCGGTTGCCGACGAATTTTTCAGGAAGACATAACCCAAATCTATAAAGAAATGTATCAGCTGGGTTACAACCTGATTGACATGGAGTCGTTCTTTGTGGTGATCAGCCACAAAACCTTTACCCACTATCGCCGCTACACAGATGGATTATCGCAGCAAAAGACCATCACCGACCAGACCCCGGAGTAATACAGGTACAAAGTAATGGACAAACAAGCTATTGACAGGCCCTGGGAACACCTTGAAGAACTGATCGCGGCAAAAGACGCTGATCAGATCAGATCCTTTCTTGACAGCACGAATCCTACCGATACAGCTCTGGCCATTTCACGGATAGATGAGGACCTTGTCAATGAGCTGATGATCCTGCTCAATCCTGAGGATGCAGCGGAACTCATCGAAGACCTGTCCGACACCCAGGCCGCGGAAATCATGGAAGACCTGGAACCCGCCCAGGCGGCAGCGATCTGCGAAGAGCTGGACAGCGACCACGTCGTCGATATTCTGGGTGAAATGGATATGGATGACGCCAACGCCATCATCGGCCAGATGACTCCGGAAGATGCCGAGGAAGCTCGGCAATTTCTCACCTATGACGAGGACACCGCCGGCGGCTTGATGATCTCGGAGTTTCTCGATTACCGCAGTCACCAGACAGTTCAGGATGTGCTTGAGGATCTGCAGACCAACCGGGAAGAATATGCCGAGTACGATGTTCAGTACATTTACATTATCGATAGTGCGGGACACCTTGAAGGGGTGTTGCGGATGCGTGATCTGCTTTTCCCCCAGCGTTTCACCAAACTGGAAACACTGATGATCCGTAGTCCCTACAAAATCCTCGCTACAGCTTCCCTCGATGAGTTGCGCAACTTTTTTGAGGAACATAACCTGTTTGGCGCACCGGTAGTCGATCAGGATAACCGTCTGGTGGGTATTGTTCTGCCGGAAGCCGTAGAGGACGCCAAACAGAAGAAGAGCGTTAATCAATTCCTCGGACTGTCCGGTATTATCGGCGGCGAAGAGTTCAGATCGATGCCGTTAGCGGTACGGGCCGGGCGCAGGTTTTCATGGCTGTCACTGAATATTTTTTTAAATATTATTGCCGCCAGCATTATCGCCCTCTACCAGGACACTATTGCTGCAGTCATTGCTCTTGCCGTCTTTCTGCCAATTGTCAGTGATATGAGCGGTAATTCCGGACAGCAGGCGGCGGCTGTCAGTATGCGTGAACTGACCCTTGGACTGCTCCGCCCGCACGAATTTGGGCGGGTCATCATTAAGGAATCCAGTGTCGGCATTCTCAATGGCATAGGGCTGGGCCTGCTGCTTGGCGGACTGGTCTATTTCTGGCAGGGAAATCTGATTCTGGGAATGGTTATCGGCCTGGCGTTGGCATTAAACACGCTGTTATCGGTGCTGGTCGGCGGATTGACACCTCTGCTGCTGAAAATGCTCAAGCTTGATCCTGCCCTGGTCACAGGGGCTCTCATTACCACGATTACCGACATGGGGGGTTTTTTTCTGGTCTTAAGCTTCGCAACTATCGTACTGGACAAACTCTGATATGGAAAAAAACTTACAGGTTGGATGGCGCGAATGGTTTGCTCTGCCGGATCTTGGAATAGACAAGATCAAGGGCAAAATTGATACCGGAGCAAGAACCTCTGCTCTTCATGCTTTTTTTGTTGAACCTTACCGGGAAAACGGTCGCGAGATGATACATTTCGGGGTACGACCACTGCAGAGAAACAACAAAATCCTGATTGAATGCTCCTGCCCGATCCATGATTATCGCGAAGTTTGTGATTCCGGCGGTCACCGTGAAATGCGTTACGTCATTTATACTCCAATCCGCCTGGGAGAACATACCTGGCCGATTGAAATGACCCTCACCAACCGCGATACCATGACATTCCGCATGCTACTGGGACGAAGCGCCATGGAGGGCATGATCGTCAGTCCGAATCAGTCTTATCTTTTCGGGCGCCCGCGACGTGACCCGCTGAGGTACTCTGCCTGACGTGTTACAGCCGGCAAGGTCCGGCAGATCACATGCCATCCTCTTTTAATCGAATTTAAAAAGCCCCGAAGCCATAGCGACGTTCGGGGCCAGGTTCACCATCTAGCGCGAGGAACGATCGGCGCGTGCCTTCGAAGCATTGCCGGCGGCCGCTTGAATGCGTTGTGGTTTTCCCGCTACTGGGCGGGCACTACGGCTATTGGCTTTGCGCGGTTGACGACTCGATGCTGTTGCAGCACCTGTTCGAGTGTGCCGTTGCCTGCTGGAGTCGACCGCAGAAGTGACCAGATTCAACCCCGCTTCCTGCTCCTGCAGTGGGATGCGGCGCTGCAGCAGAGTCTCGATGTCGCGCAACTGCTTGCGCTCTTCGCTGCAAACAAAAGAAATAGCGTTACCCGCATTCCCGGCCCGCCCGGTACGGCCGATACGATGGACATAATCTTCTGGAACGTGAGGCATTTCATAATTTACGACAAAGGGCAGCTGCTCAATATCGAGACCGCGCGCAGCAATATCGGTAGCAACCAGCACCCGCACCTTCCCCTGCTTGAAATCGGCCAGGGCCCTGGTCCGGGCACCCTGACTCTTGTTACCGTGGATTGCCGTCGTCGTGATGCCGTCCTTGTCCAGTTGGCTGGCCAGGCGATTGGCACCATGCTTGGTGCGGGTAAAGACCAGCACCTGCTGCCAGTTACTGCCGGAAATCAGATGGGAAAGCAGCGCCCGCTTCAGACTCTTGTCAATCCGGTACATCACCTGATCGACCTGCTCGGCAGCAGTGTTCCGTCGTGCCACCTCAATCATCTCCGGGGTCTTCAACAGTCTATCAGCCAGGCGCTTGATATCGTTGGAAAATGTCGCTGAAAACAGCAGGCTCTGACGATTGCGCGGCAGCAGCGCGAGAATTTTACGGATATCATGAATAAAGCCCATATCGAGCATGCGATCGGCCTCATCCAGAACCAGTATCTCAATCTGTGACAGATCGACAGTTCCCTGGCCAACATGGTCAAGCAGACGCCCCGGGGTGGCTACCAGGATATCCACTCCTTTACGCAAGGCACTGATCTGTGGACGGATATTGACACCACCAAAAACCACCGTCGAGCGTAACGGCAGATATTTACCATACAAACAAAAGCTCGCCTCAACCTGGGCTGCCAGCTCGCGGGTCGGGGTCAAGATCAAAGCACGAATGGCGCCACGACGCTGAGGTGCCCGGGTACTTAAACGCTGCAGCATGGGCAGAGCAAAACCAGCGGTTTTACCGGTTCCGGTCTGCGCCCCGGCAAGCAGATCGCCGCCTTGCAGAACCACCGGAATCGCCTTGGTCTGAATCGGTGAAGGTTGGCTGTAGCCTGCTTCAGATACAGCACGGAGGAGTTCGGCCCGCAGACCGAGTTGTTCAAACGACATAAATATTTTTCTCCAAAAATGGAACCGGCCCATCCCTAAGCGATAAAACGTAAGGAACGGTCAAAAGGCAGGAATCTCTTAATTGATGGCCTAAGGGGGAGATTGCGAAGGTATTACGCAAAAAACTATCCGATGGACACGAAAATGACGCCGACCGAAGGCGTCAAACATCAATTACTTTAACAGATGTTCGGGCACTTGTCCAGAACAATCACTGGCCTCCAGCCGGGAGCGCACTACTGCTGTCGGGTGCTCTATCGGCTATCGGGGGACATAATACCAATTATGAATCCAATTGGTATTATGTCCCCCGATAGAGCAAATTATGAATCCAATTGGTATTATGTCCCCCGATAGAGCAGTAACAATCAATCCAGCGCCTCGATCTGGTATGCTTCACATGCCGCTAAATCGGATTCTCCTGCCGATAATTGCTTAGCAATCTCACGCAAGGCAGTACGCAGCCCCTCCTCCAGAACCGGATGATAGAACGGCATGCCCAGCAGGTCATGGGCAGTCAGGCCGCGCTGAATGGCCAGGGCAAGCAGGTGGGACATATGTTCGGCGGCCGGTGAGCACATCTCGGCACCCAGTAGACGGCCGTCACCTTGTGCAGCATAGATGCGTAGCATGCCCTTGTTCTTCTGGGCAGTCAATGCGCGCCCCTGGGAGGCAAAATCGACACTGCCGATCAGACAGTGTCCTTGATCAAGGGTGTTAAAACGCTGACCGACCGCAGCAATGCCGGGATCGGAGAAGACAATAGCAAGCGGCGCCCGGCGTTCATAACAGGACGGCTCATCACTGACGGCATTAACACCGGCGATGAATCCTTCATCTGCAGCTTCATGCAGCAAACCCAGATCCCCATTCACATCACCGGCAATAAATATCGGCAGATCGCCGATTTTCATGGTTTTGGAATCGAAGGGCGGCATGCCGCGCTCATCGAGTTCGATATCCAGCTCCGCCAATCCCAAACCCTCAAGGTTCGGCTTGCGCCCGATCGCCACGAGCACCTGATCCACCTCCAGGTCGACAGACCCGGCCTGCACCCGAACACCGGCGCTCGTCGCACTAAGTTCAACCTCATGACCGGTATACAGGGTGAGTTCTTCGTCTAAACTTTCCTGCAGGCAGGCTCCGACTTTCGGATCGGATATCCCTGCCAGTCGATCGCTATCGCTGAAGGCATGAACCTCTATGTCCAGGCGTGACAGTGCCTGGGCCATTTCAACACCGATAGCCCCTAAACCAATCACGGCCATCCGAGCCGGCAGGCTTTTCTGTTCAAACAATGTATCGGTGGTCAGGAGTCGATCACCGAGCGCACGCCAGGGATCTGGCACAACCGGACGGGAACCGGTGGCGATGATGATACGCCCCGCTTCAAATCGCTGCTCACCAACAGCAACCGTATTTGGCCCGACAAGCCTGGCCCGCCCGGCGATACTCCGCTCGCCAAGGGCTTTGGTGGCTTTGAGTACCCCGGACACAAAACGATCGCGCAAGCCTTGTACCCGTTGCAGCACGGCCGGCACGTCGATGGACAAACCAGCACTGCCACGAATGCCAAATTCTTCAGCCTTGTGCCGCGCATGATAGGCGTTGGCAGCCTCAATCAGGGCCTTGGAAGGCATGCAGCCAACCCGGGCGCAGGTGGTACCGTAGGGGCCGTCGTTAATCAGCACAAAACTGTCGGTTTTCTTTTTAACCTGACGCACCGCCGCCAGCCCGGCGGAACCGGCGCCAATGATGACAACATCAACGTGAGTTTTCATTGTATCTCCCTAAAATAAAGAATTTTTCAACCACAGAATCAGAGCCGGTACTCGTCCGGGCTACGCCGCATGGTGCACAACCCGATGTATGAAGCCCAGTTTTTCGGTGACGCGCGGTGAAATGACAAAAGGGTACGCATGCTCGTGCCCCATACTGCGGTTGAGGCTGTTAAGAGCAAAGGTGAGGGGCAGCCAATGCTCAATCAAGGTATCGATAGTTTCTGCACGGTAGGGATCGAAATCGTGGCGCACAGCTTCCGTATCGTCATCACCGGCTGTGGGACGGATACCAATACCAAACTGCCAGGCAGTTTCCAGGGTATCGACCATGTGCAGGTAATGAGCCCAGGTTTCAGCCCAGTCTTCCCACGGATGCATGGTGGCATAACTGCTGATGTAATTCTCCTGCCAGGCGGTTGGCACCCCCTGCTGGTAATGCTGCTCAAGTGCCGCCCCATAGTCGAGAGTATCGTCACCAAAAAGGTTGCGACATTCGTCGAGATAAGGCGTATCCCGAATCAGACGGTCCCAGTAGTAATGACCCGCCTCATGACGAAAATGTCCGAGCAGGGTCCGGTAGGGTTCAGCCATTTCTTCACGCATACGCTCACGCTCGGCGGGATCGGCTTCCTTGATATTGATGGTGATCAAACCTTGATGATGACCGGTAAACACTTTTCCGCGCTCATTGAAAGAAGGATCACAATCGGCAAGAAAATCAAAGGCTAACGCATTCGGATTCTTTTCATCAGATCCAACCGGCAGCCCCAGCCGCAGCAGTGAATAGACCAACCGGCGCTTTTCTGTCTCAAGGGTTCGCCACAAATCGACATTACCCTCGACGCTCAAATCGGGAATAGTCTGGTTGAGCCGGCAGGCGGTGCAGAAATCATGACCATCAGCAACCGGTACCATCCAGTTACACACGGCATGCTGTTCATAATTAGCGCATTTACGGTATTCAGAGTCTTCTCCTTGGGACCGCCATATGCCATTTTCGCCAGTCTCCAGAGACACCAGTCGAAGCTGGTCGGGTAGAAAACCGAGCGTTGCATCGCAACGCTCGCATACAACATTTTCAAAATACATCCGTTGACCGCAATGACCGCAGGAGAATAATTTCATATAATAACCTCGTCAGGTAATTAAACATTGACCGCGGGGCTTACGGTTCTCAGCGCTTGGCAATAATCCAGACGGCATGCACGATACCGGGGATATATCCCAAAATCGTCAACAGGATATTCAACCAGAAGGCTCCCCCGATCCCCACCTGCAAAAAAACCCCGAGGGGCGGCAGAAGTATTGCAATTAAAACCCGAACCAGATCCATATTTTTCTCCTTTTATTCAATATGAATATCCGAATATCCGTTTCATTACAGTTGCGTCGGTTAGAACCCTCAATCCAACTAACACCTGACACAGATTGTCTCCTTCAAAGAGAAGATAAAGTTGTAGCTACGGCACATCGTCGGGCTTTTCTCAACTGAAACGTGAAAAAGCTGACTTGATGGAACTGCTGAGCGAATCCCAGGCGCTGTCGATCCCGGCTTTGATATCTTGCCAGGCGTCCTCACCAGCCTCTTTGAGTTCATCTTGCTTCTTTTTGACCTCTTCCTGCTTTGTCCGCAGCTCTTCAATCTGCTTGTAATATTCAAGCTGTGCATCTGCCTCGGCGGAATCCGCCTTGGCTTTGAGTTTGTCGATATCCGCGTTCCATTCCTCCAGTTTGGCTTCAAGTTTCTTTTCGTAGACTTCTTTCATGCTCATATCTGTTCTCCTTTGTTGCCCCTCCCCACAGGGGAGGATGATAGTGAAGCGGATCGTTCAATGTGCAGTCGAGCCCGCGTCAAATTCAATGATATGAGGGAAACGCTGTGGCACATCAGGGCTGGCCTGATGATACAGTGGGCTGTCTTGCTCCACCCTTCCACCCATGTTGTAAGTGAAAGAGCGAACCGGTTGATGACGTAACCAATACCCCGTGTAGCTCGGTCCGCTGGCGCTGTATGCTGAGTGAAAATGAACAAACTGATCCTGTGGCGCCGGGCGGGACTGCAACCACTCAGCAGGCGCCTCGGCAAAAAAAATTGGCTCAATCCGAACATCACTTCGCGGCAACGCACGAACCTGCGACAATGTACTGAGCAGTGCCTCGCCTTCAAACAACAGCGCATCAGCCGGCAGCTGATCGGTATAAAACTGGCGCTCGTTATAGCAGCGGAACGTCAATCGGGTCAGGTCGTCGCCTTTTTCAGGTCGGAAATAGTACCCGACAAAGGGGCCGAAAGTGAGCCGCTGCCCCTGATGGAGTAATTCCAGCTGGGAATAATAGCCTCGCGGTGTTTCCACCGCTGTCGCGAAGGTCGGCACCAGCAGACAGATCAGTAGCATCAACCGCCAGATCATTCCTGCCGCTCCCAGAGCCGTCCGATCAACAGAATCCCGCAACCGAAAAGCAGGATTAAAAAGCCGAGGGCCACGCCGGAATGCCCGAACCAGTCGGTCAGGGTAACCTGACCATAGTTGGTCGGCATGTAAAGTGCCGGGATCAACGCTTCGTGCAGATGGGCAAAGACTGCCGCACCGGCCAAACCGCCAAGCAGGGCAAAAATCGCGTCCATACGCCCCTCGCCGACTGCGGCCCAGGTGGTGCCGGGACAGTAACCGGTCAACCCCCAGCCGATGCCGAAGATCAGTCCGCCAAGCCCGGTCGCTACCAGGCTGGTCGGCAACACCCGGGTGGTACCGACGCCTGCAGCTTCAAGGGCGAAAACCCCGATTGCGGAAAAAATCACTACCAACAGCATGAACTGAGGGATATAACGTTCTTTCATCAGGTGCGCGAGGACCATCTTCTGTGGATTGGTTGCCCCGACCCGTTGAATCACAAAGCCGAAGGCGATTCCGGAAAAAAGTCCGATCAAGACATCAGTCATGATTTAGGCTCCTCTTTTTGTAGACAATGTGCGCGGTCAGCATGGCCACAGAAAAGATCACCACGCCAAAATACAGGCCGCTGAGTGCCAGCTGGGTCGATCCGGACAGGAACAATCCAAGGGTGCAGCCACCGGCCAGGCGGGCACCGAACAAGATCATAAACCCACCGATAAAAGTAGTCAGGTAGCGCTTCGCACGGCTTGGGCCATAGCGCTGCTCCCACGCTTTCGGCATGTCAGTGACCGGTTGACCAAAGCTGCGACCGGCGATAAAACCACCGATAGCCATCCCGAGAACAAAAGCCATCAGCCAGGACCCTGGTCCCGGCATCATCTGGTAGTGTTCTTTACCACCGGCGTAATCCGGGGCAACCTGGAGGAAAAATCCTTTCAAGGTGGTGATAAACCCGCTTGAAGAAGCCGGCGGACCGAAGCTGGCAAAGATAAAGACCATGATGCCGGCCAGGGCGATAGCGCTGGGAAGTATCGGCCAGTAGGGTGCATTCGATTTATTCATAGTTAACCTCCACAGGAAATGTAGCCCTTCTTCTGGCTACCTGATGGAGATTTCTGCGCCTCAGTCGATGGTGTGGCTGGTGATTGACCACCGTTGCTACTGCCGGCAGATGGAGTGGTCTGCTGGACTTGCGGCGGAGCCTGGCCACTCAGAACATTGACGGCTGTCTCAACCGGGTAATAGAGATCCTGCCGTCCCCAACCGAACCAGGAATTGTCGTAGAGCATCACATCTTTAAAATCAAGCAGACGCAGGACAAAATAACTGAAGGAAGCGCGGCGCGCCGAGTGACAATAGGTGATGACTCCGGCAGTCTTGTTCAGGCCGCGGTACATGTCAGCCAGTTCAGCGTAGCTCTTTACTGCTTTACTTTCGCTATCGACCCAGTTGGCTTCATAGTGGACGTTGAATGCCCCGGGGATATGGCCCGCTTTCAGCGGGCTGTCATCAAGACCGGTGTTCAGGGCTTCACCAAGGTATTCAGCCTCAGAGCGGGCATCAAGAATCTGATAATAGCGATCCCCAAGACGCGGGTAGATGAACTCTTCGGTCGCCCAGCGCCGCATCTTGATTTCTTTGCTGGGGGCCTGGTAAAGCAGCGGCTCACGCTCCTCCGGCTGATTGACGACGTTACCGCCGGCGGCAAGCCAGCCGTCAATACCCTGTTCAAGAATTGCCATTTGCTCATGACCGAGCAGGTCGAGTACCCAGAACAGGTAGGATGCGGTAGCGCCACCATCACGGGCAATCGAATCATAGATAACAATCATGTCATTACGGAACAGGCCGTGCCGGCCGAGAATTCGTTGCGCTTCTGCCGGGCCGACGAACAGGCCATCCATATTGGTGGCCGGGTCATCACGACGGAACAGACTCCACGGCATGCGGATTGCCCCCGGGATCAGCTTGCCATCGAAATGTTCATCCGTGCGCACATCGACAATCACCAGCGGTTCCTGCTGTTGCCGTTCCATCAATTCGGTCGCACTTAGCAGGTAATCGCCATTCGGGTAAGCGTTCCCTTCTGGGGCCGCCGAGGCTAAGGCCCACCAGACGCCGAGCAACAGCACCAATGCGATCGCAGTCAAACGAAGAAAAGAAGGTCTATGCATATTTCATCTCCTCAGTAAAAGCACTTCTTAAGGCTTGGTTGCACCAGCCAATAGCACTGGGAATAAAGCCCACCAAAACGCCCATCATTAACAAATCTATATCAACGCCAAAAAAACCTCAGCTGTTTGCGGGTCTACGAACGGCTCGGCAAAATCCGCCTGCCCGGTTCTTTCTCAATAAGTTCATCCGACTATGGCAACAAAGAAATATCTTCCAACGCCCAGCTCCTGCGTTCGCCGCCGTTGAGTTCTATTTCGACAAAAGCTTTTTCAGCACTACATGAAATAACCCTCCCTTCCTCTTTGGTACTTATATGTTTGACCCGACGTGGTGTTCCTGCTTCTACCGCCTTACAGATGTTGATGTACTCCTCTTTATTCATTACTGTCACCTACCTATCTGCAGATAAAGAATCTCAAGCTGCAATGAAGTTCAGCGTTGACACTACAAGTATAGCTGCCCTAGGTGCATGTGCAACATCATTTGATTACATGGCAGTGCAACTGAACCCTGGCCCTGGCCATTGCATACCCTGAGAAGTTATTGATAAGGACATTCGTGTGGATGGGGGGAGTGATTGCTACTCTAGCTCATAGATTATCGCAAAGATTGCGCAAGAGTTTTAATTATCGCCGTCTGCCATAAAATAATTCTTGAATAAATGCTCTTTTTTTAGAACAGACCTCAGTATATGCTCTTGTTAATGGCTCTTGCAGAATTTTTTTGTATCTGCTGAGCTACGGGCGGGAAAACAAGGATCTATTTTAAACGATCACGGAACAGTGATGCACATTGCGACGATTTTACTGATAATTTTAAGTGCCGGACTGGCCAGTCAGTGGCTGGCCTGGCGCATTCATCTGCCGGCGATCGTCATTTTGATCACCTCGGGTTTGTTGCTGGGACCCGTGAGCGGCGTCATTGAACTGACGATATCGCAGACCGAATTGACGGAACTCATCGGCCTCGGGGTAGCCATTATCCTGTTTGAAGGCGGCATGGACTTAAGGCTCGGCGAAATTCACAGGGTCGGTCATGGTGTCGGCCGTCTGACCATTCTCGGGCCACCCCTTGCGTGGGTTTTTGGAGCTCTGGCTGCTCATTATATCGCCGGACTGAGCTGGCCGGTCGCCTGGGTTCTGGGTGCTATTCTGGTCGTTACCGGGCCGACCGTCATCCTGCCTCTGCTGCGCCAGGCGCGCCTCAACAAAGAATCGGCGGCACTGCTCAAATGGGAGGCTATTGTCAACGACCCGGTCGGGGTGTTACTGGCGGTCCTGACTTTTCAATACTTCACCTACGCCGGCAACAGCTGGCAACAGACCGCTTCCGGTCTGGGACTGGCAATTCTGGCGGCGGTCATATTCGGCGGCCTGGGCGGCTGGATTACCGGCTGGCTCTATCAGCGCGGGTCAGTGCCGGCCCATTTGAAACCACCGGCCCTGATGGTCCATGTTCTGGCGGCCTACTGGGTCAGCAACCTGGTACAACATGAGGCTGGGTTGTTGACCGTCACGGTGATGGGTCTGGTCATCGGCAACATGAAACTGGTCGAACGTGAATCACTACACCACTTCAAGGAAAACCTTACCATCCTGTTGTTAGCGGTGTTGTTCATCGTCATTCCCTCCCAACTCAAGATCAGCCAGCTGGAATTACTGAACTGGCGGGTAGCAGCTTTCATTATCACGGTACTATTGCTGGTGCGCCCGCTGACCATTGCCCTGGCTACCCTGGGAGCTCCAATACGCGGTAAGGATAAAATCCTGCTGGGCTGGATCGCCCCACGCGGCATTGTCGCAGCGGCCACGGCCGGTATTTTCGGTCCGGCGCTGGTCGCTGCCGGCTATCCAGATGCCGCAGCACTTTTGCCCATCGTCTTTCTGGTTATTATCGTGACGGTTCTGGTCCATGGCCTCACACTGGGACCACTGGCACGAAAAATGGAACTGGCTGCTGAGGAAGAAAACGGCCTGCTGATAGTCGGCGCCTCGGGCTGGACACAGGCTTTGGCTCAGGCATTGAAAAGACTGGAAATCGACGCGGTTGTGACCGATGGCTCATACCAGCGGCTCAAACCGCTTCGCATGGAAGGAATCAAGGTCTATTACGGGGAGATTCTTTCTGAACATGCCGAGCGCAAACTGGAGGATGAACATCTGAGTTTTTTGTTATGCGCTACCGACAATCATTATTACAACGCCCTGGTCTGCAAAGCCCAGGGAAATGCGTTCGGTCATCATCGCACCTTTCAACTGGCCCCGCATGAGGAAGCCGTCCAGGAACAAAAACGGCTGACCCTCCAGCAACGTGGTTATTTCGCTTTTGAACCGCCAACAGATTTTCAAACACTGCAACACCGCCTGAATGACGGCTGGACGATACAGACAACCCGCCTGAGCAAGGATTTTGATCTCGACCGATTAAAAAAACGTCTGGGTAAGCTTGGCACGGACTGGGTCCTGGTGAGTGGTATATCACCACAAGGCAAACTGTTGCTTTACTCCAAAGAGCAGCCTTTTAATGCCACCACAGACTGGATCTTGCTTTATTTTGCCCCGGAATAATATCTTTAAGTTGGAGTTATCCTGAAACTACATCCGGATACTCCACCTGTTCCCCGGTCGAGGTGGTAATCACCGTTTTGCCGTGCCGATAGCTTAACCCGTCGGGCAGCAGCGGCGCCTTGCCTTTACCCTCTGGCAGATCAACCACAAAATGGGGACAGGCCAGGCCGGAAACCGGGCCGCGCAGTTCACGGATAATATCCAGACCTGACTGCAGTGGTGTACGAAAATGAGTGGTACCCTGGGCCAGATCCATCTGATGCAGATAGTAAGGCCGCACGCGGATCTTCAGCAAACCGCACAGCAGCCTGTTCATCGTCACAGCATTGTCGTTCACCCCACGCAACAGCACTGTCTGATTGCCTAAAACAATCCCGCTGTCGGCGAGCAGGGCACAAGCAGCAGCAGAATCAGGCGTCAGCTCACGCGGATGATTAAAATGGGTATTAAAATAAAGTGGAGCATACTTCTTGAGCATGGTACACAGTGACGGGGTGATGCGCTCGGGCAGGGTTACCGGCACCCGACTGCCGATCCGGATAATCTCAACATGAGGGATTGCGTAAATCCGGGCGAGCAGATCCTCAAGGACGCTATCCGGCAGAATGAGCGGATCACCGCCGGAGAGGATGACATCGCGAATCCGTTGATCAGCAGCGATATAGTCGATCCCTTCACGCTGCTCACGAAAACTGACGCCATGTTCACCACTGCCGACCTTACGCTTGCGGGTACAAAAGCGGCAATAGCCGGCACAAGTGTTGGATGCCAGCAGAATCACCCGGTCAGGATAGCGGTGGATGATGGCCGCCACCGGCGAATGGCCTTTCTCCGCCAGCGGATCGACAAAACCTTCTTCCTTTAGTTCCAGCACATCGGGAACACACTGACGCCAGATCGGGTCGCCGGCGGTCTCAATTAAATTCAGATAGCCGGGAGTAATCTTCAGCGGGTAGCGATCAATCACCGGCTCCAGTGGTTGTGGATCAATCCCGAACCGCTGCGCCAGTGCATCGACCGTTGTTACGCTTTCTTTCAGACGCTCTTGCCACAACTCCACTGCCATGAGACTGCTCCGCTGTTATTCATCCGGCGACTCATCCAACGATCCACCGAGATTTTTCACCATATCCTGCAGTTGGCGATTCTGGCGGGCCAACTGATCAATACGCAGATTGCAATCGGTAACAACCGCATTGAGTTCATCCAGCAACCGTTCCTGATAACTGGCGCGAACCTCCAGGTCATTCAGACGGTTTTGCACGTCTTCATTCATGATATTCCCACCTTATGCAGTTTTTTAAAAGTTTGTACACGATAAATTAGTTCTATTCAGCTCATCTTTACCACCAACATTCACTTTCTGCAGATACGCTTTTTATTTAGTCTGACAGCCCAGCATGATCAGGTATATTTTGTCGATAGTATGGCATTTTTTTCTGTCAGATTTTCTAGAAAAAATGACACTTACATGTTATGAACTGAGTCTAATTTGATAGTTTTTAAAATCTGAACTTCTACCAGATGGAGCTTAGACCAATGAGCTGTATCAACTGTACCAGTATTCCCGAAATCCCCTCCGGTGTGCAACGTGTTCATATTAACGCCGCCCACGACTATATTCTGGATCGGGTTATCGAGCTTTTAACACGCGAGAATCTTTCCCCCGCCATCGGTTTGGCATATGCTACCGTTGTCACTGATGATTTCAGCACACTGATCAATCGCCTCGGAGCCGATGGCGGATTCACCTCTCTGGAAAAGGAGAATATCAGCATATTGCCTTTGCACTTAGCACAGGCTCTTTCTTTTGGAGAAATCCGTAAGGCTAAAAACCTCGATAGCTGGCTCACCCTGCTCCACGCTGGCGATCTTGTCCATGTCTTGAGCAACAATGCCATGGAAATTCATTTTCAGCCCATCATTGATGTTCACAAAATGACTATTCATGGCTATGAATGCCTGGGGCGGGGCCTTCTTGCCGATGGCAGGATGATGCCGCCGGGAACCATGTTCAAGATGGCGCACAAAACCGGACTGCTCTTTAACCTCGACCGCCAGTGCCGCGAAGCAGCAATCCGTCAGGCCGTTGCCAAACAGGTCGAAGGCCAGATTTTTATCAATTTTCTGCCATCCGCCATCTATAATCCGGAGTTCTGTCTGCGAGATACTGTGCGCTGGATCGAAGAACTGCACCTTGACCCCCAACGGATCGTGTTCGAGGTAGTTGAAACCGAAGCAGTCAGCGACATTGACCATCTTAAGCGGATTCTTCACTTTTATAAAAAGTCCGGTTTTGGCACCGCCCTTGATGATGTGGGTAGCGGTTACGCTTCACTGAACCTGTTTGCCTTATTGCAGCCAAACGTTCTTAAAATCGACATGGATCTTGTCCGTGACATCCACATCACCGAGGTTAAACAGGCAATTGTTCGAGCGCTGAAAGTATTGGCTCAGTCCGCAGGGACCAAGATTCTGGCTGAGGGGATAGAGGCAGAGGCAGAATTTAATTGGCTCAATGATCTCGGAATCGACTATGCCCAGGGCTATTATTTTGGCAAACCATCCGCAACGCCACAGCGGGTTCTTTAGTTCACTGGCTAAAAACATCCAGTCTACGCCTGAACTGTTTACATTTGTTTACCGGTTGAGTAAACTTGCCAACACATCTGTGAACCAACCGAACCTGATAACAAACTGACACTTTTTCACCACCACGGAGTTTTTTTTGCGCGTTGCTCTTTTTTTAATGGTCATCTTCCTGTTTTTTCAAAACGCCTCAGCAGAACAGGAACAACGAGTTGCCCTCGAGATGCAACTGGGGGAAAAGATTCCCCTGGAACTCACCTTTACCAACTCGAACGGTGAGCAGGTACAACTTGCCGACCTGATTGACCGTCCGACCTTATTTGTACCGGTCTTTTACAATTGCCGGACGGTCTGCAATGTATTGCTCGGTGGCCTGTCATCAACCCTGCCAAAAATGCGCCTCACTCCCGGCAAGGATTATCAGGTAATCACCCTCAGCTTTGACCCGGAAGAAACCGTTGCCATGGCCGCCCACAGCCAGCGCACCTTTCTCACTGCCACCCGTACCGACTTCCCCCCGGAAGCCTGGCATTTTTTGACCGGAGAACAGGAGAATATTCTTGAACTGACCGATTCTGCCGGTTATTACTTTTACAAGGAGGCTGATGAGTTTGTTCACCCCACGGCCGCCTTTATTGTTGCCGCTGACGGCACCATCGTCCGCTATCTGATCGGACAGTCGATACCTCCGATCACCTTGACCATGGCCCTGCTCGAAGCCGCCGAAGGACGTATCAGCACCCCGATCAGCAAAGCCCTGGAATTTTGCTTTACCTATGATGCCGAAAACCGCCGTTATGTCTTTAACCTCATGCGTGTCAGCGGTACTGTAATCCTGCTGACCCTCGGCAGTTTTTTTCTGTTTCTGATCTTCAGCGGTAGAAAGAAAAAATCATGACCAAAACCCCTTTGACCAACACCGGATTCTACAGTGAGAGCCCTCGCTCCGGCGTGCTGGGCTGGCTACTCTCCACTGACCACAAACGCATCGGCATGATGTATCTTGGCAGCATCACCACCATGTTCATCGTTGCTGCCATGCTCGGGCTGGCAATCCGCCTGCAACTATTTGCGCCGGGCCAGAACATCATGACAGCGCAGACCTATAATGCCACCTTTACCGTTCACGGCATTATCATGATTTTCCTGTTTATTATTCCCAGCATCCCGGCTGCTTTCGGCAATCTGCTGCTACCGATTCAAATCGGTGCACGGGATGTTTCCTTTCCCAGAATCAACCTGCTGTCCTGGTATTTTTACATCAGCGGCGCGATTCTGGCGATTCTGGCGATTTTTACCGGCACCGGCGCTCCCGACACCGGCTGGACGTTCTACGTCCCCTTCAGCACCCAGACCTCAACCAACGTCAGCCTCGCCGCTTTTGCCGCCTTCATGCTGGGTTTTTCATCGATCCTGACCGGTATCAACTTTGTCACCACCATCCACCGCCTGCGCGCTGAGGGGATGGGCTGGGGGCGGCTGCCCTTGTTCGTGTGGACCCTCTACGCTACCGCCTGGATTCAGGTACTGGCAACACCGATGCTCGGCATCACCCTGGTACTGGTGATGCTGGAGCGATTCTTCGGGGCCGGACTGTTTGACGTTGCCAGCGGTGGTGACCCGATTCTGTTTCAGCATCTGTTCTGGATCTACTCTCACCCGGCAGTTTACATCATGATTCTGCCGGCGATGGGGGTCATCTCTGAGATTATTCCGACCTTTGCCCGCAAGCCGATATTCGGCTACTGGGCCATGGCCATTTCGAGCCTTGCCATCGCCTTTGCCGGTTCACTGGTCTGGGCCCATCACATGTACGCCAGCGGCATGAGCGATTTCGCCATCCTGGTGTTTTCACTGCTGACCTTTATTGTTGCTATTCCCAGTGCCATCAAAATATTCAACTGGGTTTCCACCCTGTATAAGGGCTCCATCCAACTGGGGCCACCGATGCTCTATGCCCTGGCCTTTATCCTTCAATTCGCCATTGGAGGTCTTGGTGGACTGGCCCTTGGCGCCGCCGCCGCCGATATCCATCTGCACGATACCACCTTTGTCGTCGGCCACTTCCATTACACCATGTTCGGCGGTACCGGTTTTGCCTTTTTTGGTGCTCTGCATTACTGGCTGCCGAAATTCACCGGGCGTATGTACAACCACAAAATCGCCTTTATCGCCTGGGGACTGTTGTTTGTTGGTTTCAACGTCACCTACATGGCAATGCAGGCCGTCGGGATCCAGGGCATGCCGCGCCGCTACTACGACTACCTCCCGGAATTTCATACCCTCAATATGATTGCTACCCTGGGCTCCTGGGTACTGGCTGCCGGGCTGATCATGATGTTCGCCAATCTGCTCAAGGGCATGCTGACCGGCAAGCCGGTGGGAATGAACCCCTGGGGCGGAGCAACTCTTGAATGGCAGGTGCCGTCGCCGCCGCCAATGCTTAACTTCGGCAAGGAGGATCCGGTGGTCACCCGTGGGCCCTACGACTTCAAAGGAGTCAGAGCAGATGAGTTTTGAACATCGTGACGACACCGGTGCCCGTTTCGGCATGTGGCTGTTTCTTTATACCGAGGTAATTCTGTTCAGCGGCCTGTTTATTCTCTACGCCATCGCCCTGATCTCCTATCCACAAGAATACATCACCGCCAGCAACAAGCTAAATGTCTGGTTCGGTGCTGCCAATACCGTCGTACTGCTGACCAGCAGCCTGACCATCGCCCTGGCCATTACCGCCATCCAGCGCCAGCAGATCCGCCTGTGCATCAACCTCTGCGTGGCCACTATTGGCCTGGCAATTATATTTCTGATCAATAAATATTTTGAGTGGTCCTACGAGATCAACCTCGGGATCTATCCCGCCTCTGAAACCCTGCGGGAAATGGGGCCGGGGGTCACCTCTTTTTTCAACCTGTACTACTTTACGGCCGGGCTGCATGGCCTGCATGTGCTGATCGGCGCCACCCTGATCGGGGTTGTGGCAGTCATGATAGCCAAAGGCAAGGTCACCAGCGATCGCTATGTGCTGCTGGAAAACTCGGC
>JAWLDI010000019.1:0-26518 GCA_041686715.1 Pelovirga sp.
TTTTCGAGATAGCCCGTTATGGCACCTCCAGAGGGTTGCGTATGTGTATGGCGACCAATGGCACGCTGATTACCGATGCAGTGTGCGCCGAGATGAAGAGTGCCGATATCAAGATGGTTTCTCTTTCCCTCGATGGTTCAACGGCAGAGATACACGATAACTTTCGCAGTTCTCCCGGAGCGTTCGAAGGGGTGATGCGCGGGGCCGAAACACTCAAGCGTAATGGTATCCCGTTTCTGATCAATTCGTCTTTCACCAAACGCAACCAGCAGGATATTGCCGCGACCTTCCGGTTGGCCAAGGAGTTGGGTGCGACAGCCTGGTATATGTTCATGATTGTTCCGACCGGACGTGGTGAAGAAATCATGACCGAATTGATCTCTCCGGAAGACTATGAGGACATCCTCGCCTGGCATTACGAACAGGAAAAGAACGAGGAGGATATTCTCATGCGGCCGACCTGTGCGCCGCACTACTATCGCATTGTGCCGCAGAAAGCCAAGGCAGAGGGGGTCGATTTCAAGCGCCGCAGTCTGACCTTTTCGACCGGCGGTGGGAAAGGCTGTATCGCTGCCCAGTCGATCTGCCTGATTGACTGCTTCGGCAACCTCAAGCCCTGTTCTTATTTCCATTCATCTGTCGGCAATGTCAAGCAGGTTCCGTTCAAGGAGCTCTGGTTCAACTCCAGTGTCTTTAACGATCTGCGTGACAACAGCAAATATACCGGTAAATGTGGTGAATGTGAATATGTTAATGTCTGTGGCGGCTGTCGTGCCCGCGCCGATGCGGTTCACGGCGATTATATGGCCGAAGAACCTTTCTGCAGCTATATCCCGCCCAGAACCCGCAAACGGCTGGCGGAAGAAGCGGAGAATGCACTAAAATAGTTTATTTTTTACCACTGAGACACTGAGACACTGAGTAGAGCCAAAAAAACTTTGTTTTGGTTTTAAATCCGAATTCTATTTTTTGATTCACCCTCTGTGTCTCTGTGACTCTGTGGTGAAATCTTTTTTTATTATGAATTTTCCATAATAGGAGGCAACACCTTATGACCACCGACTACAATTTTCTCAAAGCCTGCTGGCGACAGCCTGTCGACCGGGTCCCTGTCTGGTTGATGCGGCAGGCCGGGCGTTATCTTCCTGAGTACAAGGCGGTACGTGCCCAGGGAGGTGGAACCTTCCTGGATCTGTGCAAAGATCCGGCACGGGCGGCAGAAGTGACCATCCAGCCCATCGATATTCTTGATGCGGATGCTGCCATACTGTTCTCCGATATTCTCACACCACTTGAGCCTATGGGAATGAAACTCGATTTTGTGCCGGGGCCGGTATTTGCCAACCCGGTACGCTCCCGCGCCGACGTCGAGGCTCTCGGGGTGCCTGAAGATATGGCCGCAGCGGTTTCCTACGTACCGGAAATCATCAAGCGGCTGCGTGTCGCTTTTGCGGGGCGCGTCCCTCTGATCGGTTTTGGCGGAGCCCCCTTTACTCTGGCCTGTTATATGGTCGAGGGGCAGGGGAGCAAAGACTTCGCCCGTCTCAAGCAGATGATGTACAGTGACTTTCCTCTTTATGACGAGTTGATGAAAAAGGTCACGGAGATGGATCGGCGCTATCTGAATATGCAGATTGCTGCCGGTGCCCAGGCCATCCAGATTTTTGATACCTGGGGCGGATTGCTCGCTCCTCACGATTTTGAGCGTTATAACCTGCCCTATGTCAAGAACCTGATCGACGGCCTTGATCGCCAGGATATTCCGATTATTTATTTCGTCAGGAACGGCGGTACCATGCTCGAACTGGTCAAGGCTGCCGGAAGTGATGTTATCGGCCTCGACTGGCATGTTACCATCGACAAGGCGCGCGCTATTCTGGGTGATGATGTGGCGTTACAGGGGAATCTTGATCCGACAGTGCTCTACGCCCCGAAAGATTATATCGAGCAGGAAGTTCAACGTATCTTGAATGAAAATGCCGGTCATCCCGGCTTTATCTTCAACCTGGGGCATGGCATTCTGCCGACGGTGCCGCGGGAAAATGCGATTCATCTGGTGGAGTGTGTGCACCGGTTGAGTAGCAAGAAGTAGCAGATCCTTGAACCACAGAGACACAGAGGTAAACCTGAAATGTTGTTTTCGGGTAAACCACTAGTCTCAGCTTTTGATTTGACCTCTGTGATCTCTGTGGCTCTGTGGTGAAATGCCTTGGGTATTATGTTCTTCGGAGCTTTGTAGAAGGTTGTTCAGATGTCCTCTAGTACTAACAAACATGCTTTGATTCTGCTCAACATGGGTGGGCCTGACTCCCTCGAAGCAGTGCGGCCTTTTCTGTATAATCTTTTTTCCGATCGTGAACTGATCCAGTTGCCTGCCGGGGCTGTGCTGCAGAAACCTTTTGCGCGGCTGATCTCCTATTTCCGGTCAAAAAAGGTGGTGGAAAATTATCGCGCCATCGGTGGTAAGTCGCCGCTGCTTGAGTGGACACAGAAGCAGGCCACAGGCATTGCAGACAGGCTGGGTGCTAACGTTGTTCCCTGCGTGGCGATGCGCTATTGGCACCCTTTCGCCACAGAAGTGCTGACCCAACTTAAAGCCGACGGGGTGACCAGTGCCACGGTGCTGTCCATGTATCCCCATTATACCGGCGCAACCACCGGCAGCAGCGTCAACGATTTCAAGCGTGCCGTGGCGCAGGTTTATCCGGAACTGGAGTATCGCGTTATTGAACAGTGGCATGACTGGGCTCCCTATCTGGATTCCCTGGCGAATCGCATACACGAGGGGCTTGAGACCTTCCATGAGCTGATGCGTGACGATGTGCAGATTCTTTTTTCCGCCCACGCTCTGCCGCAACGGTTTATTGATCGTGGCGATCCCTATCAGCAGCAGGTTGAGGAAACGGTCAAAGGGGTGATGGAGCGGGTTGGCAACTATGCCTGGTCCATCGCTTACCAGAGCCGCAGTGGCCCGGTCAAATGGATGGAGCCGGGCACCGAAGAGGAAATTACGCGTATTGCCGCTGCCGGTTATCAATCCCTGTTGATGGTGCCTGTCTCTTTTGTTTCCGATCATATCGAAACCCTCGAAGAGATCGATATGGAATATCGCGAACTGGCGGTCAGCTCCGGTATTGTCAATTTCTGTCGTGCCCCTTCCCTCAACGATCACCATGATTTTCTCGACGCTATGGCCGCACTGGTGACCTCCCGCGCCGTATGAAGCAGCAGTTATGCCTTTATTGCGAACGTCCCTACGACCCCGAGCGGCCCTTGACCGATCCTGCTGAGTTTGCCGGTTTGCACCTGGCCGAACAGGAGTATGATGATGCCGGCAAGGTTTGTTCCTCTTGTCTCGCCGGACGTGGGCGGCTGGCGATGATGTACCGTAGCGATTGTTTCAACTGACGGAGGGATGATCTGTTAGTCGTTTGGCATCTGGGGCAGTCGCAGCAGATGGATTGTCACCCCGAGACCAATTCCGATGACTAAAATCTGCACCCATAGAGTATCAATAAAAAAGAACGCTGAAGTCGGAATGGATATCCATAACAGGATCAGGGCTGAAACTTTTGCCCTTAACGACATCCCCAGGCCATTCAGGTATCCATGTAGAACCGGTCCAAGGTGAGGGTGCTCAAACAGCCAGTTGTGAAAACGTTCCGAGCTGCGGGCAAAGCAGGCGGCCGCCAGCAGCAAAAAGGGTACCGTCGGCAACAGCGGCACAAAAATTCCTACCGAACCCAGTCCTACCGCCAGCAACCCGGAGCCCAGTAACACCAGGCGCAACAACCTGTTGCGAACAATGCTGATTTTTGTTTTGGCCATCAAAAAAGTCCATTTGAAAGCAAAGGTGCTTTTGACGTTAAAGCAGTCAGCCTCGACGTAGCAACCCTTTTTGGCAACAGATGCTGTGCTTGTGTTAGCATTGGAGTGTAGTTGTGCCTGATCGCACCAGAGATTGATGGTTCGTCTCTGATTGAAAGGAGAGCTTTGTATGGGTTTGCTGTTTGAAGGTCGCTGGTATGATAAATGGTACGATACCGAAAAGACCAAAGGAGAGTTTGTTCGTAGCGAATCCCGGTTTCGCAACTGGATCACGTCAGATGGCAGCCCGGGCCCCAGTGGCGCCGGCGGTTTTGAGGCGGCGAGTGGCCGTTATCATCTTTTTGTTTCCATGGCGTGCCCCTGGGCCCACCGCACCCTGATTTTTCGCGAACTCAAGAATTTGCAGCAACTGATCGGGGTGACCCGTGTCAAACCGCTGATGCTTGAAAATGGTTGGGAGCTAAGCGAAGAGGCGGCTCTGACCAGCCCGGTCAAGGGCTTGACTTACCTTTATGAACTCTACCTGCGTGCTCGGCCGGACTACAGCGGTCGGGTCACGGTTCCGGTATTATGGGACTGTGAACAGGAAACGATTGTCAGTAACGAGTCAGCGGAAATTATCCGCATGTTCAACGGGGCTTTTAACGAGCTGGTTCCACCGACTGTTGACTATTATCCGGCAGCGGATCAGGGCGAAATTGATCGACTGAACAGGATGGTCTATGACGGCATCAACAATGGTGTCTACCGCGCCGGTTTTGCTACGACCAAAAAAGCCTACGAAGCTGCCTACGATCAACTGTTCAGCACTCTTGACACCCTGGAAGAGCTGCTCGGTGACAGACGTTATCTGGTCGGAAATCAGATTACTGAAGCAGACTGGCGACTTTTTACCACGCTGGTGCGCTTCGATGCTGTATACGTTGGTCATTTCAAAGTCAACCGACAACGAATTGAAGATTACAGTAACCTCTCCGGTTATCTGCGTGATCTTTATCAGCAGCCTGGTGTGGCTGCAACTGTCGATTTCGACGAGATCAAAAGCCACTATTATGGCAGTCACAAGCAGATCAATCCGACCGGCATTGTTCCCAAGGGACCACTGCTTGATTACCTGCGACCACATCGCCGGAAGAATCATTGATTTTGATCCGGAAACAGACCGGTCACCTGTTGCTGCTTTTCGTACAGGGTCGTCATAAATAAAAAATGGCCCTGCATTTGATTTTAGTGAAGGTCTTGTGTAGTATTGAAAGACTTAGGCAGCGTCCTGTCAGGACGTTTCAGTCTGGTCCCGCGAGAGAATCATTAAGGATGTTGCCCCGCGTAGTCATCCGAGGATTTTCATTCCACGTAAAGAGCAGCATCTGTTTTGGCCGGTCGGTCAATTCGGGTCGCGGGTTGCTCTGTCTGAATATAAAAAAAGTAACTCACCTCTGGCATGCAGTGATCTCTTTTTTCGGGTCCTTGCTGTTTGTTTATTTTTCCTCGAAAAGATATCCCTGTGTTGTCAGGTTTTTTTTGATCAGTCTCTTTATGCCCCCCAAAAAGAGTCTGAACGCTGTATGTGTATTTTTATGACAGGAGTGCAGATGGATCAGGACATTAAAATCAGTGTTAAAAATTTATACAAGGTCTTTGGCGACAACATCAAGCAGGCCATGAAAATGCTTGAGGAAGGGCGCGACAAGGAGGAAATCCATGAAAAAACCGGGGCTACCGTCGGCGTTCAATCTGCCGGCTTTGATATCCGCCCCGGTGAAATCTTTGTCATCATGGGGCTGTCCGGTTCCGGTAAATCAACGATGGTGCGGATGTTGAACCGTCTGATAGAACCGACTGCAGGTCAGGTATTTATTGATGGCGAGGACATTACCGCCATGAATGACGATCAACTGGTCAAAATGCGCCGTAAAAAAATGAGCATGGTCTTCCAGTCATTTGCCCTGATGCCGCACTTAACGGTTTTGCAGAACGCCGCTTTTGGCCTCGAACTCGATGGCGTTGACAAGCAGGCCCGTGAAGACCGTGCCCTCAAGGCTCTTGATCAGGTCGGCCTGGCTCCTTATGCCCAATCCTATCCCAAGGAATTATCCGGTGGTATGCAGCAACGTGTCGGCCTCGCCCGGGGGCTGGCTGTTGATCCGGATATTTTGTTGATGGATGAGGCTTTCTCCGCTCTTGATCCGCTGATCCGTACCGAAATGCAGGATGAGCTGCTCAAGTTGCAGGCCAAGGTCAAAAGAACAGTGGTCTTTATCTCCCATGATCTGGACGAGGCGATGCGGATTGGTGATCGGATTGCCATTATGGAAGGCGGTCGTGTGGTGCAGGTCGGCACGCCTGAAGAAATTTTGCAGAATCCGGCTGATGATTATGTTCGTGCTTTTTTCCGTGGCGTTGACCCGACCAATATTCTCACCGCCGGCGATATCGCCAGTGATACCCAGGTCACCATCATTGCGACTGACGGGAAAAACCCCCGTGCGGCATTACAGCGTCTGATCAAGCACGACCGCGAATATGGTTATGTGATTGATACCGACCACAAGTATCTCGGGCTTGTGTCGGCCGACGGTCTGCGCGAGCTGATTGATCAAACTGACCGCGAACAGCGCCTTACCGATATCTATATCAAAGAGGTCACTCCAGCTCGAAGCGATGCTTCCATGCAGGATATTCTTCCGGATGTTGCTGCGCACCCGTCACCCTTGCCGATTGTTGATGAAGACGGCAGGTATCTCGGCGCTATTTCCAAGAATCTGTTTTTGAAAACCCTGCATCGCAACCCGTCGGAAGAAATGCCGGATGTTGATCAGTTGGAAAAGGAAGAGGTCTAAGCAATGAAATTTTTTACATTTGAAGAACAGTTGATTCCTCTGGACAGCTGGGTTCAGTCTTTTGTCAACTGGCTGGTCATCAATCATCGTGATGTGTTTCAAGCAATCAAGGTGCCTATCGAATGGAGTCTGCAAGGGCTTGAGTGGGTGTTTACAACGCTGCCTCCGATCGTTGTTATTCTGTTGTTTACTGTTGCCGCCTGGCGGTTTGCCGGTAGGGGAATAGCGATTTTCACGGTCTTGTCGTTTTTTTTGGTCGGCTATCTGGGTATGTGGAGCGAGACCATGATCACCATCTCCATGGTTGTCAGCTCGGTTTTCTTCTGCGCCCTGATCGGTATTCCCCTGGGCATTATGTCCGGTCGCAGTGACAAGTTTCAATCATTTTTACGCCCCTGTCTTGACGCCATGCAGACTATCCCGCCATTCGTTTATCTAGTCCCGGTGGTCATGCTGTTCAGTATCGGCACGGTTTCCGGAATTCTGGCAACCATTGTCTTCGCATTGCCGCCGATTATCCGCCTGACCAGTCTCGGAATCCGCCAGGTTCATCCGGAACTTATCGAGGCGTCACTGGCCTTTGGTGCCACCACCGGTCAGGTTTTACGCAAGGTGCAGATCCCTCTGGCGATGCCGTCGATTATGGCCGGACTGAATCAGACCCTGATGATGGCCTTGTCGATGGTTGTTATCGCGGCATTGATCGGCGCCGGCGGTCTCGGCAACCCGGTTGTGCAGGGACTGAATTCACTGCAGATCGGTCTGGCATCTATTGGCGGTCTTGCCATCGTCCTGCTGGCTATGGTTCTGGACAGGATAACTCAGGGGTTGGCGAAAAAATAAAACCCTTTCACTCAAATCAAAAAGGAGAGAAGAATGAAAAAATTGTTGATGTTATTGATGATAACGCTGCTTGCGGCGCCGGTATTTGCGGCATCGGATAAGCCGGGTCAGGGTGTCAAAGTGAAGCCTGCACGAGCAACCTGGGATACCGGTTACTTTCAGGAAGCCTTGGTTCGGTCCGGTCTCACTGAGCTTGGCTATAATGTCGAAGAACCAACGGAATTGACAAATCCCCTGTTTTATCAGTCGGTTTTTCTGGGTGATGTTGACTACTGGACTAACGGCTGGTTTCCCAATCATGTCGGTCAAATGCCGGCGGGATGGGAGCAAAATGTCGAGATTGTCGGCTACGTTGCCAAGGCTGGTGGTCTGCAGGGTTACCTTGTTTCGAAAGAGCACGTAGAGCAGTACGACATCAAATCCCTGGATGATTTCAAGCGCCCTGAAGTAAAGAAAGCCTTTGATGACAATGGCGATGGTAAAGCAGACCTGACAGCCTGCCCTCCGGGATGGGGATGTGAGCAGGTTATTACCCACCATTTTGACGTCTACGATCTGGACGATCACATCAATCCGATCAAAGCCGGTTATTCTGCCAGTATGGCAGATACCCTGGCCCGTTATCAGGCCGGAAAGCCGATCTTCTTTTATACCTGGGCACCAAACTGGACGATTTTCAAGTTGAAGCCGGGTGAAGATGTCATGTGGATCAACGTGCCCGAAATTAAACCCCGTGAAGCCCAGATGTCTGGTGTCGATCGGATGACCGTCAGTGGTGTTGAGGGTGCTGTCACCGATCCATTGAAGGCCGGTTTTGTGGTCAGTGATATCCAGGTTGTTGCCAATAAGAAGTTTCTGGCTGACAATCCGGCAGCTGAAAAATTCTTCGAGCTTTTCAATCTGCCGCTAATTGATATCAACGAGCAGAATACCAAGATGAACGAAGGTGAAAATACTCAACGTGATGTCGAACGTCACGCCCAGGAGTGGATAGAAAATAACCGCTCACAGTGGGACGAGTGGCTTGCCGAAGCACGTAAAGCTGCTATGTAACAGCATTATTAACCCCACCGGGCCGGACTTCTTCCCGGCCCGGTGGAGGTTAAACTGTTTATTAAAAGATCTTCTCAGACCACCGAATCGGCAATCTTTTTCATTGCTCCGAAAGCGTTTGTCATATTCTGGGCAAAGTCCTTGTTGGACGGCCCTTCCGTCTCTACCTCTTCCAGCAGATTGACAATCAGTTCCGGCGAATAGATCAAAAAACGGATTTCTGTTTTATCCCCCTTGCTGTAGACTGAAAAAAACTTTTGCACGAAAACGCTGCGTTCCGGGTTGGCGGGCACTGATCTGCCTGAATTTTCCGGCTTGCACATCTGGATCATGGCGTGCCGATAATTGTCCGGCATGCTGATGCCCTGATCACGGTAAAATGCCACCAGGTCGGACTTGTCCAGGTGGTGGACAGTGAAACCGGAAGCGATGACAGCTTTTTTCAGATCGTCAACCAGAACATCAAAAGGTTTCGCTGAGCTGTTGCGGTAAATGGATACATCGGACATGGTTGGACCCCCTTGGCTGATTGGTTTTGTTATTCCCTGCAATATAAATATCGTAATATTCAATAAATTGAATGTCAACATCTTTATCAGCAGCCCATAGTGCCGGCTTGTACGGGGTATTGGAATGAGTGATCCTCCTGTGATTGTCTGGTTTCGTCAGGATCTACGTCTTGACGATAATCCAGCTTTAGTGGCGGCAGTGCAACAAGGTGCTGTCTTACCCGTATACATTCTTGACGATGAGCAGTCGGGCAACTGGCGGAACGGTGCAGCCGGCCGTTGGTGGCTGCACCGTTCGTTGCAGCAACTGGGGCAGCAGTTAGAGGGGCAGCTGCGCTTTTTTTCCGGCAATGCCGGCGATATTCTGCAGCACCTGGTCCGCGCAGTCGGTGCGCAACGAGTTTTCTGGAATCGTTGTTATGAGCCATGGCGGACAGCACGTGACCGCCGGATTAAGGAAGATTTGAACCGGAGCGGGATTGAGGTAAAAAGCTTTAATGCGTCGCTGCTATGGGAGCCCTGGGAGATTCTCAAGGCTGACGGTACTCCTTATAAAGTGTTTACGCCCTATTATCGCAAGGGTTGCCTTGGTGGCAATACTCCCAGGCCACCCGTTGAATCCAGGCCGCTACAGCGTTTTTATTCATCAGCCAACATATCCGGTTCCTGCTCTCTGGATGAATTCGGGCTGCTACCGAGCGCCGGCTGGTATAAAAAACTGGAACAATACTGGCAGCCGGGGGAGGCAGGAGCCCGGCAACGCCTCAACGAATTTGTCGCCGATGGCCTTGACGGTTACCGTCAGGCGCGCGACTTCCCAGCCCTGGAGCAGACCTCCAGGTTGTCACCCCATCTGCATTTTGGTGAAATTTCTCCTCATCAGATACGGCAGACACTCTCGACTACTGCTGCAACTGAAAAGGTTCCGCATGATGACCTGGATCACTTTTTGAGTGAATTAGCCTGGCGCGAATTTTCCTATTATCAGCTTTATCATACGCCACACCTGCCGGATCACCCTTTACGCGAAGAATTTGAGCGCTTTTCCTGGGTGCACGACGCCCGGGGGCTCAAGCTCTGGCAGCAGGGGATGACCGGCTATCCGCTGGTTGACGCGGGAATGCGCGAACTCTGGGAGACCGGCTTCATGCACAATCGGGTGCGAATGGTGGTGGGGTCATTCCTGGTAAAAAATCAGTTGCTGCCCTGGCAACAGGGAGAAAACTGGTTCTGGGACTGTCTGGTGGATGCCGACCTGGCCAGTAACAGTGCAAGCTGGCAGTGGGTTGCCGGTTGCGGCGCCGATGCCGCTCCCTATTTCCGAATCTTCAATCCGGTGTTACAGGGGCAAAAGTTTGACCCCCACGGCGACTATGTCCGGCGCTATGTGCCTGAAATTGCAGAACTGCCAGATAAATACCTGCATGCTCCCTGGACCGCTCCAGCTGCGGTGCTGGAGCGGCTCGGTATCGTTCTGGGGCGGGATTACCCGCTGCCGCTGGTAGAGTTGAAATGGTCGCGGCAACGGGCCCTTGCTACCTATCAGCAGATGCGCCACAGTGGTTGACCTTTAGCGTAAAAGGCCTTTGTCCACGGAAAGCAAGAAACTCACAAACAAAATCATAGAGAGCTCAAATTGGTAACGTCACCCCCATTGTGAATGAATTGTACTGTTCTAAAGGTTATAATTTCCGTGTCGTTCCTTGCATCAGGAAGCCGTTTTTTGCTTATTCTTTAGACAGCTGTTGCAGCTGCCGAACGATTATCTCATAAAGACGTTTACTGGTTTTTTCCAGTCCTTCGCTATCCTGTTTGTGTAGAGCGTGAAAAAACTGGCTGCAGACCTTGCGATCGTCGCTGCTCCAGTTGCTGGTAAAGCCCTTTTTATCGCCATCCTGTTCTTTGAGCAGAAGGTTTTGATCGTAGTCGCGCCGCCCGTGGGCCCAGTTGATCACATGGGAGTAGAACAGCAAGCAGCGATCGACAAGAATAAAGAGCAGTTGAATATTAGCAGCCGGGCCGACCTGGACCTGTTCACCACCGAACTTCATCCCCAGCAACTCAAAATTATCCACCAGATCTTTCCCCTTAAACAGTGTTCCGGTAGCGCCAATAAGTCCTCCCAGTGCCGAGAAAACACCAAAACTGACACCTCCAGCCGCCAGATCAATGCCGACACCAATAGCGGCACCACTGACAGCACCGGCAACGACCAGCTGTCTGTCGCTCAGGCCCAGAAATTCCCAGGTTCTTTCACTGAACAGATCCTCCTGAAGAATGGAATGGGGCGGCAGATCAAGGTCAAAAATATTGTGTTTGTAAAGGGTTCGAATTGCTTTGCGAGTCTGTTCTTCGCGACTACTGACGAAGTTCATGTAGTCGCGAACCAGTTTTGCTTTGACCTGCTTTTCATCGTTGTGTTCTCCACAGGTTGCCGTAGTGCGATAGTCAAGGACACTGCGTAGCAGCTCTACAATGAGGTCGGCGGTACGTTGCTGACGTGCCTGCCAGTCGGCCTCAAAGGTGGTGATGACCTTTTTCAGAACCGGCTCCAGATGCTGGTCAATCGCTTTGAGGCTTTCAAGTAATTCAATCCGCTGGATATAAGTGGCACGACACGAATTAAATATCCGGATGGCATTGAAGTGCTTGCGAAATTCAGCATGCCAGCTGTTGAGATAACTGCTGTCATTCTCTTTACTGTTAATCACCGCCAGGCGCGGGGCGCCGGTCAGGCGCAGAATTTCCATTTCAGTTTTGTCGGTATTACGCACCGGTCGCGATCCGTCAACGACAAAAATGATCCCGGCCCCTTGATCCACCGGTGTTAACAGGCTGCATTCGTCATGAAAGTCGGGATCATTGTGGTGGGCTGCTATGAACGATGACAGCAGTTGTGCGGCGGGCCCGTCGTAGGCCTGCATCCAGATGAGTGTCTGGCGGGGATTCTGAAATCCCGGTGTGTCGACAAAACGAATGATTTCCTGCCCATCGATTATCACCGGGAAGCTCTGGACTTCGGTGGTCTCGCCGGGTGTGGGGCTGACACGGACGCTGTCATCTTCCGCCAGGGTCGAAAGGACGGAGGATTTCCCCTCGTTTGGGTGGCCGATAATGGCAAATACGGGGGTGGCGGCAGGCATCAGGACCTCACCAGGGGAAAAACGTCAAGGTAAGGATCGGCCAGGGTCCTGGTTGTTTTCAGCCAGACGCTAAGGTCCCCTGGCTGCACCGGGGTCAGGGGATTGTCCCCGGAGGGTTTGCCGATCAGGGCGATCGCAAGGGGTGATGTTGTGCCGATGATGCGGCGCAACTGGTCCAGCAGAGTGACAATTTCACGGATCGGCGGTTGCCAGGCTTCCTGAAGCACAATAATACCGGCGAGATCCTTCTTTTTGAGAATACTGATGACCTGATTCAGAAGGTCCGGCCCGGATTGCCCGATAGAACCATAACGGATCGGTAGCAGTGGGCTGTTGTTGTCAAGGCTGTTCAGGTGGGATAAAAGGGCCTCGCTGGGGCAGAGGTCCCAGAGTTCATCAGGAATCAGGATCAGACGTCCTTTCCCTTTCAGTTCAACCGTCTCGGGTTGGTGACTGGTGGCGGAGGTGCCGGCTCGTGCTGCCGGGGATGCTGTCTGTTCCCCGCCTTTGGTTTGTATGACCGGAGTCAGCATGCGCCTGCGCAATTGTTGATAAGCGGCACTGTCGAAGGAGAGTCGGGAAAGTTTGACATTGAGTTGATAACGACCCCAGCCGGCAAGCAGCAGGCGCGGCAGAAGACCGTAGGTCAGAAGACCACAGAGTAGAAATGGCCACCAGGAGGTAAGACCTTCACGGGTCAGGCGCCAGTGGCCGTCGATCAGAACAATTTTGCTGCCGATAATCTGGTCAAGGGTAGGATAGGCCCATTCTTGATGGAGCAACCATGACCAGGGCAGGGCAATAAAGCGCACCAGTTCGGCAAGAAAGGTATCGGTTAAGGGCAGGGTTGACTGCCAGCCGAAGGCTATATCGGTAAAACTGACCTTGGCCAGCAGTGTCAATACAATCCCCAGATTAAAGCCGATGCCGCCAATCTGCAGCAGGATAAAGGCCGGCCATAACAGCAGATTGCCGTAGAGATGTCGAAGCTGTTGCAAGCTTCCTGCTACCGCCTGCAGGTCAAGTCGCCGGTTGGCAGGCAGGTGTTTTTGTGAACGTTTGAAAACAGCGGTAAAGAGTCCGGCCAGGCCGCGGCTGAGCGAGGCATAGAGAACGGACCTTGGAGCTTTACCCCGGTGCAGCAAACGATAAGCGAAAAGTCCAAGGTTGAGTATGACCAGCAGCAGTTGCACGAGGATGAAGATGGCAAAAAAACCGGAGACATTGACCGGCGTGGTGCCGTCATAACGAAGAAAAGATGCCGCCATACCGACACCAATCAGCAGGCTGAGCAGAAAGAACAGAACAGCACTGAAGGTGGTCGTCTCCTGCCAGATCTGCCCCGGCAGAGGAACCTGTTGCCGCTGATATTCCTGACGGCGGGCGGCAAGCCAATGGTCGGCCAGCTCGCGGGTGGCCGGTTCAGCAGTCGGAACGAGTCCTGTAGCAAGATAAATATCCCGGTCACGTTGACGCAGCTCGGTATCATTGCCTTGTTCAAGGTGTGGTTCATCGCGCTTGAACAAAAATTCAAGGTCGAGGATATCAGGCAGAGTAAATGATGGCTTCATTGACGACGGCGCTGTCTGATTGAGATACTGTTAACAGGGTGTTTATTGTGTCGGGATCATAACAAAAAACTGTTGGCTGCGACAGCCTGTTGCTTCAGGCTTAATCCAGGGGGTATACATGAATGAGCTGCTTAACCATCCGTTAATCTCGCAACGCTATTTTTTCCCCCGTCGAGGGCGGTTGAGCGATCCTTTTATGATTGATGTCGAAGGGGCGCAGCTCGCATGCTATTACCATGAAGTTGATCCGCACGCCAAAACCCTGGTGCATTTTCATGGCAATGGCGAGATTGTTGCTGACTGGCTGGATGGATTTGTTGAATCTATCGCCCAGGCCGGGTGCAATTGTTTTCTTGCCGAGTATCGTGGTTATGGTTCATCAACCGGAACCCCCCAATTGGGTCAGATGCTGGAAGATGTGAGTGCCACCATTACTGCGCTTAGACGCCCGGCAGCAGAGCTGATCATCTTCGGTCGCAGTGTCGGGGCCATTTTTGCACTTGAGGCCGTCCGCCTCTTCCCGCAGGTTGCCGGTCTGGTGATAGAAAGTGGCATCGCCGATGTGCGCGAACGCCTGCTGTTGCGGGTTCACCCGCAGGAACTGGGCGTTGATCTGCCGGAATTTGATTCCGTCGTTGCGGCCTGCCTTGATCAACAGCGCAAGCTGGCTACTTATTCCGGTCCGGTGTTGATTATGCATACCCGTAACGATGGTCTGGTGAGCGCGCAACATGCCGAAAAGCTTTACCAGTGGGCAAGCGGGCCCAGGGAGCTGAAGATTTTCCCCTATGGTAACCACAACGACATCATGTTTATTAACGCGCGCGAGTATTTCTCCACCCTGGAGCGTTTTATCGGGTCTTTGTGACTGAGCGAGTTCAAGCTATATTGAGGACGTTGCCAAGTTCATCCAGGTCGAAGGGTTTTGCCAGTACTGCGTAGAAACCGAAATCTTTGTATCTGGCCATGATCGGATCCTGGGAATAACCACTTGAAACAACAATCCGGGCACCGGGATCCAGAGCAAGAATCTCCTCTGCCGCCTCTTTCCCCCCCTTGCCGCCGGGCACGGTCAGGTCGAGAATGGACAGGCTGATGGGGGTTCCTCTGTCGAAATGCTCCTGATAGAGACGAACGGCCTCTGCTCCGTCAGCGGCCGCGACCGGTTTCAGATCAAACTCTTCGAGCATCAGGCAGATGGTTTGTCGCACGGCTTCCTCATCATCCATCACCAGTACTGTTCCTTTGAGCTGCTCACCCATTCGTTGACCAGCTGTTTTTGCTGCTGAGTTCGAACTTTTTGATGCCGTCGGCAGATAGATACTGAATGTGGTTCCTTCTTTAGGTGTTGAATCAACCTGGATATGGCCGTCATGCTTGGTAACGATCGAGTGAACAATAGAGAGTCCCAGACCGCTGCCCTGAGATTTGGTGGAAAAGTAAGGATCAAAAACCTTGTCGAGAATATCGGGTGAAATCCCTTTTCCCTGATCGGTAACCTGCAAACAGACATAGTGCCTGTCAGGTTCGAGCGGTAGCGTGGCGATATCATCCCCAGCCACATTGGAGCAGGAAACCTCGATGGTTCCTCCACCGGGCATCGCCTGTACGGCATTAATGATCAGGTTCTGGATGACCTGACTGATCTGGTTTTTGTCAATATCGACCAGATACAGGTTGTCGGCAAACCGGTAATGGCACTTGATCTCGCTGCCGTGCAGAATAAAGTCGGTAGAGTCTTTGATAATTTCAGATAAATCGGCGGTCTGCCTGATCGGTTGGCCGCCCTTGGCAAAAGTGAGCAGTTGCCTGGTCAGATCGCGTGCCCGCTGTGAGGCTTTAAGCGCATCATCAAGGCGCTTGCGGGTTTTTTCTTCCAGATTGGAGTCGAGCAGGGACAGGTCGATATTGCCGAGAATAGCGGAAAGCATATTGTTGAAATCATGGGCAATGCCACCGGCCAACAGACCGAGGGACTCGATTTTGCGGGCTTTTTCCAGCTCTCTTTCGAGGCGATAGTGATCGCTGATATCGCGGAACACCAGGACCACGCCAATGGTTTCGCCGTTGCTGGTAACAATAGGCGCACCACTGTCGGCGATGCTGTATTTCTGCCCATCGCGGGATAGCAGTGCGGTGTGATTAGCGAGGCCGACAATCTGTCCGGAAGCGAGTACTTTTTTTACCGGATTTTCACAAGGCTCGCCGGTCAGCTCATTGACAATATTGAATACGTCATCGAGGTGGCGACCCCTGGCTTCTTTTACGCTCCAGCCGGTCAGGTTTTCAGCAATCGGATTCAGTAGTGCCACATGGCCGGCGGTGTCCGTGGTAATGACCGCATCACCAATACTGTCGAGGGTGACGGCAAGCTGTTCTTTTTCCGCCGCCAGGGCCCGCTCGGCTTCTTTTTTGTCGGTGATATCAGTAGCTATTTCAAGGCGGACGATTCGTCCGTCGATCCAGCTGATGGCACGATCAATGATATAGTACCAACGCTGATTTCTGGTGTTGTGAAATTCCCAGGTATGGATTCCGGTCGGTCGGCCTTGCGCGTCAACCAGTAAATGATTGGTGCAGAAGGGGCAGGGTTCCGATTGCTCCGATTGAATTGCCTGCCAGCAGATCTGACCGGTCACATCACCAAATTTTTTCTTGCCGTAGCGGTTAATAAAAAGTAGTTCGTAACTCTGCATGTCGGCGACATAAACCAAGGCATCAAGGCTGTCCATGATCAACCGGAAGCGCGCTTCATTATCGCTCAAGGTTTTTCGATTGGTTTCTAAGGTTGTTGCCATGTCGTAAAAGGTGTCTGTCAGCTTCCTGATTTCTGTTGGTGCAACGCCAATCCGGGGGCGATCGGGGAGAATTCCTGTTGCCAGATCACGGCTGAAGTTGGCAAGGTTTTGTATCGGTTTGACCAGGGTTTTGCGGCCAATACGCCAGGCCAGAAACAGGGCAGCCAGCATGGCGCCGATCAACAGGAGCAGGTTGCGAGCCAGAATCAAGTTGGCGGATTGGAGAATCTCGATTTCGGGAATACCTGCCCACACGTAAGCATAAGGAGTGTCTTCCTGGTTTAACCGGATGGGTTCAAACGCGACGACCCGGTAGGTTCCATCGGACCCACGGCTTTTGAATATTTTTGTTTCCACTGCAGCCAGGGCTTTATTCCAGGCTTCTGTTGCTATCGGTTGGCCGATCGGGTTGGTATCGGGGCGGCTGGGCTGATAAAAAAGGCGGATACCCTGATGGTCTGTAACGGCAATAAAGGATTTTTCCGATAGCTGGGGAACGTTCTGCAAAGCGGAAAAACGGGAGAGATTGACCGCGGCGGTCAGCACGCTCTGGACCTTGCCGTCAGTTTGGCGGACCGGGTATGCAAAAGCCAGGGCCGGCTCGGCTGCGCCAACCCGCGAAATGATAAATTCACCGACGGCGAAGCGATTATCTTCAACCGCCTGGCGAAAATGTTTACGATCAGCAAGGTTGATCTGATTATAAGGAAGGCCGGAAGTCAGCACCGTGCCATCAAGGGCGGTGAGGGTAAAGTTCTGGAATTCAGGATTCTGCGCGATCAAAGCACTGAAGATCTTTTCACTGTTGCCAAGGTCGTAGGCGCGGATTTCCGGCAACAGGGCCAGGGTCGACAGGATGCTGCGGCTGGTATTAACAAGGTCCTGCTGGATCTGGACCATGCTGCGGGTGAGAAGCTGTACATCTTTTTCGCCTCTTTTAATGGCGTTTTGACGCTGTTCTACCCCGGTAAAGACCTGAATACAAAAAGCCGGAATCAGTGCCGCTATCAGCAGCAGGGCAAGATTCCTGCCAATGGACCCCTTCAGCCAACATTTCATGCAATAGCCCCCCGGTACGGTTGATGGCGCCTATATTTTTTATGCGATTTTTCGCATAGTAACAGTTTGTTAAGATATTTCCAATTGGATACCGCGCTGATCTGAGGCTGCGCCGAATAATCGGTTGCAAATTGGGCATGATCATTACTGCCGCACCGGTGGGAGGTCAGAAGTGTGCAGCTGTCACAGCGTCGCTGCCCGGTAAAAGTACTCGAAGATGACGGACTTTTTATCGCCTGGCTTATTAATGCTTGTTGTGCTGATGCTTATAGGGTTATAATTTAAAATTAATCTAATAATAGGGCTTGATGGTATGTCGGCAGATATTTTTCTTATTGTTGTTCAGCAATACCTGCAACCGCCGGAGCGGTTCGATGATTTTCTGCGCCTGTTGCTTGACCGTCACCAGCTCGATATCTTCCAGACCCGGCAACGCCTGCTGGGTCGGAGTCTGGCCCGCCTTGTCCAGGGCCCCCGTGATAAGATGGAAGAGGTTTCGGCAACCCTGACTGAAGCTGGTTGTGTTCATTGGCTGATTCCTCCTGAAAAAATATCTTTCGCTCCCCAGCGCATTTACGGACTGGAAGCCTCAAAAAAAAGTGTCACATTCGCCTGTCGCAAACAGCCGGTGACTTTCCCCGGGGGAGGGACCGTCCTGGCGGTGTTGGCCGACATATCAGGAAAACTGGCCGAGAAGCTGATGGGAAGAATGCTGGCCAGTAATGCTTACCGTGGGAGGGCTGCCGTTCGCCATGAAGATCAGCAGCAGATTGTTACCATGATTCTGCAGGGGCAGCCGGTGCTGGATTTTTACCAGCTTGATGAAGATAAAAAAATAACCGCTGCAGTACGGGTCTTTCCCGGCCGCTTTAATCCCCAGGGGCTGGGGAACGATGCCACCCTGAGCAGTCGTAAAAATCTCGAGGCGATGCTTACCTTGATGAAAGAGGGTGCCGCTGCTTTCCAGCTTCATACTGACCTGGGCCTGGCGATGCTGCCGGGGTGTCAATTGCGCCGTGCTGATAAAAATGACCAGGAGGCACTGAAACATAACCTCAATTGTCTGACCCGTTACGGCTGGTTGATGGCCGCGCTGTGGCGGCAGGGGTCGTTGCCGAGGGCGACCGATAAGGATACTGGAGAGGCCGTTGACCCCGGGTTGCCGGGCTTGCTGCTGACGACACCACTGCTGGCCGCGGGGGAGTTGAGCGAAGAGGAAAAAACGCGGCTTCCCTTGAATGAAGAAATAGCTGCTGCCCTGAAAGGTGAAGGAACCCGGCCCGCCGCCGATAAAAAAGCGACAGGGCAGCAGCAAGAATCGGCAGCGACGCTGCCGTCTCCGCCCCCCCCCGCCGCTGCGACCGGCTGGTCGCAGCGGCGAATCTGGTCGGCGACTGTGTTTGCCGCTGTTTTCCTCGGTTTCGTTGTTCTTCTGTTGGCTGATCGTAGCGATCTGATCGACCAGATGGCTTATCACAGTGTGGCTTCCGGGGCTGTTCCCGCGATTCTTGCGGTTGTCTGTTTCTGGTGCGGATTTTACCATCTGCGCATCAAGCGCAAGATCGAAAATACTGCTACCAGCCGTATTCGTTCCGTTGCCATGGGAATGGTTGAGATCAAGGGGCGGGCAACTCGCAAATACGCACTGGTAGCACCCATGTCCCACACCCCCTGTGTATTTTATCGTCTAACCCGGTATCGTAAGGACAAGAACGATCGTTGGCGGGTGATCAGTGTTACGGCTAGTGAAAATGTGTCATTTTTTGTTGAAGACAAGACCGGCCGGGTTGAAATTAATCCGGCTCGCGGACGGATCCGTGCCGGGACACGACAGGAAGGGTTTCCCGGTCAGATCGGGTTGACCCGTTTTGATAGCGACCGTTCAGAAAAATGGCGTGAGGAGACTATTGTCGAAGGGACCTTGTTGTATGTTCTCGGTTTTGCCGCGGTCAGGCAGGAACAGGGTGAAACGGTGAGGCAGCAGGTACAACGGGCAGTGCGCCAACTCAAAAGTGATAAGCAACGGCTTGAAAAATTCGACCTTGACGGTGATGGTACAATCAGTGTTGATGAATGGGATGCAGCCCGCTCTCAGATGGAAAAAGACGTGCTGCATGAACGGATGTCACAACATAATCAGCGCCGTCGTCGCCAGGAGGAACATATTGTCATCGGCCGGCAAAAAGGGCGCCCGCTGATTATTGCTGAAACCCACTCTGAAACCCATTTGACTGGAACCTATCGCAATAAAGCCGTTGGCTTGCTATTGTTAAGTACCATGTTGACCGGAGTCTCCATCTATTTACTGATCAACTACTGGGTGGTGTTATAGTATTGCTGTCGCAATGAAAAATTGAAATGCAGGGACGGGATTTCCCCGCCCCGGACGCTTAAAAAGGAGCTCGACAATGATCGGTTGGATAACGTTGGGAATACTGCTGTTGCTGTTGCTGGGAACGATCGTTTATACCATCGTCATCTACAACGGCTTTATTGCCCTGAAGAATACAATCAGTCAGGACTGGAGCAATATCGACGTGCTGTTAAAGCAGCGTTATGATGAACTGCCCAAGCTGATCAAGGTCTGTGAAGGCTATATGCAGCACGAGCAGAGAACCCTCGAAGCTGTTGTCAAGGCACGGTCGATGATCAACTCAGCGCGGACCGACGAAGAACAACTACAGGCGCAGAATATGCTGACCGATACCCTGAAATCCCTGTTTATGGTGGTAGAACGCTACCCCGATCTCAAGGCCGATGCCGGTTTTCGTCAGCTCAGCTATCGCATTACTGAGATCGAGGATCAGATTGCCGATCGACGCGAGCTTTATAATGCCTCAGTAACTATCTACAACACCCGCTTGCATCAGTTTCCTGATGTGTTTGTTGCCAAGGTGTTCAGGTTCCAGCCATGTACTCTCTGGACTATTGACCCTGAGCATCGTCAGGATGTCACCGTGAGCTTTGCAACGGGCTGAAAAAAACAAGCTTATCAGCAGCCTTGCGGCGATCAAATCATCTCTTTTTCTTGCGGGAAAGGGACAGGGTGAGGGGAAATGAATGATATAAACTTTCACCTTGATTATGCCGACAAGAACAAGGACGACCGGTTTATGCGAGCTTGTCGGCAACTATCATTCATGGTACAGGCTTCAGGGCGCTCTTTATGGCACTAGATTATTACCGATTGCTTGGGGTTCCACCGGATGCGGATCAGCATCGGATCAGAAGTGCCTTCCGCAGTCTCGCCAAGCGCTGTCATCCGGATACCAACCACGGATCTGAGGCCGCCGCCGAGCTCTTTCGTCAGGTGAATAATGCCTATCGGGTACTGTCCGACCCGGAACGGCGGACACGCTACGATCAGGAACTGGCCGGACGTCGTCCGCGCAAAGCAGCTGCTGAACCTGCCAGGGCCTCCTCAACCTTTGATCCGGCACAAAAATTCAGTCGCTTTGTCAACTCACTGCTTGAAGCTATTTTTGCTCCCGAAGAGGCTCCGGCGGCTCCACAGCCGTCTCGTTCAGCGTCTGCCAAGCCGAATAAGACACCTTCCTTTAATTTTTTTTACCACCGTGCCCTGGAAAGGGAAAAACCACAATATCGTCGCGGCAGCGATGGGGTTTTTCGCAAAGTCCCACGCAAGAAACCTTCCGTCTGATCACCTTTTACGCTGATCCCCATGTTCGATTTGCACTGTACCTCACAGTCCGGCTATGATTTTATTTTTTACAGGACTAAAAACCTCAACAGGAGTTTTTATGGAAGATGAATTGGCTCAACTGAAAATGTGTGAACTCAAGGCCAAGGGGTTGATAGAAGAGATGGATCGCCGTTCCAGTAAACCGACGGTTGTCTGTGGCAAGTGTGGTGCCAAAGCCAATGAGGCAGAGCATCTGCATAACCCGCGCCCCATGGCAAAAAAGTTTTCCGACAATTTGTGGGGTTGACAGTGCAGGAATATCTTGATTTTTTTCGCGCCAACGATCATTTTGCTCGGCATTGTGGTTTTGACCTGCTCGAGGTAAAGCCCGGCGCGGCCACAGCAAAAATGGCGGTCCAGCCGTTTCATTTTAATGGCGCCAATACCGTCCATGGCGGCGCCCTGTTTGCCCTGGCTGATTTTGTTTTTGCCGCCGCCGTCAACAGTCGCGGGCAACTGGCCCTGGCAATCAATACCAGCATGGCCTTTATCAATGCAGCTGTTGGCGGTACTCTCGTTGCTACAGCCCGGGAGGTTTCCTGCAATCGGCGCCTTGGGGTGTACCAGGTTGATATTCATGATGAGCAGGGGCAATTGATCGCCCAGTTTCAGGGAACGGCGTATCGTAAAAGCCAATCGCTGCTGCCGGAGGTTGAGGAGGGGTAGCGCTTAAGCGCGGGATTGGCGCTCCCTTGCAAAGGGATACTTTGCGCCGGCCATGGCCGTTCGACTGTCGCCGTCCATGGCGACAGACGCCCCTTTCATGGAGGCCTTGACCCCGTCCGTGCTCCATACCGATAGGTGAAATAATAAAAGTATTTTTTGTCCGGCGTCATTTCTTTTCAAGGAGTATCCGAATTTATGATCGAAGCAAGTGATTTTCGTCGTGGGGTGATTTTTCAGCAGGATGCTGCCCCCTGCCTGGTGGTGGATGTCAGTTTTCAGTCGCCGACAGCACGCGGCGGCAATACCCTGGTCAAAACCAAATATCGCAACCTGTTGACAGGCCAGGTATTAAATGGATCGTTCAAGTCCGGCGATCGTTTTGATGAGGCCGACTTTTCCCGCCGTAAGGGGCAGTTTCTGTATGCTGCTGCTGATGATCACGGCGTGTTCATGGACAGTGAAAATTTTGAGCAGTATGAGCTGGGCGGGGATCTCTATGAAGATATTCGGGGCTACCTGCTTGAAGGGGCTGAAGTGACCCTTGGTGTCTATAACGATCAGGTGGTGACGATCGATGTGCCGCAGGTCGTAGAATTGCTGGTGGCGGAAACGGCGCCGGCCATCCGTAATGCGACTGCGACAGCGCAAACCAAGGAGGCGATTCTGGAAACCGGTATCAGCGTTCAAGTGCCCGGCTATCTGGAAGCGGGGGAAAAAATCAAGATAGATACACGTGATTGCCGGTTCGTTTCCCGCGCTTGATTATCGCTATGATTGACCTGGAACAGATTAGAAAAGGGCTTGCAGCCCGTCAACCGCAGTTGCTGACCCAGCAGGATTTCCGTCGCGCCGCAGTGGCCATGCTTCTGCGTGAGCAGGCCGGAGAAACAGAAGTTCTGTTGATCCGGCGGGCCGAGCATGAGCTGGACCCCTGGTCGGGAGATCTGGCTTTTCCGGGGGGAGGCGTTGATCCGACCGACAGGAGTTCACAGGCGGCTGCCGAACGGGAAACCTACGAGGAAATTGGTCTGGAGCTTTCACCGCAGCATTACCTCGGCCGCAGCGATGACCTGGCCGGGGCCTATCTGTCAATTCACATCGCCTGTTTTGTCTATCAGCTTGAAGATGAGGTAGCCTTTCGCCTCAATGGTGAGGTGGTTGATCTGTTCTGGGTCCCCTTTCGTACCCTGCTGGATCCGGCACGTAATCGCCTGCACGACTTTCACTATCGCGGTGCCGGCCGCCGTCATCCGGTGATCGACTTGTCTGAGTGGAGTGACCGCCCCCTCTGGGGAATCACCTACCGTCTGCTGGAAAACTTTCTCGGACGATTCGAGCTTTCCTTTCGCCACCCGGAACACTTTTAATCGTCGGATTCAAGATATTCAAAGAGATGATCTTTATTGCGCAGGCAGACAGCGCCCCGCTGTTGCAGCTGTTCGATTTTGTCCCAGGCACGCCTGTCGGTAAAGTCATTTTTTGGCCGGGGATTAATTAAGTAGATAGTTTTATTCAATGCTTGAGCATCCAATGCCAGATCCAGGCAGCGCAGATTTCCTTCTCCCCACCAGTTTGTAGCGACTACGCAGATATCGGCCGCCATTATCTGCTCACGGGATTTTTCCAGAGCGGTTGCGGAATAAGGACGAAAAGGCAGTTCTTCAATGGTGGGAATACTTAAGGCCATCGCGGTTGTGTGATCGGAATCGCCCCGGTTCAGGGGGCCAACGCTCAGATCCACCTGGGCCAGATGGAATCGCCGCAGCAGGATCCGGCCGCTGCCGCCTCCACAGAATAAATGGATCTTCAGGTGCGGCAGTTGCCGGGTTCTGGTGTTGATGAGCGGCGTGATCTGCGGGGTGCCGGTATAGGGGTTGGTTTCGACCCGCAGATCGACACGGAACAGCCGATGCAGATTGGCTGACGTCATCACCTGCTCGGGGCTGTCCAGAGCAACAATCTCGCCATGACTTGAGAGCATCAGAATTCGGTGGGAAATCGCGGCGGCGAGGTCAAGATCATGGCTGACCTGGATTATGGTTTTGTGCTGCTCACGGTTGAGGCGCACCAGCAGCTCAGCGAGTTCAAGACGGTGATCAATGTCGAGATGGCTGGTTGCCTCATCGAGAAAAAGGACCGGCGTGTTTTGTGCCAGGGCGCGGGCAAGCAGAACCCGTTGCAATTCACCACCGCTGAGCTGGGTGACCTGACGCTCGGCCAGCTCCACCACATCGGTCAGGGCCAGCGCCTCCTGAATCGCTTTATCATCATCGCCACTGGAGAAAGTAAATAACCCCTGGCGGTGGGGGTAGCGCCCCATGGCCACCATTTCAAGGACGGTAAAAGGGAAGTCAACGTGGGTCGTCTGTGGAACCACGGCCACCTGGCGGGCCAGATGGCGGGATGACAGCTGTGCCAGGGGAGTCTGATTCCAGCTGATTTCACCCGACTGTGGGTACAGATGGCCACGCAACAGGCGCAGCAGGGTTGATTTGCCGCAGCCGTTGGGACCGATAATGGAAAGGATTTCACCCTGTGCAACCTGCAGGTCAAGCCCGTTGAAAATCGGTGTGCGCTCGAAAGCAAAACACAGTTCGCTGACCTGAATCATATTTCCCCCCGCTTGCGTTGCAACAGATAGAGGAAAAAAGGTGCTCCGAGCAGCGCGGTAACGACACCGACAGGAATTTCCGCCGGAGCGTAAACACTGCGGGCGATGGCATCGGCAACCATCAGAAAACTGCTGCCGAGCAGTGCGGCATGAGGCAGCAGCAGACGATGGCCGGGTCCCCAGAGCAGGCGACAGATGTGGGGGATCACCAGCCCGACAAAGCCGATCATGCCCGCCAGCGCCACTGCTGCAGCGGTGAGTCCACCGGCGATAGCAAAGAGAATGAAGCGCGTACGCCCGACATGAATTCCCAGGTTAGCGGCCGTTTCTTCACCCTGGGTCATCAGGTCAAGGTGGGGAGCATACAGCCACAGCAACACCAAGCCGCAGCCGATCCATGCCCAGCTCCATTGCAAGGCTCCCGGATGAGCCAGAGAGAGGTTTCCGGCCATCCAGAAGATGGCCTGGCGCGCGGCTTCCGTTGGTGCCTGCCACAAGAGAAAAAGCAGCAAGGCGCCGGCGAGACTGCCGATCATTACGCCGGAGAGAATCAGGGTATGGGGGGAGCAGTTGTGAGCACGGGCGATCAGATAAACCAGCAACAAAGTGCCCAGGGCACCACAGAAAGCGGCTATCGGTACCAGCAGGGACGCATTGACTCCTGCCGTCAGGGCGGCTACGGCTCCCAATGCGGCGCCACCGGAAACACCAAGCAGATAGGGGTCAGCCAGGGGATTGCGCAGGGTCGCCTGAAAAGTGGCTCCGGCCAGGCTCAATGCCGCTCCGACCAGCCCGGCCAGCAGCGCTCGGGGCAGGCGGATCTGCCAGAGGATCACCTGTTCGGTGGTCTCCCCCGGTCCCGAAAGAAGCAATGCGGTCAGTTCATTGAAGGAGAGGCCAAAGCTGCCGGAGCTCAGGCTGATATAGAAGGCCAGGGGCAGTGACAGCAACAGGGCAAGCTGGCTGAAGCGGCGCGAAAAAGAAGGGTGATCAGTGCTCAACATCAATATCCGGGTGCAGGGCTTTGGCCAATGCTTCGATCCCGAGAATCATGCGCGGGCCGGGGCGGTGAATCCAGTCGGCGACGGTTTCGATAATACGTTGTTCGCGCACCGCTTGCAATTGCGGCCATTGATCGAACACTGCTGCCGGTGCCGGTTGCCCAGGATGGGCGGAAACAATAATGACTTCGGGATCGGTGTGTAACAGCGCTTCCATATTCCAGGTCGGATAATTGTTGTTGCTCGCCGGAACCGGATTGACGGCGCCGGCATAGCGCAGAATGTCGCCGACGATGGTGTCGGGCCCGGCCACCACCAGTGGTTGCAGCATAACACAGACCAGAGCCGTTACCCGCGGGCGATGTTGAAGCTGTTGTTCAATATGTCGCAGGCGCTCGGAGAAATCGTCAACTAAGTCTTCAGCGGCGTCGGTATGCCCGGTAACCTGACCGATGGCGAGAATGGTGTCGAGGGTTTCCCTGACCGTATTCGGATAGACAACGAAAACCGGTATGTTCAAAGATTCCAGGCGCTTGACCTGATCCGGTCGGTTCATATCGGCGGCGGCAAAGACCAGGTCGGGGCGCTGTAGCAGAATCTGCTCCAGGCTCGGGTCAGCATATTGACCGACATTCGGCAGGGATGTTGCGGCTTCAGGGTAGGTACAGGCGTCAGTAACCGCAACCAGTTGTTCTTCTGCCCCCAGGGCAAAAAGAATCTCCGTCACACTCGGCACCAGCGAAATAATGCGCCGCGGTGGTTCGTCCAGAACAACCTCACGCCCGACCGCGTCGGTGAAGGTTGCTGCCGATAAGGGGGAGGCAAAGAAGATAAGTAGTAGCGTTATCGGCAGCAAATATTTCTTCATGTTAATATCTGACAGTCAGTCCAGC
>JAWLDI010000020.1:0-25219 GCA_041686715.1 Pelovirga sp.
AAACCCGGAATAACTTCTGAAGACAGGAATACGACGATGATAGATCTTCATACCCATACCTTTTTCAGTGATGGTGAACTGGTACCGGCAGAGTTGGTGCGTCGGGCTGCCGTGGCCGGCTACCGCGCGATGGCCATTACCGATCATGCCGACAAAAGTAATATCGGCTGGCTGCTGGCTAATCTTGTTGATGTTGTCAATGAGCTTGGCGAAGCGAACCAGATGCAGGTGCTGGCCGGTGTAGAGCTGACCCACGTGGCGCCGCCGGCGATCGCCGATGCGGCTAAACTTGCCCGCGATCATGGTGCCGAGCTGGTGGTCGTGCATGGTGAGACCATCGTGGAGCCGGTGATGCCGGGAACCAACCTGGCGGCGATCAAGGCCGGTGTCGATATTCTTTCCCACCCGGGGCTGATTACCCCCGAGGAGGTGCAACTTGCTGCGGAAATGGGTGTCTGTCTGGAAATTACCACACGCAAGGGGCACTCTCTTACCAATGGCCATGTTGCGAAGCTCGCCGGACAGTATGGCGCACCTCTGGTCGTCAATAATGATGCCCACGGCCCAGGTGACCTGGTTTCTGCCGAACAGATGCTGCGCATTGCCTTAGGTGCGGCCATGACTGCCGAGCAGTTTGAACAGGCCCAGGGGAATTCCCGCGCTCTGGTTGCGCGCGCCAAGGGGTAAGCTATGGACAGTCTTGATAATATCACCTTTCTTAAGCAACTGGTTGAAACCCCGAGCCCGTCGGGATTTGAGCAACCGGTACAAAAACTGATTCGTCAGCAGCTTGAGCCTGTTGCTGACACCCTGCACACCGATATCATGGGCAATCTGATTGCTGCACTGAAGGGTAAGGGCGGACCAACCGTGATGCTTGCCGGCCATTGTGATGAAATTGGCCTAATGGTTCAGTTTATTGATGATCAGGGTTTTATCTATTTTGCGGCTATCGGCGGTGTTGATCCTCATCTGTCACCGGGACAGCGGGTAACCATCCATAGCGACCGGGGGGATGTCACCGGTGTTGTTGGCAAAAAAGCGATTCATCTGATCGACAGCAAAGATCGGGATACAGTGATCAAGATCAAACAACAGTATATCGATATCGGCTGTGCCTCTCGCACAGCGGTGGAAGAAAAAATCCGTATCGGTGATCCGGTAACTTTTGCGGTCGGTATGCAGCCGTTGCAGGGGCGACGGGTTACCGCGCGTGCCTTTGATGACAAGATGGGGGCTTTTGTTGTTACTGAGGTGATGAAAGAGGTTCAGCGCCGTGGTGGGATTGCTGCTGACCTGTATTGCGCTTCAACGGTGCAGGAAGAAGTCGGACTGCGCGGCGCCACTACCAGTACCTATGGGGTTAACCCTGATGTTGGTATTGTTGTGGAGGTAACCCACGCTACCGATTGCCCCGACGTAGAGCAGAATGGCATCGGTCGAGTGGAACTGGGTAAGGGCCCGGTTCTTGCCCGTGGCGCCAATATTAATCCGGTACTGTTCACCCTGCTGGTCGAAACGGCAACAGCTGAAAATATTCCGGTACAGATCATCGGGGTGCCTCGCGCTACCGGCACCGATGCCAATGTGATGCAACTCTCACGTGGCGGCGTAGCTACGGCGCTTGTGGGTATCCCCTTACGTTACATGCATACTCCGGTTGAAGTGCTGGATCTGACCGATCTGGAATGGGCCATCAAGCTGTTGACTGCAACGCTGGCCAGGATTGACAGTCATACCAGTTTTATTCCGGAATAAATAGAGCCGATGAATACGCCTGTGCCCCAATCCCTTGACCAGCAGGCGCGTGCCGCGCGCAATGTGACTCTGGTTGGTCTGATCGTCAATGCCATTAATGGTATGGTTAAGCTGTTCGTTGGTTTTGTGGCCAACTCTTACGCGCTGATTGCCGACGGCATTCATTCCCTGTCTGACATGTTCAGTGATGTTCTGGTGCTGGTGGCGAGTCATTATGGTCGTCAGGAGCCGGATAAAGATCATCCTTACGGTCATGATCGCTACGAAACCCTGGCGACGCTCATCCTCGGGGCCCTGCTGATTGCTGTGGCCGGTGCCCTGGTCTGGGACAGCCTGATGCGTCTGCTGACACCCCGTGAACTGGTGACACCGGGTGCCATTGTTCTGCTTGTTGCCCTCGCCTCTATTGCCAGCAAGGAATGGATTTATCATTATACCCTGCGCATTGCCAGGCAGATTGATTCCCGGTTGCTCGAAGGTAATGCCTGGCATCATCGTACTGATTCGCTCTCATCCATCGTCGTTTTTGTCGCTGTCGGGGGAGCGTTGCTGGGGATAAGCTGGATGGATCAGGCGGCGGCAGTTTTTGTTGCGCTGATGGTGGCGCGGGTCGGCTTCAAGCTGATCTGGGACAGTCTCAAGGAACTGGTGGATACCGCCTTACCTGAAGACCAGATCAGCAGCATTCGGACTGTCGCCATGAGTATTCCCGGAGTCAGAGATATCCATGATCTGCGCAGTCGGCGCATGGGTAACCGGGTCCTGCTGGATATTCACCTTCAGGTCGATCCTCATATCAGTGTTTCCGAAGGTCACGAGGTTGGTGCCTGGGTTGCGCGTTTACTGCGCAATCAATTTGAACATATTTCTGATGTGACCTTTCATATTGATCCCGAATGTGATGAGCATGTTGATGTGACGGAGGATGACCGCCGGTTGCCGTTGCGGCCTGATGCAATTGAGCAGCTGAATCACCGCTGGAGTGATGAGCCACTGTTCGAACGGCCCCACTACACCGTGCTTCATTATATTGACCTGGGGATCGATGTCGATCTGTTCTATGCGGCCGAAGATTTCTCCGCGAGTGACATTGCCGAGTTCCAGCAAACGCTGAAACAACGTGCAGAAGATTTAACCTGGCTCAGAGAGGTCAAGGTATGGATCGGTGGTCGGGAAACTCTCATCGCAGAGTCGGCAGAAGGTTAACGCCTTGTGCTGTGAACCGGTCCATGCTGATCGCGTGTTATTGAGCAGCTGTTGTATCCGTAAACCTTATTCGCATACATGCCGTCTGCTCAGGTCTTCTGCGCTGCGAGGGGGCGCTTCTGCGGAAAGCTCCAAACCGTTATCGATAATTTCATCACCTGAATCTTTCAGTAATTTGAGAAAATTCAGGGTCAGATGAGGATTGAGCTGTTTGCCGGCGAGCTTCGTCATCAGTCCGCATATTTCTGGAAAATCCCAGGGTTCCTTGTAGGTCCGGCGCGTTCTCAGGGCGTCGAAGGTATCAGACACCATCGTTATCTGACTGCAGATATTTAGTTGCCACCCGGGCGGCGGGGCAGGGTAACCTTGCCTGTCGTAGCGCATGTGATGTTCAAATGCGGTCAGGATGGCGAGCTGGGGGATTCCTTCCTGACCCATGAGATACTGGGCCCCGCGCATGGGGTGTTTTTTCATTTCGCGCCACTGCTCATCTGTCAGTTGTTCCGGATGACGGATGATTTCCTTGTCGACAAAAATCTTTCCGGCATCATGCAGCATCCCGGCTACGCCGACGTCATGAAGCAGGTCGTTGCTCAGGCCGAGAGATTGGGCCTGGGCGATATTCAGGATGGCAACATTGATAGAGTGGGTGAAGGTATAGTCATCTTCTGTCTTGAGTGGAACCAGGGCCAGCAGCGGGTTGCACTCCTGTTGGAAGGCAGTGACAAAACCGGCGATGATGGCGGCAACCTGGTTCATCTCAATGTTGTCTTTGTTGCCGATTTTATGATAGAGGCTCTCGATACTGTTGATCTCTTCGCGGCTCAGGTCAGCAAAGCGGGTAATGGCCAGAGGGCTGTCCGGATCTTCCTTGACATCCACTTCACCATAGTTGATATGCGGCGCGCCTGAATCAAGAAGATGCGTGTGCTGATGACCGCTGATAACCTCGATAAACAGTTGTACCTCAGTGGCCCCCAAGCCTTGAAAAAAGCTGAAAAAACTGATGTTTCGCTGGTTGAGTGAACGGGCAATACGCTCACTTTGCAGCGATTGCTGCAAAGGAGTGCCATCAAACAGCAACTCGTTTTTAACCACCATAAATGTCAATTCCTGCTGCTGATTGAGCAATCCGGACAGGCAGTTATGGATGCGGGGGAGCTGTAATTTGACCTGCTCATGATCAATCGAGTAGAGTTTTGCCGTCGCCAGAGCTGTGGATATCAGCCTTAACATGTCATCTATTGCACGGCGGTCTATGGCTGATTTCATGAAGTGCCCTCCGCATTGTTCCGATTCAGAATCTGCCTGGCCAGACTGACCGCTTCGGCGTTGCCTTTTTGCTGTTGCTGCAATAATAGCGGATTCGCCTGTTGGGGCGGGTACTTTGCAAGGGCCCTGATAATATCAATCTTGAGCTCCTGATAGGCCTGCTGCTTGAAAAAGTGGCGACCGTTAAGAATATTTGAAAACGCTTTCAGGGCGGCTGGATGGGTATTCTCCGCCAGGGATTGAACCAGGGCTTTTTTCATTTCCAGATCAATCTTGAACAATGACTTCCGTTCCAGCATGGCAATCAGTTTATTGTTGATTTCCGGGTTTTTCACCAGTTTGCTCAAGACAATCGCATTCAGTACTTCCTGCCGGTCAGTGGCCGAGAGGCTTGCTTTGATCTGTCTGATTGATTGGAAATCATCGAGAAGAAGGCAGGTTTTAAGGGCTTCCTGACGTACTTTACTGTGACCGTGATTGAGCAACGGTCTGATTTTCGGCAGTTGTTCTCTGGCCTCAAGTTCACCAAGGAGCAGGAGCATATTGCGGGCGACAAACCAATGGTTGTCATGCAGATATGAGACGGCTTCATCGATGACGTTGTTTCCTAATTTTTTCAAACTGTTCAAATAAAAAAATCGGTTGGAGCGATCTTTTTCCACGGTGGTTAATTTGAGCAAGGGTTTAATAAAAGGGGTACCGATCAGATCAATAATTTCCCCGATAAGCCCCTTATCGTCTTTGTTGACATGTGATGTCTCTGCAACGACTTTTTCAAGCATGGATTGAGGCATCATAGCGATCAGCTGTTCCGCTTCTAGCGCGGCGTTGACGTCAAAACATGATTGACAAAGAGACAGGAGTTTTCTGTAATCGCAGGTATCAATAAAGAATTGCATCGATCTGATAATTTGCCGGTAGAGGGTCCCTATCTGTTCCTTGTCTGCGCCCTGTTGCAGTATGTAGAGCGATAACTGCGATACTTGTGCTTCAATGTGGAAATCTTCCAGCGAGCTTTTAAGCTTCTGCAATTCTACGGTCAGTGGTTCCGGTGTCTGCTTATCATCAAGAACCTTCATCAGGGCACGCTGGTAACGGTCTGGTACGTGTTCGGCCAGATTGCTGTGGCTCAGTATATCACGGCTTTTTCGGCCGAAATTACTGTCGTTTGTCATGCTGTTAAGCCGCTGCTTGGGTACGATGTCGCGGGAGTCGGCCAGTGTTCTGATCAGCGACAGCATCATGGGAGACGTATAGTTGTCGCCGGCAGCGGCCTCGTCAAAGGCGCTGAGGATGACCTTGTTTGACAGGTGGTCAAACAGATCTTTTGCAAAATCGGCCGGGACCGGCAGCGCGCACAACTCTTTGATAAGTCTCCGACCCGGCGCATCATCAAGATGATTGATCAGCTCAGCCAGCCTGACAAGAATTTCCAGGCGTTCAGATTTTGGCTGGTGGATCCGGCTCGTATTAATGCAGCGTATAAGAGCTTTATTGAACTGGACCTGCTCTTCTTCGGCTTTACCGGTCAAAGCGAGACTGATTTGCCGGGCAAGGGCGACCGGGTCACGCACATCCGCAACAGTTTCTTCATCCTTGTCGTCCGTCAGCGGGGATAAGAGGGAACGAGCAAAACGATCCCAGAACTTTTCTTCTCCGGCTTGCGACACTTTTTTTTCCGGATGCTTGCCATTGACCAGGAGAAAGTCATCCCTGGACATCTGGGTAAGAATAACACCGGTAACCTGCCGGTTCTCAAGCAGGTTGATGATACCGCCCTGTTTCCAGGTGTCGGCAGGGCTGGCCAACAGGATACGCAGAAAGCTGTACAGGGAGGGAATCGTTAATTCGGAGGTCAAGGTGATTGAGGTGATGCCGTGTTGAAACATACGGTAGGCGTATTTATGGAACATCTGGTTTCTGCTGTGCAGAGGTTCACCCAGTACCATGAAATTATTTCTGGCTACGGTAACCTGAACGGGCAGGTCATTGTTATGGGCAGCCTTCAAGCTGTTTAACAGTTGCTCGGTAGCTGTCTGGACGACGGTATTCTCCTCGTCGTACAGACTTAAATGCTTGCTGAGCAACAGCATGTGTTTGAGTATCTCTTCGATTCGGCTGAGGATACTTGCACTGTCTGATGACTGATTCATCTTGTCGTTAATATCCACTACGCAATGTTACAACAGATACCCCCCCCCGCTACGCCTGTCAGCGACAATAGCGCAGAAGCACTTCCCTCACAAGCCTGGATGGTCGCTAGGGTGGCCAGTGCGGTTGAATGACTCTTGTCAAAGAGCAATAGGTGGCTTATGAGATGATCAGGTGCGTTTGGTGTTCCTGCCCCGTGAGCTGTTTTTTTTGGCTGGTACACTGCGACCTTTACCGGAAAGACGTTTAGCACGGTTGCTTTTTTGCTGAACCTCCTGACGGTTCGAACCCCTGGTATCGAGGCTGATCAGTAGCGGGTGATTATTGATTCTGATATCCCTGATCTGTTTCAGTTGCGCTGGTTCAAGGGGAGTAAGCAGATCGATAAGGCTGAAGTGCTGAAAAATATTGATTCTGCCGATCAGGCGGCTGTCGATACGGCCTTCATTGCTTAACGCACCAACTATATTACCCGGTTCAATACCATGGCTGCGGCCGATTTCAAGTCGATATGTAGTTGCTTGTTCTGCTTGCCGCCGAACAGGTGCCCGGTCTGGAATGTCCTGCCCTGACGGGAGACTGTCGGCGGGGCTGTCAGCCATCTGCAAGGGGCGTTCTTTCTGTAACAGAAAAGCCAGGGCAGCAGCGATCCGGCGATGACCGATATCGTAATCCGACTGAAATTCATCGATCAATTCCTCGAAAAACTCAAGGTCCTGAGATTCAAGGGCCGTATTGATCTGCTCCTTGAAAAGCCCGACGCGCCGGGACGTGATTTCCTTGCGGCTCGGCAGGGCCATGGCCTTGATCGGTTGCCGGGTTGCCCGTTCAATCGCTGCCAGCATTCTTTTTTCACGGGGCGCAACGAAAAGAATCGCTTTGCCTTCGCGTCCGGCCCGACCGGTACGGCCGATCCGGTGAATATAGGCTTCGGTGTCATAGGGAATATCGTAATTGACAACGTGACTGATGCGCTTGACGTCGAGACCCCGGGCAGCCACATCGGTAGCAACAACGATATCAAGGCTGCCTTCCTTGAGCCGTTCAATAGTTTTTTCCCGCAGGGCCTGGGTCATGTCACCATTGAGGGGGGCACTGGAAAAGCCGCGTGCTTCGAGCTTTTCGGCCAGTTCCAGGGTGGCGATCTTGGTGCGTACGAAGATGATCATGCCGTCAATCTCTTCCGCCTCAAGAATGCGGGTGAGGGCATCAAGTTTGTGCAATCCTTTGACCTGCCAATAGCGCTGTGAGATCTGCTCAACGGTGGAGGTTTTGCTTTTGATCCGGATTTCGACCGGTTGCTGGAGGTGGCGGCGGGCTACCTTCAGCACTTCCTGTGGCATGGTGGCTGAAAAGAGGGCGGTCTGTCGCTGTTGCGGCGCGTGAGAGAGAATTTCCTCAACGTCATCAATAAATCCCATCTTCAGCATTTCATCAGCTTCGTCAATGACAACAGAACTGATCCGGTCCAGCTTCAGGGTCCCACGATTGAGGTGATCCTTGATGCGTCCCGGGGTGCCAACGACAACCTGAACACCGCGCTGTAACTGGCGCAGTTGCTGGGTCATGTTCTGTCCGCCGTATACCGGCAGTACCTGAAAGCCCGGCAGATAACGGGCATAGGTCTGCATCGCCTCGGCCACCTGCAAGGCCAGTTCTCTGGTGGGGGTCAGCACCAGTAACTGCGGATACTTCAATCCCGGCTGCAATCGGGTCAACAACGGCAAGGAGAAGGCCGCCGTTTTGCCGGTGCCTGTCTGGGCCTGACCGAGAAGATCACGACCTTCCAGCAATGGTGGAATACTTTGTGCCTGAATCGGTGTCGGTGACTCATAGCCGACTTCGTCGATGATTTTAATGATGGCCGGCGCTAAAGCCAGTTCGTTGAATGAAGGCTGGTCGTTGCTGCTCATGTTATTCCTATTCTAAAAAAAATTGTATTTTTAACGTCAAAACCAAGCAGAGTAACCTGTCCAGAAAGCAGAAGCCAGTCTTTTTTAGCTCGGCTGCTGACGTGGTTGCCACATCAACAGCAGTAATGCCAGCAGGGTCAGGTTGGCGAACATGGCGACGAACATGGCCAGGCCGGTAAAGAGTCCAAAATAGATCGTCGGGTTAAAATTGGACAGGGCCAGAATGGAGAATCCGGTGATGATGGTGATAGAGGTATAGTACATAGCCCGTCCGACACTGTCGTGGGTGCGTTTGATTGCCGCCAGGGCATTGTTGTCAACGCGCAGCTCTTCATTGTAACGGTGGACATAGTGGATGGTGTCGTCGACAGCGATGCCAATGGTGATCGCAGCAATGGTGATAGTCATGATGTCCAGGGGGATCGCTACCAGTCCCATCAGGCCAAGAACGGCAGCCGCTGAGATGAGGTTGGGGACAATGGCAATAAGGGCCAGTCGCAGCGACCGGAACTGAATGAGAAACATCAGTACAATAACCAGAAAAACAACGCCGATGGTCATGATCTGGGAACTGAACAGGCTCTGGAGAACATTGTTGTAGAGCACAAACATCCCTGTCAGGTTGACCTGCTCCGGCTTAAGGTCAAACATGTCAACCAGATCCCGTTTGATTTTACCCAGCAGCGCATTACGCTGAAGGTCCGGATCCGAGTCGATAATTCGCAGATTAAAGCGGATCTGATTGCCGTCGTCCGCCATATAGGGATCAAAAAGGGTTTCTTCTATGACTTCCGGCAACATGCGGTGGATGACGGACAGGGATATGTTGTCGAGCGGGTTGCCTTCATTGACGTGCTCCATCAAGGTGAAGGTTGTCGACATGGACAGCACTTTGCCGGTTGCCGGCAGATCGTCAAGGTAGCTGTGGATCGCATGGATTTCATCGACGCGGTAACTGTTATACCAGTAACTGCTGCCCGAAATGCCGGCATCGACCGCATCATCAGCAAAAAAATCATCGGCGAAAGGGTCGTCATCTGCAAAAGCCGTGTTCTGTTCCTGAGCGTCAAAAAAGGCAGGATCGGCATCAAGAATGACATCAAGAGGGGTTGTGCCACCAAGCTGACGATCAATCAACGCCATTCCCTGATAGATCTCAGTCGTGGGTTTGAAGTAGTCAATAAAACGGTTTTCAACCGTCAGTTGGGTAATTCCGTAAATACTGATGAGTGTTATCAAGGCAAAGGCCGCCAGCGTTGCGCGCCCGTGGTGTTCCACCAAGCGCCCGCAGCCGCGCGTGATAATGCCGGTGATGTCGAGCCGGGGAACGAAAGGTTCGGGTTTTTTCAGCAGAACCAGGCCGGCGGGAAAAAGAATCAGGCTGATGACCAGAGCAAAGCTGATCCCGATCGCCATCATCCAGCCGAAATCGATAATCGGACGAATGTCACTGACCAGTAATGAAGCGAAAGCTGCTATCGTTGTCAGGGCGGTGAAGATGCTCGGCAACGCCTTGGTGCGGATGGTTTCTCTGATCAGTAGTAAATGCCCGGCCCGGGGCTGTTCCGCCAGCAGCTCATTGTAGCGGACAATAAGGTGGACACATAGAGAGAGGGTAATGATCAGCAGTAAAGAGGTGAAATTGGATGAAACGACCGTTACTTTCCAACCGATCAGTCCGAGAAAGCCGAACATGAAAAAGACGGCCAGAAAACAGCAGGTCATCGGTAACAGGATCCATTGAATGCGTCTGAAAATCAGGATCAGCATGGCAACAACAAAGATCAGAACTCCAATGCCGAACTTGACCAGATCATTACGAATAAAGTCGATCATGTCGACTACAATCATCGGAACCCCGCCCAAAAAAAGGTCGGCCCGGGTACGATGCTCATCCATAATGTCACGGATCAGGGCGATGTCACCGGCCTGCTGTTCCGTATGTTTGCGGCTTGCCTGATCGTAGCGCGCGGTAACGTCGTGTAGCTGCTCCTGTTCAGCGGCAGTGAGCAGACCATCATCACGTTTTTCGCGTAATTCATTACGCCGGCGCTGGAGCGACAAAAGTTCCTCATTTTCCGCCAGCATCACTTGCAGTGCGGTGGTGCGTCCATCAGGGCTGACCAGAAGGTTGCGATAGATCGGGCCGCTGGTGAATTCCTCAAAAGCCAGCTCCTTGTCGATACCCGGTGTTTCTATGGTTCGAACGTCACGATTCAGTTCTCTGAAGGTGACCCGGGGGCTGTCAATTAAGGGCGCATCAAGAATACTCATGACCCGGGTCACGCGATCCATTTCCACCAGGCGATCACGTAGGGAGCGGATATCGTCAAGGGTTTCCGGAGCCAGCAACGGCCCTTCAGGCGAATAGCTGATAATTAAAAACTCGCTGGTGCCGTAACGGGCGTTGATCTGGCGGAAATAACGCAGGTCTTTATCGTTTTCGAGCATAAGAGAATCTGCTGAGGCATCAAGATGGAAATCTTTGGCAAAAAAGCCCACGGATGCAATCAATGCCAGCAGCAGAGTCAACGTGACCAGGGGGTGATGCAGAACCAGTTGTTCGTAAATCGAAATGATCGTTTTTTTCATTGATTGGCCATCACTATCGATGCAGCAGAATGAGAAATGTCAGTGTCACTATAGCGCCACCAGAGTTAAAAGACAAAAGCCCCGACTTGACGCCGGGGCTTTTGTGCTGTGTTGCAACGCATCCTAAAATTACAGACCGAGTTTCTTGAAAAAGTCGTTGCCCTTGTCGTCAACGAGGATAAAGGCAGGAAAATCAATGACATCAATTTTCCATACGGCTTCCATCCCCAGTTCAGGGAAGTCGATACACTCGACTTTTTTGATGTTCTCTTCGGCCAGAACGGCGGCCGGACCACCGATGGAACCAAGATAAAAACCGCCATGTCTGGCACAGGCATCGGTTACCTGCTGGCTGCGGTTGCCTTTGGCAATCATGATCATCGAGCCACCGTGGCTTTGCAGCAGATCAACATAGCTGTCCATGCGCCCGGCGGTGGTTGGGCCGAAAGAGCCTGAAGCTTTCCCGGACGGCGTTTTCGCCGGTCCGGCATAATAGATCGGATGCTGCTTCAAATAATCGGGCAGGGGGTTGCCACTATCAAGAATTTCCTTAAACTTTGAATGGGCAATGTCCCGACCTACAACGATTGTCCCATCAAGAAGCAGGGGGGCTCCAACTTCGAGCTTGGAAAGATCGGCAAGAATTTCCGGCATCGGCCGGTTCAGGTCGATGCGGGTACCTTGACTGTGCTTGCCGCGATATTGTTCGGGAATCAGGCGGCCGGGGTTACGATCCATCTCCTCGACAAAAAGACCGTCGCGGGTGATTTTGGCTTTAATGTTGCGATCAGCAGAACAGGAAACCGCCATGCCGACCGGGCAGGAAGCGCCATGGCGCGGCAGACGGATAACCCGCACATCATGGGCGAAGTACTTGCCGCCGAACTGGGCTCCGATGCCAAGATCCTGGGCGGCCTTGAGGAGCTTTTCCTCAAGCTCGATATCGCGGAAGGCCTGGCCGTAATCATTGCCGGACGTGGGCAGATCATCGAGGTAGCGGGCCGTTGCCAGTTTGACCGTCTTCATGCAGGCATCAGCTGAGGTGCCGCCGACAACAAAAGCCAGATGATAAGGAGGGCAGGCGGCGGTGCCGATGGTTTTCATCTTCTGGACGAGGAAGTTGTAGAGTGAATCCGGGTTGAGCAATGCCTTGGTTTCCTGAAACAGCATCGTTTTGTTGGCAGAACCACCGCCTTTGGCCATAAACAGGAACTTGTAGGCATCGCCATCAGTGGCGTAGATGTCGATCTGTGCCGGTAGATTGGTGCCGGTATTTTTTTCTTTGTACATGTCCAGCGCGACGGTCTGACTGTAACGCAGGTTTTCTTCCGTGTAGGTTTTGAAGACGCCTTCGGAAATTTTTTCAGCATCATTGCAACCGGTCCATACCTGTTGCCCTTTTTTGGCAACGACGGTAGCAGTACCGGTATCCTGACAGGTCGGCAGTTCAAACATGGCGGAAATCTCCGCATTACGCAGGAACGCCATGGCCACCCCGCGATCATTGGTACTGGCTTCAGGGTCACTCAGGATTTTGGCGACCTGCTCATTGTGTTCCGGTCGCAGCAGGAAAGAAACATCGCGCATGGCGGTGTTGGATAAAACCTTCAGCGCCTCCGGATCGACCTTGATCACTTCCTTGCCTTCGAAATCGGTGACACTGACATACTGTTCAGAATCTTCAATTTTGTAGTATTTGGTTGTGTCCGCTCCCAATGGCATGGGCTCCTGATAAGTAAATTCCGCCATTTCTCTCTCCTTCGTCATGTTGAATAAGAATTTTAAGGCACAATGAAATCCGTAAATTTGCGGAATTAACTATAGGGGATTTTTTCTTCACTGTCGACCACTAACTACAGTATTCAGGTGTAAAACCTGATGATTTCAGAAATAAACAGGGTCATTTTTTAATTGAGCAGACAGCTGTGCGACCGGTTCATATACCTGACCGTTTCTCTTGAAAAGAAATTGACAGAAACAGTCAGGTATGATAGTGCTTTGAAAGGATGATGCTCGGGTTAATGGTTGCTGTCATCGTCCTTTTTATTGCTGTTTTTCGGAGGTCGATCATGTTCGCTTTATTAAAAGATGATATCAGGGCTGTTTTTGATCGTGATCCGGCGGTACGCAGTATTTTTGAGGTGATATTCTGCTACCCGGGTTTTCACGCGATGCTCTTTTACCGTCTTTCACATTGGCTGTGGAGCAAGAATCGTACCTTTTTGGGGCGTTTTATGTCTCATGTCGGCCGGTTCCTGACCGGTATCGAAATCCACCCCGGCGCAAAAATAGGTCCCGGATTTTTTATCGATCACGGTATGGGGGTCGTTATTGGTGAAACCGCCGAGATTGGCGAGAATTGTACTCTATATCACGGCGTCACCCTGGGAGGGACCTCCTGGGCCAAGGAAAAGCGGCATCCAACCCTGGGCAACAATGTCATCATCGGCGCCGGCGCCAAAATACTCGGCCCCTTCAAGGTCGGTGACGACAGCAAGATCGGTTCAAACTCGGTCGTTGTAAAAGAAGTACCCCCCATGGCGACGGTTGTCGGGATACCCGGACGGGTGGTTCTGTCCGGCGAAAAACGGACAGGTGTCGATCTGCAGCACGGTGAATTGCCTGACCCGGTGGCCAAGGCAGTCAGTTGTGTCTTTGATCAGATCCAACGACTGGAAGAGCAGGTTGATACGTTGAAAAAAGAACAGGTTGAGTTGAAAGCTGATCTGCATCGCTATCAGGCTCGCGAAGAAGAAAAGGATACGGTTTCATGAGACTGTCAACCAAGGCACAGTATGCTGTTCGTGCTCTTGTGAGTTTGAATCTGGTCGGTAGCGGGCGCCCGGTGACGATTAAAGAAATTTCTGAACGGGAAAATATATCACTGAATTACCTGGAACAGCTTTTTGTCAAGCTTAGAAGAGGCAACATTGTTAAAAGCGTGCGAGGCCCTGGCGGTGGCTATCTGCTGGCTCGTGATGCAGATCAGATCAGGGTTGATCAGATCATCGATACTGTAGAGGAAATTCTGGTGCCCGTGTCCTGTATGAATCAAGACGGCAGCTGTGGTTGTGATCTGGAATGCGCAACCCGGTCAGTATGGCAGGGGTTGGGTAACCAGATTCGTGAGTTTCTGGCATCCATGACCCTGGCGGACTTGACCCGGGATGCCCATCAGCGTCTGGATTATCACCTGAAGGAAAAAGTTCCTTTGTGATTTATAACGCAACATAAAAGGCAACACTGGAGGAGTTTTGTGAAGCAGATTTATCTGGATAATAATGCGACAACAGCGGTCAAGCCGCAAGTTCTCGAAGCGATGCTGCCCTTTTACCGTGAGCAGTTCGGCAATCCATCAAGCGTTCATTGGGCCGGGCGCATGGTCAGTGGTGCCATTGAGAAGGCGCGCGAACAGGTTGCTGCGGTGCTCAATTGTTCTCCTGCGGAAATTATTTTTGTTTCCTGCGGCAGTGAAGGCGATAATTTCGCCATAAAGGGAACGGCTGAAGCTTTACGCCACAAAGGCAATCATATCATTACCACCGCGGTAGAACATCCGGCCGTGCTTGAAACCTGTGAATATCTGGAAAAAAACGGTTTTGAGGTAACCTACCTGCCGGTGAATGCTGACGGTATGCTGAATCTGGCTGAACTCGAAGATGCGATTACCGACAAGACCATTCTGATTTCGGCTATGTGGGCCAACAATGAAACCGGCAACCTGTTCCCTGTCGATGATATTGGCAAGATTGCCAGACGTCACAAGGTCCGTTTTCATACCGACGCCGTACAGGCTATCGGTAAAATTCCAGTGGACGTAGAAAAGGCCCAGGTTGATATTTTGGTACTGTCCGGACACAAGATTGGCGGTCCTAAAGGGGTAGGGGCTGTTTACCTGCGGCGTGGCACGCGCATGACGCGCCACATGCATGGTGGACACCAGGAACGTAATCGCCGCGCCGGTACCCATAATGTTGCAGGTATTGTCGGCCTCGGTGTCGCCTGCGAGCTGGCGACAAAAAATCAGCAGAAAGATTATGTCTATGTGCGCCACTTGCGTGATAAGCTCGAACAGGGAATTCTCAGTTCTATTCCCGATGTCAAGCTTAACGGCCATCCCGATCCGGATATGCGTCTGCCCAACACCCTCAATGTCAGTTTTAACTTTATTGAAGGGGAATCGTTGCTGCTCTTTTTTGATATGAAAGGAATTGCTGCTTCCTCAGGCTCTGCCTGTACTTCCGGGTCCCTGGAGCCCTCTCATGTTATGCAGGCCATGGGAGTAGATATTGTTCTTGCTCACTCCAGTGTGCGTTTCAGTTTCAGTGCTGAAAATACCGAGGAGGAAGTTGATTATATTCTCGCCGAACTTCCGCCCATTGTTCAGCGTTTACGCGATATGAGTCCCCTTTATCAGCGTAACGGACCGACTCCGCTGGAATGTGATGAGTGCCGGATGGTACATAAGGCTTCCTGAGGAAAATAAACAGGATTTTCGCTGTTACGACAAACAGAATTACAGACCAACAAGAGTCAGGAGATATAAGGATGTACACGGAAAAAGTCATGGATCATTTCAGCAACCCACGTAATGTTGGTGAAATCGAAAATGCCAATGGTGTGGGCGAAGTTGGTAACGCCTCTTGTGGCGATATCATGAAGATCTATCTCAAGGTTGAAGACAACATCATCAAGGATGTCAAATTCAAGACATTCGGTTGCGGGGCAGCGATTGCCACTTCTTCCATGGTCACCGAGCTCGCTATCGGCAAAACTGTCGACGAGGCCCTGGTGCTGACTAACCAGGCCGTTGCGGAGGCCCTTGACGGTCTGCCGCCGGCCAAGATGCACTGTTCCAATCTGGCCGCTGATGCACTGCATGAAGCCATTAAAGACTATAAGGCCAAAAATTCCTGATTTGGCGTCGATACAGTTAACATTTTTTTCAAAAGGCTCCGCTTATGCCGGGGCCTTTTGTCTGAGGTGGATGTGAAAAAACGCGTTGTAGTCGCTATGAGCGGCGGTGTCGATTCCTCGGTGAGTGCCGCACTGCTGAAAGAACAGGGGCATGAGGTCATCGGTATGACCATGCAGATATGGGATTACTCCAACTACACCGATATCCACGACGAGACCTTCGGCAGTTGCTGCTCTCTCGATGATGTCTATGATGCCAGGCGGGTTGCCGAGCAGTTGGATATTCCATTTTATGTCATCAATTTTGAAAGACAATTTCAGCGTCAGGTCATTGATCGTTTTTGTAACGACTATCTCGCCGGCTTGACGCCTAACCCCTGTGTGCTGTGCAATCAGGTGCTTAAGTTCGAACTGCTGCTACGCAAGGCGCGCGAGCTGGAAGCGGACTTTCTGGCGACCGGCCACTATGCGCAGATTATTGGCACAGGCGATGGTGGTTACGCCCTGCACAAAGGGCTTGACGGCGACAAGGACCAGAGTTATTTCCTGTTTACCCTGACCCGGGAGCAGCTGGCCCGGGTGCGCTTTCCCCTTGGCAGCATGACCAAGGAGGAGGTGAGGGCGCATGCCGCACGTTTTCATTTGCGCGTCGCTGAAAAGGCTGAAAGTCAGGATATCTGTTTTGTGCCGGATGGTAATTATGTGCGGTTTTTGGAAGAAGAACGCCAGCTCGATGATTGCGCCGGGCCGATTGTGCATGTGTCGGGTCAGGTGCTGGGACAGCATCAGGGTTACTATCGTTACACGGTCGGCCAGCGTAAAGGGTTGGGCATCGGCTGGAGCGAACCCCTCTACGTAATCCGTATTGATGCCGCCCACAAGACAGTGATCGTCGGTGAAAAGCAGCACCTGCTGAGTCAGCAGTTGATTGTTGATCAGTGCGTCTGGAGCATCGACCCTCCACAACAGCCGTTTGCCTGTAACTGTCGTATCCGCTACCGCCATCGGGAACAGTCGGCACAGCTTGTCCCGCTTGATGCCGGACGCGTGAAGGTCACTTTTACGGATCCCCAGTCCGGGGTAACGCCGGGACAGGCTGCGGTATTCTACCGAGGTGATCGGGTGCTGGGGGGAGGGTGGATTCAGTGACCAGGTCGGTTGCGGTTATGACCCTCGGTTGCAAGACCAACCAGTTTGAATCGGCTGCGATGCTTGAACAGTTGACGGCAAATGGTTATCACCAGGTGGCTTTCGAAGCCGGGGCCGACCTGGTCATTGTCAATACCTGCACGGTCACCGCTGCCAGTGATTCCCAGTCACGTTATCTGATTCGACGGGCGCGACGCTTTAACCCGTCTGCGCGGATTGTCGTCACCGGCTGTTACGCCCAGATCAACCCCGGCGAGTTGCAAAAGCTCCCTGGTGTGATGCTGGTTATCGGCAATGAAGAGAAAAAAGAGCTGTTGCGATTATTGACCCGATTGCCGGCAGTCGACAGCAGTCAGCCGATCATTGAAGTTGCGGATATTCGTGCTGTCCACAACTGTGCCCCCCTTGACCTTCATACATTTGCCCAGCGCAGTCGTGCCTTTGTGCAGATTCAGAACGGCTGTGATGCCTTCTGTTCCTACTGTATTATTCCCTATGCACGCGGTGCCGGCCGCTCGGTGCCGATTGAGCAGGTTGTTGCTCAGGTTGAGCGGCTGGAGATGAGCGGTTATCGTGAAATTGTGCTGACCGGAATTCATATCGGTGGCTACGGTCAGGATCTGGGCAACAACACCAGTTTGTTAACCTTGTTGCTGGCGCTGGAAAAATGTCAATTCAGTGGTCGTGTTCGCCTGGGGTCGATTGAACCGACGGAGTTGCCCAGTGAACTGCGCGATTATCTGGCCCAGGCTGAATGGATATGTCCTCATCTGCACATTCCCCTGCAATCAGGTGATGACGAGATTTTAAGACGCATGAATCGTCATTACGACACGGATTTTTTTGCCGAACTGATTAGCCGTCTGTATCAGCTTCATCCCGCGGGAGCAATCGGTCTGGATGTGATCTGTGGTTTTCCCGGTGAAACCGAGGAACATTTTTCCCGCACTTACAGCTTCCTGCAAGCTCTTCCCTTCAGTCATCTGCATGTTTTTCCTTTCAGTCGCAGACCCGGCACGCCTGCCGCGACCATGCCGCACCAGGTGGCTCCGGCAGTGATTAAAGAACGTGCGGCGAGATTGCGCTCTCTGGGAGAAGAGAAGCTACGGCAATACACCCGCCGTTTTATCGGGATGGAGTTGGTGATGCTGGTCGAAGGGGGGAGACGCAATGGGCAACGCAAGGGATTATCAGAGAACTATCTGAGCTTGTTGATCGAACAGCACCAGGCACGTCCGGGAGAACTATGCCTGGTGCGTGCTGTTGACCTCGTAGATGGCGGGCTTGCGGCTGTGCGCGTCACCAGCTCAGCTTCGTGATTATGTGATGTCAGGCACATTCACTGAAGCCGCAGGCGTGGCAGACGCAGCACCCCCCCTCATGTTCCACCGGACCACCGCAATCTGGGCAGGCTCCCCCACTATTGTTGACCGTCGCTACGGCTTCTTCAGCGTCTTCCATGTGCAGTTGGATCGCCTTGGCAACAGCGTCGGCACAGGAAGTGATGCGATTGTTGCCGAAACCGCTGGGCTTATGACAGGTGATACCGATCAGCTGTTTGACACTCTGCCGTGCCTGCACGCCACTGCGCCAGGCCAGTGACACCAGCCGGCCGATGGCTTCACACTGGGAGGCTGCGCAACCGCCGGCTTTGCCCATGGTCGTAAAAAGTTCGAACAGTCCCCTTTCATCCTGATTAATGGTTATGTAGAGCGGTCCGCAACCCGTTTCCATCTGGTAGGTGGCCCCGGTCAGGGCGCGTGGCCGTTCCCGTTTTCGCAGCCCTTTGCGTACTTCCATCGGGATGTCTTCTTCGGTTTTCGGTTCGGCTTTGCCGGCAACCGAAAGGACCTGCATGGAGCGTGAGCCATCGCGATAGATGGTTACTCCTTTGCACCCTTGCTGATATGCCAGGCGGTAAACGGTGGAGACATCTTCACGGGTGGCCTTGTGGCAGAAGTTGACGGTTTTTGACACGGCATTGTCGGTATGTTTCTGAAATGCCGCTTGCATCATGACATGATCCACCGGGGTAATATCATGGGCGGTAACGAAGATCTTACGAATATCTTCAGGGATTGCCTCGATATCCTGTACCGATCCTTTCTCCGCGATCTCCTGCATCAGCTCTTCTGAATAAAAACCGCGGTCGCGGGCAATCCGGGCAAAAGCCGGATGCACTTCGATCAGTTTGTTGTTGTCCAGCACCTGCCGCACGTAGGAAACGGCGAACAGAGGTTCAACGCCGCTCGAGCAGTTGGCAATTATTGAAATAGTCCCGGTCGGCGCTATCGTAGTGCAGGTCGCATTGCGCATGGCACGACCATCGGCATGGTCAAAAATACTCCCCGGAAAGTTAGGGAAGGGACCACGTTCGGTCGCTAACTGCACTGATTGCTCGTGAGCGGCGTCATTGATAAAGTGCATGACTTTTTCAGCCAGGGCCACTGCTTCCGGACTGTTATAGGGTATCCTGAGCCGGATCAGCAGGTCGGCCCACCCCATGACGCCGAGGCCGATCTTGCGGTTGGCGCGGGTCATTCGGTCAATTTCCGGCAACGGGTAGGCATTGGCTTCAATGACGTTGTCGAGAAAACGGGTTGCCAGTTGCACGGTTTTTTTCAGTTTATCCCAGTCGATCTGTTCGTTGTTGACTATCCGTGCAAGATTGAGCGAACCCAGATTGCACGACTCGTAAGGGAGCAGAGGTTGCTCTCCACAAGGGTTGGTGCTTTCAATTTCACCTGCCAGTGGAGTGGGGTTGTCGCGATTGAGCCGGTCGAGAAAAACAATGCCCGGTTCGCCGTTGTTCCAGGCCATATCGACAATCTGGGTAAACACCTTGGTGGCGTTGAGAAGTTTGACCTGTTCACCGGTACGCGGGTTGATCAGCGGGTAGTCGTCACCTGCTTCCACCGCCTTCATAAAGGTTTCGGTAACGCCGACCGAGATGTTGAAATTGGTCAGCACCGTCGGATCACGTTTGGCCATGATAAAGTCCATGATGTCGGGATGATCGACACGCAGGATTGCCATGTTAGCGCCACGGCGGGTGCCGCCCTGTTTGATGGTTTCGGTTGCGGCATCGAAGACCTGCATAAAAGAGATAGGTCCGGATGAAACCCCGCTGGTGGACTGAACCTCGTCATTGGCCGGGCGGATGCGGGAAAAAGAGAAGCCGGTACCACCGCCGCTTTTGTGAATCAGGGCAGTGTGCTTGATGGCATCGAAAATACTCTCCATCGAATCACCGACGGGAAGCACGAAGCACGCCGATAATTGTCCCAGAGGGCGGCCGGCATTCATCAGGGTCGGCGAGTTAGGCAGAAAATCGAGTTGTGACATCATCTCGTAACAGTCGTGTTCAAATTGTACACGTTGGTCGGGATCCGTCTCTACCGCGGCGATAGTACGAGCGACACGGCGAAACATCTCTTCGGCATTTTCCTGGGCCTTGCCGCCGGCATCGCGGATGAAATAGCGTTTATGTAAAACGGTGAGGGCATTGCTGGACAGGTTGAGGGGGTTTTCACATTGATTATCGGTCATGTTCCGGTCCTTCGCGGCTGTTGGATTGAGTCGGTAGAACAGTATTGAAATACTGACTGATCACTATATGTATGAACTCGCGAATGTAACTCACTATATATTGTGCTTTCAAGTTATATTTTATTGGCGATTTCTATAGGTGCGCGATCAACTGTGCTACCGGTTTTCAGCAAGGGCGTAATCCTATATAGTTAAAATATAATTGATTCCAATTGAAGTAAAAGCGCGGGATTATCTTGTCGTTGGGAAAAAAATTACGTATTGTCTGCAGCCTGACTTCAGGCCTTGGACAATCTGGCGTTTTGGAGCATAACGAGAGCCATGTCACAGCTACCTACTGTTTATCTTGATAATGCAGCCACCAGCCACCCGAAACCGGAATCGGTTTACCGAGCGGTTGATTCCGCCTTACGCCGTGGCGGTAGCGCCGGACGCGGCAGTCATGAACAGGGACTTTCTGCTGCCCGGGAAATTTTTTCAACACGTGAATTGTTGGCTGAACTTTTTCAGGTGCGCGCATCTGAGCGTTTTATATTTACCGCGAATGCAACTCAGGGCCTTAACCAGGCCCTGTTCGGTTTGTTGGATCCGGGGGACCGGGTTGTCACCACCAGCATGGAACATAATGCCGTTATCAGGCCATTACGTTGGTTGCGGGATCAAGGAATTGAGGTTGTCAAGGTTGGTGCTGCCGGCTCCACCGGGCTGGTGACGGTTGCCGATATCAAAGCTGCCTGCCTGTCGGCGCCGACCCGATTGCTGGTGATGAATCATGTCTCGAATGTGTTCGGATCGGTACAGCCCATCGAGGATCTGGGACGCTGGTGTCGTCAGCAGGATATTGTTTTTCTGGTCGATGGTTCCCAATCTGCCGGACTGGTACCGATTCATCTCGAAGAGTTGCAGATCGATCTCTTTGCGGCGCCGGGGCACAAAGGCCTGTTGGGCCCACAAGGAACGGGTTTTCTTTACCTGCGTGAGGGAATTGATTTGCGCCCCCTTGTTTACGGCGGCACCGGCGCAAATTCACATTCATCATTGCAGCCGGACATGCTCCCGGAACGTTATGAGAGCGGTACCTTCAATATCCCCGGCCTGGCCGGCTTAAGAGCCGCCTTACAGTTTTTACTGGACACCGGTATTGAACAGATCCATGACCATGAAAACCGTTTGGTGTATCGTCTGATCACCGGGCTTGCGCAGCTTGACGGCATTCAGCTTTACGGACCTTCTGCTGACCGACCGCATGGTTCTGCAGTCTCTTTTACCCTGGAGGGGAATGATCCTGCGACAGTGGGACATCAGTTGGATCAGCGGCGTGTAGCGGTTCGTACCGGACTGCACTGTTCACCTGACAGTCATCGCACCCTTGGCACCTTTCCAACCGGAACCATTCGTGTCAGTCCTGGATTTTTTACCACCGATGCCGATATCGATTATTTTCTTGATCAGATTGCTTCCCTCAAAGCTGCTGCAATCTGATCATCATCCGAGATGACCTGACAGCCCGGAGAGAGCTAATGAAGCACTATATTCTTGATACCAATGTTGTTCTGCACGACCCCCAGGCGATTTTCAAGTTTGATGACAATGTTGTCATTCTTCCGCTGACGGTGATTGAGGAAATTGATCGGTTCAAAAAGGAACAGAGTGAGACCGGGCGCAATGCGCGTCATATATCGCGGCTGATTGATGGCTTCCGAACTCAGGCAAAGCTGGTGGAAGGGGTGGCCCTTGATCACGGCGGCACGCTGAAGGTTTCCATTTACAAACAGGAATTCATGCAGAAGCTGCCGCCTGAATTACGTGTTGACCGCGGTGACAACCGGATTCTGGCGGTCGCAAAAGATCTGATGGAAGCTCTGCCCGACGGCAAGGTTGTTCTGGTCTCAAAAGATATCAATCTGCGGATCAAGGCTGACACGATGGGATTGTGCGCGGAGGATTTTCAGAACGACAAGGTGCCGGTAGATGAGTTGTATGCCGGTACGACTGAACATCTGGTCGGCAGGGAGTGGGTCGATCTTTTTTACGATCAAGGCAGCATCGATGCTGATGCGGATTTTTATGCCAATCAGGGGGTGACCCTTGTCGATGAAACCAACCCGTCGCATACGGCCCTCGGGCGCTATATCGCTGCCCGGCAAAAAATCGTTCCACTGATCAAATTCCCTAAGGACGGAGTATGGGGGATTCATCCCCGCAACCGGGAACAGCAGTTTGCCTTTGACCTGCTCCTGAATGACGACGTTCAGCTGGTTTCTCTGGTGGGCAAAGCCGGCACCGGCAAAACCTTGCTGGCCATTGCCGCCGGTTTACTCAAATCTGCAGATGACAGCACCTACAATCGTCTGCTGATTTCACGACCGGTGTTTCCGATGGGCCGTGATCTGGGTTTTTTGCCTGGCGATATTGAAGAAAAGCTGGCGCCGTGGATGCAGCCGATTTTTGATAATGTTGAGCTGCTGCTCTCGTCACACGACGAGGGGGGTAAACGTAAGCGTGGCTACCGTGAACTGATCGATCTCGGATTGATGGAAATCGAACCCCTTACGTATATTCGTGGACGGTCGATACCCAAACAGTATCTGATTGTTGATGAGGCGCAGAATCTGACTCCCCATGAAATAAAAACCATTATCAGTCGGGCCGGTGAAGGAACAAAAATTGTCCTGACCGGAGATCCCTATCAGATTGACAACCCTTATGTTGATTCTTCAAGTAACGGGCTTACTTATGCGGTAGAACGGTTCAAGGGGCAGGAGCTGATCGGTCATGTGACCTTGACCAAAGGGGAACGGTCGGCGCTGGCCGAACTGGCGACAAATCTGCTTTAAATAAGGATATTCCATGTTATTACTGGCCCTTGAAAGCTCCTGTGATGAAACCGCCGCGGCCGTAGTTCGTGATGGTCGCGAGGTCTTGTCTAATATCATTTCCTCGCAGATTGATCTCCATTCAATCTATGGCGGTGTTGTTCCCGAACTGGCATCACGCCGCCATCTTGAGGTAATCAACCCGCTGGTTGAGGAAGCCCTGCAACAGGCTGGAGTGGGTGCTGCCGATCTCGAGGGGGTAGCGGTGACCAGTGGTCCCGGACTGACCGGGGCCCTGCTGGTTGGTGTTTCTTTCGCCAAAGCCTTTGCCTACGCACTGGGGATCCCTTTTATCGGTGTTCATCATATCGAGGCACACATCCAGGCGATTCGTCTTGAACAGGAGGTGGCGTATCCTTTTCTCGGTGCGGCGATTTCCGGAGGACATACACACCTGTATCGAGTTAATGGGATCGGTTCTTACCAACTGCTTGGGCGAACTATTGACGATGCTGCCGGCGAAGCATTTGACAAAGTAGCAAAAATGCTGGGCCTTGGTTATCCCGGTGGCCCTGTTGTCGATAAGTTGGCAGCTGATCATGATGCCGGCCAGCTGAAATTTCCACGCCCCCTGATCAATCGTGACAACCATGATTTCAGTTTTTCCGGAATGAAAACAGCTGTTCTTAATTATATTCAAAAGTTACCTCAACCGTTGAGTGAACAACAGACCGGTCAGGTTGCCAGTGCCTTTCAGGAGGCTGTGGTGGAGGTGTTAACGACAAAAATTTTACGGGCGGCTGAGCACGAAGCGCTCGAGCGTATTGTTGTGGCCGGAGGGGTCGCCTGTAATTCAGGCCTGCGCAAACGTTTTGCCGAGTTGACGGCAGCTGCAGCAACAAGTGTCTATTTCCCCAGGCCGCTGTTGTGTGCTGACAATGCCGCCATGATTGCTGTGGCTGCCGATTATTATTTAAGCCGTGGAAAGTTTTCCGGTTATGAATTGAATGCGGTTTCGAGCTGGTCTTTGGAACAGGTGAGCCTTGACTGATCCCTCTGTCAACCGCTGGCAGCGATTCGGGTTTTTGCGTCAATTTAAACTCAACCTGATTCGGCTGGCACGTATCAAATCAACTCCCGATGCCATCGCCCGTGGCATGGCCCTCGGTGTTTTTATCGGATTTACGCCGTTTTTCGGTCTTCACATCCTGATTGCCCTGTTTTGTGCCTTTCTCCTGCGGCAAAACAAAATTGCCACGTTTGTCGGTGTCTGGATTACCAACCCCCTTACTGCTCCTTTTATTTATGCCCTCGAATACGAAGTAGGCCGGATGCTGCTGGGTAAACCGGCTATTGGTATCGCCACGCTCCGTGGTGAGTTGACCTGGGATACTGCGGTCCAGTTGGGGCTGCCTCTGGGGGTTGGGTCTGTTGCCCTCGGTCTGCCGGTGGCAATGATCAGCTATGCCTTGACCTTGCGTCTGATCCCTTTGCTGCGGCAATATCGGATACCGCGCTGGCCCAGACCGTTGCGCAAGCTGTTGCCTGGTGATGACAGGGATGCTCAACCATGAGTTATCAGACGAAGAAACGTTTCGGACAGCATTTTCTCCATGATCCTGCTGTTATCGATAAGATTATAACGGCTGCTCGCCTGCAGCCGGATCAACGTGTCCTTGAAATTGGACCGGGCCTCGGTGTGCTTACCGAGCAACTGCTCAAGCGTGCAGCACAGGTTGTTGTGATTGAGATTGATCGGGGCCTGATAGAACAACTGCAGCTGCGACCGGAAAACCATCTGCTGATTTGCGCCGGGGATGTGCTCAAAATCTCCTGGTCCGACGTATTGACAGCGCCACCATACACTCTGGTTGCTAACCTGCCTTACAATATATC
>JAWLDI010000021.1:0-24028 GCA_041686715.1 Pelovirga sp.
GCTTTGTAGTGCTGGAAAATCCCCTCCTGTGAGGGTTTATTGTAATAGGGTGAGACCAGCAGCAGACCGTCGGCGCCCATCTCTTTGGCATGGCGAGATATTTCGATGGCTTCAGAGGTTGAATTGGAACCGGTGCCGGCAATGACCGGAATCCGTTTCTTTACCTGATCGATACAGGCGGCAATCACCTGGTTGTGCTCGTCATAATTCAAGGTTGCAGATTCACCGGTGGTGCCGCAGGGAACAATGGCATCGGTCCCATTTTCAATCTGAAATTCAATCAGTTGCCGGTAGCTTTCCTCATCGAAACGGCCCTGGGCATCAAAAGGGGTAATGATGGCGGTTATTGATCCATGAAACATAATGTCCTCCAGATGTTTAAATGTAAACGTCGTTATTGCTAACATAATAACGCTGTAAAGTAAAGAGCAGCGCCGCCTGTAAAATACAAAAAAACCAGAAAAAACAATTATTTGGGTTGTTTTTCTGACTCCTTTTCCGGGGCCTCGGCAGGTTGCTCAACAGCTTCACCGGTGAGCGGGCGGACCGGCCCCTTTTTGCCACAGGCAGACAGCAGCAGGGCCGTGATGATCAGAATAAGCATTAATTGAATACGCATCAGATTGCCTTTTTATTCGTAGCGGTTCGGCCCCGACCCAGCGGCAAGAGGGTGCAGAATCGTTACACTGGCGGGTCCCTATGGTTCTGCTGTTTTGAGCCGTGCCAGCTCACGCTCAACCGCTTCGCGGGCGGTGCCACCGGTAACTTTGCGGGCGTTGACCGAAGCTTCCAGGGTAACGAAGTTGTAGATATCCTCTTCAATAAGCCCGGAGAAGCTGCGGAACTCCTCCAGGGTCAGGTCGGGAATATCCTTGCCTGTTTCTATGCAATAGCGCACCGTTTTGCCAACCACCTCGTGGGCCTGGCGAAAGGGCATCCCCTTGCGTACGCAGTAGTCGGCAACATCGGTTGCCGTAGAAAATCCACGTGCCGCAGCAATGCGCATATTGTTCCCTTTGACCCGCATCCCGGTGATCATGGCGGCAAAAACCTTCAGGCTGCCTTTGACTGTGTCAATGGTGTCAAACAGCGGTTCCTTGTCTTCCTGCATGTCCTTGTTGTAAGCCAGTGGTAATGATTTCATCAGGGTCAGCAAGGAGATCAGGTGGCCGTAGACCCGTCCGGTTTTGCCCCTTACCAGTTCCGGCACATCCGGGTTCTTTTTTTGCGGCATGATCGAACTGCCGGTACAGAAAGCGTCCGACAGCTCAATAAAGTTGAAGTCGGCGCTCGACCAGATAATCAGTTCTTCCGACAGGCGCGACAGGTGCATCATCAGAATCCCGGCAAAGGCACAGAACTCAATAGCAAAGTCACGATCAGAGACGCTGTCAAGGCTGTTGCGCGTTACGCCGTCAAAGCCAAGCTGCTGTGCCACCCACTCGCGGTCAATAGCAAAGGTGGTGCCGGCCAGCGCGCCCGCTCCAAGGGGCAGGAGGTTAAAACGTTTGCGCAGATCCTGCAGGCGGCTGGTATCACGAGCAATCATCTCGCGATAGGCGAGCATGTGATGGCTGTAGAGCACCGGCTGAGCGGTCTGCAGATGGGTGTAGCCGGGCATGATGACATCCAGATTATTCTGCGCCTGATGGATCAGGGACTGCTCAAGCTGCCCGAGGTAGTCCAGAATGGTGTCAATTTCATCACGCAGATAGAGGCGGATGTCGACCGCTACCTGATCGTTGCGACTGCGCCCGGTGTGCAGTTTGCCACCGACGGAGCCGATGCGCTCAATCAGCCGTGCCTCAATGTTCATGTGAATATCTTCAAGGGCGACGGAGAATTCGATCTTGCCGGCCTCGATGTCGGCAAGGATCGCGTCAAGCCCGGTAATGATCTGCTGCGCTTCATCAACCGCGATGATCCCCTGGCGTCCGAGCATCTCGGCGTGGGCTTTTGACCCCTGGATATCGTAACGGTAAAGACGTTGATCGAATTCGATGGAGGCGGTGAATTCTTCAACGAACTTATCCGTCGGTTGAGTGAAACGACCACCCCATAGTTTGGTACTCATTGTTTCTCCAGACATTGATTTTAACCACAGAGACACTTAAGACACAGAGAAGGCCTAAGGTAAACCTTGGGGGGAAGGTCTTAAGCCAGTTTGGAGGGTTTTGACTTTACCCCAAATATTAAGGTTTTAAGGTTTTCTCAGTGACTCTGTGACTCTGTGGTTGCGTGTTTCAGTTATTTTTTAGACCGCTGAATGGCCGCAATACGCAAGCGTAAAGCATTCAGCTTGATAAAGCCTTCCGCGTCAGCCTGGTTGTAAACCTCATCAGCCTCAAAGGTGGCGAAGTCGACATTGAACAGGCTGTCGTTGGCGGAGTCGCGGCCGACGACGCGGCAGTGTCCTTTGTAGAGCTTTATCCGCGCCTTGCCGTTGACGGTCTGCTGGGTATTGTCAATCAGGGCCTGCAGAGCTAGGCGCTCGGGGGCGAACCAGTAGCCGTTGTAGATCATTGCTGCGTAACGCGGTACCAGGGAATCGCGCAGATGCATGACTTCGCGGTCCATGGTGATCGATTCGACAGCCCGGTGAGCCTCTTCAAGGATGGTGCCGCCGGGAGTTTCATAGACCCCTCGGCTCTTCATGCCGACGTAGCGGTTTTCCATCAGGTCAACACGACCGATGCCATGCTTGCCGCCCAGTTCGTTGAGCCTGGCCATCAGGTTGGCAGGTGACAGGCGCTCTCCATTAATCGCGACAGCATCACCTTTTTCAAATTCGATGTCGACAAATTCCGGTTGGTCGGGGGCATCTTCCGGGCGTACGGTAAGGACGTACATTTCTTCCGGTGCTTCGGCCCAGGGGTTTTCCAGCACATCCCCTTCGAAAGAGATGTGAAGCAGGTTGCGATCGGAGCTCCAGGGGAATTTTTTGCTGGTCGGCACGGGGATGCCGTGTTTTTTGGCGTAATCTTCCAGGGCGGTACGGCTCTTCATGTCCCACTCGCGCCAGGGGGCGATAACCTTGATCGCCGGATCAAAGTGATAGTAGGCGATTTCAAAGCGGACCTGATCGTTTCCCTTGCCGGTAGCACCATGGGAGACGGCATCGGCCCCTTCCTTGGCGGCAATTTCCATCTGCGCCTTGGAAATCAGCGGGCGGGCAATGGAGGTGCCGAGAAAGTAGCGCCCTTCATAAATAGCATTGGCACGAAACATGGGGAAAACAAAGTCACGTGCGAATTCTTCTTTCAAGTCGACAATATGACAGGACGATGCCCCGGTATTTTTGGCTTTTTCGGGAATATGGTCCAGCTCCTCGCCCTGACCGAGGTCGGCTGAGTAGGCAACGACTTCGCAGCCGTATTCTTCAACCAGCCATTTGAGAATAATGGAGGTGTCCAGGCCTCCGGAATAAGCCAGAACCGCTTTTTTTACCTGTCCCTGTTTGCTCATGATGTATGCTCCTGTGCGAAGACGGATGGATTTCCCATCGCTAAAGTCTGATGACGTAGGTGTCTGACATGCGGTCATGGAGACCGCGTTTTTGTTCGTCGAAGGCCACCATCAGGTAGCCGATACCGAAAATGATACCTGAAAGAAATTTAGCCGGTACTTCCCGAAAAGCGGCGCGTCCGTAGCCGACCGGAGAGCCGTCCTGACGTACTACTTTAATCCGCAGTGCCATTTTGCCGGGCGTCTGACCGCAATAGCCGGTGAAAAAGATATAGTAGGCAAAGCTGATGAGATAACTGAAAAAATGAACGATAAAGGCAGTTTCTCCTCCCCCTCCGTTACTACCGACAACAGTGACGGTTCCGGCCAGGGCGAGGATGCTCCCGAGGATCAGCTGCAGGCCGAAAACGATCGCTGCGTCAACCAGGGCAGCTACAGCGCGCATCCAAAAACCGGCTTTGGGTACCACCTCCATCGGGTTGGCGTAGACGCCGGTTGATGGCGGGCTCTCGGATTCATCGGGTTGCTGCGGTGGTGGCTGGATCGTTTGTTGCGGAGACTGTTCCGGTGCCGTATGTTGTTGCTCAGGGGGGTCCTGACCGGCCGGTTCAGTCTGTTCCTGTTGCTCTTCGACGCGTGGCAGATCAAAGGCTTCGCCACACAGGGGACATTTCACCCGGACGGTACCGGGTGGAATCTGGTGTGGATCGATAGTGCGGCTGTACTCGCAGTGGGGGCACGTCAGTTTCATCGGTTTACTCCGCCATCAGGGTCGCCATGATGGCTTTCTGGACATGCAGACGATTTTCCGCTTCGTCAAATATGATGGATTGAGGTCCTTCTATCACCTCGTTAGTGATCTCTTCGTCACGATGGGCCGGCAGGCAGTGCATGACCAGCGCATCTTCTGCCGCGAGCCGTAGCAAGTCGCTGTTGATTTGAAAGCCGGCAAAAGCCTTGGTGCGGATCTGCTGCTCCTCTTCCTGGCCCATGCTGGCCCAGACATCGGTATTGAGAATGTCCGCACCGGTGGCCGCTTTACGCGGGTCGTTGGTAACGATAATGCGGGCACCGGCCTGCCGCGCTTTTTCTATGACCCCGGCATCCGGTTCGTAACCTGCGGGGGTCGCAACCCGAAGTTCAAAGCCGAATACTGAAGCCGCATTGATCCAACTGTTGGCCATATTATTGCCGTCACCAATCCAGCAGTAAACAAGATTGCGATAGTCGGGGCGGTGTTCACTGACGGTAAAGAGATCGGCCATCAACTGGCAGGGGTGATTGAGATCGGTCAGGCCGTTAATGATCGGTACGCTGCTGTGGGCGGCGAATTCTTCGACAATGGTATGGGCGAAGGTGCGGATCATTACGCCGTCGCAATAACGGGCCATGACCTTGGCACTATCGCGGATCGGCTCGCCACGCCCCATCTGGGTGTTGCCGGAGTGAAGAAAGAGGGCATGACCACCAAGTTGAAACATGCCGACCTCAAATGAAACCCGTGTCCGTGTTGAGCTTTTTTCAAAGATCATGGCCAGGGTTTTTCCTTCCAGCAGGCGGTGAGGAATCCTCTGCTGTTGTTTTTTCTTGAGATCACGGGTCAGCGCAAAGATGGCCTCAAGGTCATCGACGGACCAGTCGGACAGGGAGAGAAAATCTTTTTTCATACTGTTGTAGCTCCTGCTGATACTTTGTTATCTGTGCTGTCACCAAAAGACCGCAGTGTGTGCCCGCAAAGGCGTCATCTTTCCGGCTGTCAGTTGGTTACTGTTCTGCGAGGATAGCATCGAGAATGCCGATCATCTGGTTGATCTCGTCGCGGCTGACAATCAATGGTGGTACAAAACGCAGGACATTGCCGGCGGTACAATTGATCAGCAGACCATGTTCCAGTGCGCGATTGACGATGGGAGCACCTTCACAATCCAGCTCCATTCCGATCATCAGACCGCGGCCCCGAAGCGATCGGATGAGCGCGTGACGTTCTTTTAACTGGCCCAGTTGGGCCATGAAAAAGGCTCCGGTATCGCTGCAGTGCTGCAGCAGTTCAGGTTTGTTCAGCTCCGTGAAGGCCGCTACCGCGGCGGCGGTCGCCAGGGGATTGCCGCCGAAGGTTGAACCGTGACTGCCGGGGCCCAGGGCGTCAGCGAAGGGGGCACGGGCAATCATGGCGCCGATGGGAACCCCCCCACCAAGAGCCTTGGCAAGGGTCATGACATCCGGCTCCATGTCCTCCTGCTGGTAGGCGAACAGGGTGCCGGTTCGTCCGAGGCCTGTTTGAATTTCATCAAGAATCAGTAACAGCTGGCGCTCGGTGCAAAGCTCGCGAACCGCCTTGAGATAGCCCGGTGGCGCTATATGAACACCACCTTCCCCCTGAACCGGTTCAAGGATAACGGCACAGGTAACCGGACTGATCGCCTGGCGCATGGCTTCGATGTCACCATAGGCAACATGTTTAAAGCCCGGCATCAGCGGCGCAAAACCGGCCTGAATTTTTTCCTGTCCGGTGGCACTGACCGTTGCCAGGGTTCGTCCGTGGAAAGAGGCTTTTGTGGAAATGATTTCGTAGCGCTGCGGCGCAACAGTTTCTGCACTCCATTTGCGCGCCAGCTTGATCGCTGCTTCATTGGCTTCAGCACCGGAGTTACAGAAAAAAACGCGATCACCGAAGGAGTTTTCGCATAACAGCCGCGACAGTTCGATCTGAGCCGGGATGTGATAGAAGTTGGAGCAGTGAATTAATTTGCCGGCCTGCTCACGCACAGCAGCAACCACAGCCGGATGACAGTGCCCGAGGTTGTTGACGGCAACACCGGCGAGAAAATCAAGGTAACGGTTGCCATCGCTGTCACTGAGCCAGCAACCTTCTCCGTGTGTGGCGACCAGTGGATAGCGTCCGTAAGTGCCGGCAACCGTGGTCAGCCCCTGCTCAATCCATTGCTTGGAACTGGTCATTATTTGAACCTCGCGACTGCGGTACCGACCCCTTTGTCGGTGAAAATTTCAAGCAGACAGGCATGATCCATTCGCCCGTCAACAATATGGGTTTTGGCAACGCCTTCTTCGGCGGCCTCAACACAGCAGTTGACCTTGGGGATCATACCGCCGGAAATGGTGCCGTTGTTGATCAGGTCGGGAACGCGCTGGGTATCGATGGTGGAGATAAGACGACCATCCTTATCCTTGACCCCCTCGACATCGGTCAGAAGGATCAACTTTTCAGCTTTCAAGGCTCCAGCGATCTTCCCTGCCACCAGGTCGGCGTTGATATTGTAGGTTTCACCTTGGAGGCCGCCACCGATAGGGGCGATGACCGGGATGAAGTGATTGTTCTCGAGGGCTTCGATAATTGCCGGATTGACCTCTTCGACTTCGCCAACCATGCCGATATCAAGGATCTCGGGAGTCAGGGAGTCCGGGTTGACGGCAGTCATTTCCAGCTTGCGGGCGCGGATCAGACCGCCGTCCTTGCCGGTGATGCCAACTGCTTTGCCGCCGTGACGATTGATGTTGGATACGATCTCCTTGTTGACTTTGCCGCCAAGAACCATCTCCACGACATCCATGGTGGCGCTGTCGGTGACGCGCATCCCCTGAACAAACCGGCTTTCAATGTTCATGGCTTTCAGAACTTGACCGATCTGGGGCCCGCCACCGTGGATGACGACCGGATTCAGACCGATATATTTCATCAGGATAATATCACGGGCGAATCCTTCCTTCAGGCGCTCATCGACCATGGCGTGGCCGCCATATTTGATGACGATACTGGCGCCGTAAAAACGGCGGATCCATGGCAATGCCTCCATCAGGACATTGGCCTTGGCAATCAGTTCTTCCATTCCTGCTTCCTTGTGTGTGCCGGTTGTTCCGGATAGCATGCCACCTGTTGAGACTGGTGGCATTGACACTATAAAATATAACGCGATAAATCTTCATTCTGACTGATTTCAGCCAATCGTTTACCGACCTGTTCAGCATCGATCATGATTTTCTCGCCGGAACGGTCAGGGGCATTGAAGGACAGATCTTCGAGGAGTTTTTCCATGATTGTGTGTAGTCGGCGGGCGCCGATGTTTTCAGTGCGTTCATTGACTGCCTCGGCAATTCGAGCCATCTCACGTATGGCCTCTTCATCGAACTGCAGGTCGATCGATTCGGTTTTCATCAATTCATGATATTGGCGGATCAGGGCATTTTTAGGCTCGGTCAGAATCCGGAAGAAATCGTCCTCACCGAGATTGTCCAATTCGACCCGGATAGGAAAACGCCCCTGCAGCTCCGGAATCAGATCTGAAGGTTTCGCCATGTGAAAGGCACCGGCGGCAATAAACAGAATGTGGTCGGTTTTGACCGCGCCGTGCTTGGTGCTGATGGTACTTCCTTCGACGATGGGCAGAATGTCGCGCTGGACCCCCTCGCGCGACACTTCCGGACCATGAATCCCTTCACGGCTGGCTATTTTATCAATTTCATCAATAAAGATAATGCCGCTCTGTTCGGCACGTTCTTTTGCCAGAGCCGTGACGTTTTCCATGTCGACAAGTTTTTCCGCCTCGGTCTCGATGAGTATCTCGCGGGCTTCGCTGACCTTGACGCGGCGCCGTTTGGAGCTTTTTGGAAACAGGTTGCCGAACATTTCCTTGATGTTCATCCCCAACTCCTCGTTGCCCTGAGGCGTGAAGACACCCATGTTCGGCATGCTGCTGACTTCGACATCGAGTTCGACAAAACGCTCATCCAGTTCCCCCATGCGCAACAGTTTGCGCAGGCGATCGCGGGTGCCCTCGCGCTGTTCCTCCTTGTCGGGAGAGCGGTCAGCATCTCCAGGCAACAGCAGGTCCAGCAAGCGTTCCTCGGCATTGGCCTCGGCTTTGATCTTCATTTTGGCCGTCTCTTCTTCTTTTACCATACTGATCGACAGTTCAAGCAGATCGCGGACCATACTTTCGACATCGCGACCGACATAACCGACTTCAGTAAATTTGCTGGCTTCTACCTTGATAAACGGAGCCTGCGCCAGCTTGGCCAGACGTCGGGCAATTTCGGTTTTGCCGACGCCGGTCGGACCGATCATGATAATGTTTTTTGGCGCGATCTCATCACGCAGCTCGGCGGGAACCTGCTGGCGACGCCAGCGATTGCGCAAGGCAACAGCGACGGCGCGCTTGGCATCTTTTTGGCCGATGATATAACGATCCAGTTCCGAAACAATTTCGCGGGGGGTAAAGTTGTTCAAGTAAGCACCTCAACAGCAATCTTATCGTTGGTGTAAATACAGATATCCGCAGCAATCTTGAGAGCTTCTTCTGTAATGCCGGCGGCATCAAGATCCGCGTGTCTGATCATGCCCCTGGCCGCGGCGAGAGCGAAGCTGCCTCCCGAGCCGATAGCGGCGACGCCATCATCCGGCTCGATAACATCCCCGGCACCGGAGATAATCAGGGTGACATCCTTGTCAGCAACGATCAGCAGGGCTTCGAGGCGCCGCAGAACTCGGTCGGTTCGCCAGTCTTTGGCCAGTGCCACCGCTGCCCGGGGCAGATTGCCGCGAAACTCCTGAAGCTTGGCTTCGAACTTTTCAAACAGGGTAAAGGCGTCAGCGGTACTGCCGGCAAATCCGGCCAGCACCTGATCCTCGTAAAGCCGTCTGATTTTACGGGCGCCATGTTTCATTACCGTATTGCCCAGACTGACCTGCCCGTCACCTCCCAGGGCAACCTGCTGCCGATGACGGACAGAACAGATAGTTGTACCTTTGAACATGAATAACTCCATTAAAACGACTTAAGAGCATAGACAAAAAGAATAAGCATAACATAGAAAAGGTCCGATGAAAAAGGACAATGTCGTTTGCACAAGGGGGGTTCTGCGGATGTCAGGGAAGCGAGTTTGCCGGAAAGGGAAATTCAACAGTGGCGATCGTGCCGGTATCCGGCTGGCTGTCAATCGCTAATTGTCCACCCATGGTCCGGATGAAATCGCGGGCATAATAAAGGCCCAGACCGAACCCGCGGACCTGCCCGGTATTTTCCGGGTCAAATTGATAAAACTTATTAAAAATTTTGGACATCTCGGTCGCGGGAATGCCGCTGCCACTGTCTTCAATAGTCAACTTGACGCGATCTTTTTCTGCGCTGCCGGTGATTTTGATCGTCCCCTGGCCGGGGGTGAATTTGATCGCATTATCGAGCAGGGCCCGAACGGCAAAATGGATTCTTTGTGGATGCAGCAGCAGGGGACGATCCGACAGGGGGACCGCCATGTTGACAATGATCTGTTTTGATTTCGCCTGTGCAGTTGATTGCAGTTCTTCAATCACCTGGGTGGTTACCTGGCCTAGGTCGGTCAGTTCCAGGATCATGTCGTTTTCCTGCAGTGTTGCTTCACTGAAATAGAGCAGATCCTGAATCAGTTTTTCCAGGTAGGAGCTTTCCTCCTGGACCATGGTGAGAATCTGGAGAAAATTTTCATCCGTCGGGCTTTCAACCCCATCAGCAAGGTTTTGTATAAACAGGGAAATAGCCGTGGTCGGGGTCTTGAGTTTGTGGGAAATCAGCCCCAGAAACTCATTTTTCAGGCGGTCAATATGGCGCAGATCCGCTAACTCACGCCGCAGGGCATGACGCTCCAGAACTTTTTCTACGGTGGTACTGAGCTGCAGCACGCCAATCGGTTTGGTGATGAAATCGTCGGCACCGGCTTTAAGAGCTTTGAGAATCAACTCCTTGTCGGAATAACCGGTCATGAGAATAACCGGCAGGTCAGGTTGTTCCTGGCGGATGATGCGTAAAAATTCCAGGCCGTCGATGTTGGGCATGTTGACATCGGTCAGAACGATATCGACATCCTCGTGGTTGAGAAATTTCAACGCATCAAAGCCATCGGCAGCCTGAAGAACCTTGTAAGAGTCGAAAACATTGGCACAAAGTTCACGAATCAGGGGTTCATCGTCGACAATCAGCATTTTTTTTGCGCTCTGATCGGCTCCGTTGGGGGGCATACTTATGCTGTCTCCAGAAGTTGGTCGAGGATCGTTGGTGCTGCCGCCAGCAAGTCTTCAATCTTGTCGAGCTGAGGACCACCGGCCTGGGCCAGTTCGGGACGTCCGCCACCGCGGCCACCGATAATTTCTGCCAGGGGTTTGATCAGGTCACCGGCCTTGACCCGCGAGGTCAGGTCTTTGGTGACGGCAACGAGGAGGGCGGCCTTGTCGTCGGTCGCGGTTACGAGAACCAGAACACCGGAACCGAGCTTGTCACGCAAGGAGTCAGAAAACTCGCGCATGTCTTTGCCGGCCAGCCCGGGCACCTTAACGGCCAGCAGGGCAACATCCCTGACCTGGCGGGTTTGTTCGATCAGTTCACCACTGCGCTGGGTGTTCATTTTTGCCTGAATCTGTTCAAGGTCCCGCTCCAGGGTTTTCTGTTGTTCGAGGATTTTTTCAATCCGCTGTTCGAGCTTCTGCGGGTCACTCTTGACCAGGTCTGCGAGACGTTGCAGGGCCTGCTGTTGCTGTTGACTGAAGGCCAGCGCCGATTCTCCGGTTGTTGCCTCAATCCGGCGCACCCCGGCGGCAATGCCGGTTTCACTGAGAATCCGGAACAGGCCGATGTCTCCGGCCGCTTTGGCGTGGGTGCCGCCACAGAGTTCCATACTGTAATCGCCGACGCTGATAACTCGTACCTGATCACCGTATTTTTCTCCGAACAGGGCGGTGGCGCCGGAGGTCTGGGCTGCCTCAGCCGACATTTCGCGGGTTTGGACCGTGGCGTTGACGCGAATCTGACGATTTACCTCCTCCTCAATCTGCATCAGCTCGGCCGTGGACAGAGACGAAAAATGGGTGAAGTCAAAACGCAGGCGATCCGGTGTCACCAATGAGCCGGCCTGCTTGATGTGATCGCCGAGAATGCGCTGCAGTGCCGCCTGCAGCAGATGGGTGGCGGTATGATTGATGACAGTGCGCTGGCGACGGTCACTGTCAACTCGCAGAGTAACAGGGGTGCCGGTCCGAATGGTACCGCTGATAACTTCACACTGGTGCACGTGGAGGTTGTCAAGGGGTTTTTTGGTATCAAAGATGCGCAGCCGGGCGGTATCAGAGAGAATCTCGCCGGTATCACCCACCTGGCCACCCGATTCACCGTAGCAGGGGGTTGTCGAAGTAATGACTTCGATGGCCTCGCCACTGGTGGCTTCGGCGACCGATTCTCCGGCACGGATCAGGGCAAGGACCTCACCCTGATCTTCCAGCTTTAAATAACCACTGAAGACAGATTGAATTCCCTGGTCAGCCAGCTGTTTATAAATGGCCAGAACCGCTTCTTCGCCTGACCCTTTCCAGTGTTCCCGGGCTTTGCGGCGTTGTGCTTCCATACAGGCTTCGAAGCCTTCTTCGTCAAGACTGTAGCCGTCTTTGGCAACGATATCGGCGGTCAGATCGACTGGGAAGCCGTAGGTATCGTAAAGCTTGAACACGGTTTCACCGGGGATGACAGTGCAGCCACTGCTTGCCAGGCGTGAAACTTCTTCCTGCAGGATGCGTAAACCGTTTTCCAGGGTCTGGATGAAGCGTTCTTCTTCGTTGAGGATGACGCGGGCAACGAAGTCCTTGCGTTCGGCTTCATCCGGGTAGGCGGGGGCCATGGATTCGAGTACAAAAACACTGGTTTTATGGAGTACCGGCTCGTTGCGGCCGAGCATCTTGGCATGGCGCATGGCGCGGCGCATAATCCGTCGCAGGACATAACCACGACCTTCATTGCTGGGGAGAACCCCATCGGCAATCAGGTAGGCTGCCGCACGGCTGTGGTCAGCAATCACTCGCATGGAAACATCATCGTCCGCGTTGTTACCGTAGGTTTTGTTACAAAGCTGTTCAATAAAGGCGATGATATTGCGCAACAGGTCGGTATCGTAGTTGGATTGGACCCCCTGCATGACGGTGGTGATCCGCTCCAGCCCCATGCCGGTGTCAACTGCCGGTTTCGGTAAAGGGACCAGGCGGCCGTCAGCCTGGCGATCAAACTGCATGAACACATTGTTCCAGATTTCCATGTAGCGGTCGCAGTCGCAACCAACGGTACAGTCGGGGCGATCACACCCCACCTCCGGCCCGTTATCGTAGAAAATTTCGGAGCAGGGGCCACAAGGTCCGGTATCACCCATGGCCCAGAAATTGTCTTCTTCAAACCGGAAAATCCGCTCCCGTGGAACACCTTCCTGGTGATGCCAGATATCTGCAGCCTCATCGTCGTTTGTATAAACCGATACAAAAAGACGATTTTTATCGATATTCAGATCATTGGTGAGGAAGTCCCAGGCATAAGCGATGGCCTCCTTCTTGAAGTAATCACCAAAGGAAAAGTTGCCGAGCATCTCGAAAAAGGTGTGATGTCTTGCGGTGCGGCCGACATTTTCCAGATCATTGTGTTTGCCGCCGGCGCGCACACATTTTTGTGAAGAAGCAGCACGAACATAATCACGCTTTTCATCACCAAGAAAGCAGTCTTTGAACTGGTTCATCCCGGCGTTGGTAAACAGCAGGGTCGGATCATTGTGAGGGACCAGTGAAGATGATGGTACAACCCGGTGGTCGCGGTCGGCAAAAAATTTGAGAAAACGGGCGCGCAGGGCGTTTCCGGTGAGCATGATGAGTTAACCTTTCAGTCAGGATGTGGTCACTGTTCTTGGTCCCAGAAAAAGCAATTATCCACGGAAAACACGGAATACACGAACTAAATCAAAAAAAAGATACGACGTTATTGCGCAACTCTTTGAAACGAATGACTGTTTTGCGGTAATGTTTTTTGATTTTCCATGTATTTCGTGCATTCCGTGGATCAAAAAGCCGATTTTAGGTTCACTGGTTATCCGGCGGTAAATTGTGCTGAACCAGAAATTCTAATGGATGCCGTCAGATTTGAAAAGGGCTTAATTTTCACAAAAAAGATGTTTGTTTCAGCCAGGTGAAAATATCTTCCAGCGGGAAACCACGGCGCTGAAAATAGTTGACAACCCGGCGGCGTTCTTTTGCTGATGCCGCTGCGTAGCAAAAGGCGGGGAAGCGGCGACTCAGCTGCTGCTGAAAAAGGTCTTCAAGGCTGAATTCTTCTGTGGCCTGATCAAGGGCGGCATGGGCTGTCTCCTCGTCGATACCGCGCTGGTGCAAGTCGCGCAGGATGCGACCGCCGACCCCCTTGCCGCTACGCATCAGTTCACGCGCCCGCATCAGGGCATACCGCTGATCGTCCAGGTAGTTGTAATGGTAACAGCGTTCAATGGTGGCGGCGATCGCGTTACCGGTGAACCCTCGCTGTTTCAGTTTTTCGCGGAGTTGGGCTTCGCTGCGGTCGCAGCGACTGAGCAGGCGCAATGCGACACTGAAAGCATCAGAAGCGTTCGATCTCGGGGGCGTCATTCTGCCCGGCTCCCTGCGTCTGTTTGTGCATCTCTTTTTCTATGCCCTCTTCCTGTTCCTTGCCGCGTTCGAAATCACTCCAGGTGGCATCTGATGTCGAGTCGATACCGGAAAATTTCAGTTTGAAATCATCCGGGTTGGAGCTTTGTCGCAAGGCCTCCTCGTAGGTGATGACTTTACGTTTGACCAGATCCATCAACGCCTGATCAAAGGTCTGCATCCCGTAGGTGGTATAGCCCTGGGCAATCGTATCCTTAATCAGGGCTGTTTTTTCACGATCATCGATCAGCTCGCGGATACGTGCGGTTGAGAGCATGACTTCGACCGCGGCTACCCGTCCCGTTCCTTCGATGCGTGGAATCAGGCGCTGGGAGATGACGGCCTTGAGGACGTTGGCAAGTTGCAGGCGGATATGGCGCTGGTGATGGGGGGGGAACATGGAAACGATCCGGGCGATGGTTTCGGTAGCGTCGATAGTGTGCAGGGTCGACAGCACCAGGTGTCCGGTTTCGGCGGCGGCCAGGGCTGTTTCCGTGGTTTCCAGATCACGCATCTCACCAACCAGAATAACATCGGGATCCTGCCGCAGTGAGCTTTTTAGCGCCGGTGCAAATCCTGCCGTATCAAAGCCGACTTCGCGTTGATTGATAATGCACTTGCGATCGCGATGCAGATATTCGATCGGATCTTCAACCGTGACTATATGGGCGGTACGGTTGCTGTTGATGTAGTCAATGATGGCCGCCAGGGTTGTGGACTTTCCTGATCCGGTGGCGCCGGTCACCAGAACCAGGCCGCGCTGTTGCCCGGCAACTTTCTTCAGCACGTTGGGCATCAGTAGTTCGTCCAGGGTTGCCACCTTGTAGGGGATGGCACGGAAAACGGCAGAGACGGAGTTGCGCTGGAGAAAAACGTTGACCCGAAAACGCCCCAATCCGGGAACGCCGTAGGCCAGATCGACTTCGTTATGCTCCTCAAAACGCTGGCGCTGTTTGTCGTTCATGATTCCTTCACACATCATCCGCAAACCATCTGCGGTCATGCGCGGAGCCTTGGGCAGGGGGCGCAGGCTGCCATCAACCCGGAAAACCGGCGGCAGTCCGGCTTTGAGGTGAATATCCGACGTGTTGGCTTTGAGGGCCAGGCCGAGAATCTGGTTCAGTTCCATATGATTGCCTCACTTTTCAATTGGGATTATTCGTCGTCAGCGGCACTTTTCAGCTTGGCCTCACCAATACCGTAGAGTTCACGCAGCGCGCCTTCAATTTCATTGGTGATGTCAGGATGCTCCTGCAGATACTGTTTGGCGTTTTCACGCCCCTGGCCAACCCGTTCTCCTTTGTAGGAGAACCAGGAACCGCTTTTTTCGACAATATCGTTATCGACTCCCAGATCGAGGATGTCTCCTTCACGGGAAATGCCAAGCCCGTACATGATGTCAAATTCTGCCTGTTTGAAAGGCGGGGCCACCTTGTTCTTGACGACCTTGACCCGGGTCCGACCGCCGATAACATCCTGCCCCTGCTTGAGGGCGGAGATGCGGCGGATATCAAGGCGAACCGATGAATAAAACTTAAGAGCGTTGCCGCCGGTGGTGGTTTCGGGATTGCCGAACATGACACCGATTTTCATGCGGATCTGGTTGATAAAGATGATACTGCAGTTGGATTTGCTGACGATTCCTGTCAATTTGCGCAGGGCCTGGGACATCAGGCGTGCCTGCAGGCCCATATGGGAATCTCCCATTTCGCCCTCGATTTCGGCGCGTGGCGTCAGGGCGGCAACAGAATCGACCACGAGCAGATCGATGGCGCCGCTGCGCACCAGCATTTCGGTTATCTCCAACGCCTGTTCGCCGGTGTCCGGCTGGCTGACCAGCAGATCGTCGGCCTTGACCCCGAGGTTCTGGGCATACTGGATATCGAGTGCATGTTCGGCATCAACAAAGGCGGCCACTCCCCTCTGTTTCTGAACCTCAGCGAGAATATGCAGCGCCAGGGTCGTTTTGCCCGATGATTCCGGCCCGAAAATTTCGATGACGCGGCCTTTGGGAATACCGCCGACACCGAGGGCAAGGTCGAGGCTTAAAGAGCCGGTAGGAATAGTGGCGACGGCAGGCATCTGGTAATCAGAGCCAAGGCGCATGATGCTTCCCTTGCCGAATTGTTTTTCAATCTGGCCCATGGCCAGTTCAAGGGCGCGATTGCGGTTTTGATCAGACATAAGCTGGTCCTCCAGTTGGATAGAATTTGTCGAAGTCAACATTCAAGATCGGTTTGTGTCCGATCTTGCCCTCTCCGTGTGACATAGTAAGTCATTCTGGTGCCTGTCCATGTATCCTTGTCGTGGCGTCGGCAAGAGTAAAACGATTAGCGAGCTGCTGTCGAGAGCTTAATCGTCACCCGGATGCTGCAAGGCAAAACGCCGTAACCATTCCAGTGCCATGAAGGCACTGATACGTTGAATTCGTGCCCGATCGCCGGAGAACAGATAACGCTGGGCATGGACTTCGGTCGCGCTGGCCAGGGCCAGGTAGACCGTACCCACCGGTTTTTCTGCCGTGCCGCCGTCGGGCCCGGCAACGCCGGTAATTGCCAGAGCCAGATCGGTGCCGCTTTCCTGTCGCAATCCGGTGGCCATGGCACGGGCGCAGGGTTCACTGACGGCACCATGATGCAGCAGGATGGCCGGCGGCACTTTCAACCAATGCTGCTTGGCCGCATCGGCATAGGTGATTCCGGCTCGATTGAAAAAAGCCGAAGCGCCGGGATGACGCGTGAGCATGTTGCTGAGCAAGCCGCCGGTGCAGGACTCAGCCAGAGATAAAGTCAGGCCGGCGTGGGTCAGTAATTGGCCGACATTCCCTTCAGCTGTCTGGCCGTCACGAGCCATCAGGTGGTCGCCGAGAACCTGCAACAGCAATGCTTCAGCGTGATCCAGGCGAGCATCGGCAGCGTCGCCGCAGGCTTTCAGATTGACCATGATCAGAGGGAAGTCGTGGGTGCAGGTAATCTCGACACCGTCCGGTAGGCGCGCCGTAGGAATCATGGTGCGAATGCGGACTTCCGTCAATCCAAACAGCTTGAGGGTGCGCCGGTGCAGCAACCGGGTTTCCGGATAATCCTGTTGCAGATGCGGCAGAACTGATTGTTCGAACATGGCCCGCATGTCAGCGACAGTTCCCGGTAGAAAAAACATCCGGCACTGGTTGTGGTTCAGGGTGAAGCCCGGAGTCATGCCGTGCGGATTGGGAAGTAATTGCGCCGATTGTGGCAGCAGCGCCTGGCGTTCGTTGGCAGGATCCATGGGCTGTTGATGATTGTCACACCAGTGCCGTACCATCTCCAGGGCTTCTTCATGAATGACCAGCGGTAATCCCAGCGCACGAGCTGCCGCACGTGCCGTCAGGGCATTACTGCCAGATCCCAGGCCACCGCTGACAATGACAAAGCGCGCCTGATGGACGAGATAGTTCAAGGCGGCAAAGATCTCTTTTTCGTTGTCTGATACAGCCAGTGAGCAACGTGGCCGGTAGCCGTGACGGGTCAGGACTTCGACAACGACTGAGCTGTTGGAGTCGGTGGTGTCGCCACTGAGGAGATCTTCTGCTGTGGTCAGAATGGCAATATCAAAGCTTGGCATAAGGGTTTGCCGTCGTCCGTGCGGGTTGCAGTCAGGTAAACAGGGCCAGGCAGAAACGTACCGCGATTGCGGCATAAATTCCAGCCAGGACATCATCGAACGTCACGCCGAAACCGTTTTTAAAATTCCGGTCGATAAAACCGACAGGTGGCGGTTTTAAAATATCGAATAAGCGAAACCAGAAAAAGGCCAGCAGTGCCGTACCCCAGGTGAAGGGTAAAAAGGCGGTGGCGACCAGGTAACCGGCAAACTCGTCAATAACGATACGGCTGTCATCCGCTTCGCCGAAATAGTCACCGGCATGACCGCAAATCCAGACACTCAGGGCGATTATCGCAACGACAAAGACAAACTGGAGCAACCCGGGCAGGAACGCCAGATAGTAAAATGCCGGAATGCCCGCCAGCGTGCCGAAGGTTCCCGGAGCGATGGGGGCGTATCCGAGACCGGCATTGGTCGCAATGAAGACCGTGGTACAACTTTTTTGACCCGGTGCTAACGGCTCAGTCATGGACGATCTCCCTTCAGGATCTGGGCAAGTTTTTCGTACGCGCTATTTTCAACCAGACGATAGACCTGTTGCAAGGGCAGATTGTGCCGGCGGGAGAGACGCCGACAATCAGCATACTCGGCACTCAGACGCAAAAATTCGTTATTGTCAAACAGCAATTTGACCTGTGCTGTTCCCAGTGGTGTTTTAATGGTCGCCTGACGGCGTTCAAGACGATAGCGCAGACAGGGATGGCGGCGCACGCCGATAGCGCTGCTGTGGTGCATGATCAGGGTTGCCAGCCGCCGGCTTTGGGAGGGTCGGCAGACCACCTTGAGAAGTTGACCGGGGCGGTTTTTTTTCATCTGCAAAGGGGTGTAGGCAACGTCCAGAGCTCCGGCATCAAGGAGTTGTTCAAGCAGATCGCCGAGCTGTTCGGCAGTACTGTCATCGATATGTGATTCGAGTAGTTCAACCTCATCCATGGCGGTTGTTGCAGAGCTCTGTTCCTGATCATAAAGGACGCCCCTGAGCAGGTTGGGACGGTCCTCCAGTTCCCAGCCGCCGACGCCGTAGCCGACCCGGCCCACAGGCAGGGCCGGAAAGTCGCTGAATTCAGCCAGTTCTCTGATGATGGTGGCGCCGGTGGGGGTGACCAGCTCCTTATCGCAGCCACTGTCGTAAACCGGGTGCCCGTGCAGAATTTCCATGGTCGCCGGGGCCGGCAGCGGTAGCGCCCCGTGGGCGCATTGGCTGATGCCGCGTGACAAAGGGAGGGCGGAACAAAGGACCCTGTCGATACCGAGCAGATCGATGCCGAGGGCTGCTCCCGTGAGATCAACGATGGCGTCGACGGCGCCGACTTCATGAAAGTGGACCTCATCAATGCTGATGCCATGAACCTTGGCTTCTGCTTCACCAAGGCGACGGAAAAAACGTCGCGCCAGTTCCTTGCTGCGTTCACTTAAGTGACTGTCAGCCAGCATCTGGTCAATGTGGCTCCAGCTGCGATGATGATGGTCTTCCTGGTGGTTGACGATAAAGCGGCACCCCTCAATCCCGTGGCGCCGCTCCCGCTTGATATTGAGCCGGTAATCGCTGATCGGCAGTTGGGCCAGCTCGGTTTTGAGTTGTTCCGCATCAAGCCCCAGATCGCAGAGCAGACCAAGAAACATATCACCGGATATCCCGGAGAAGGTATCAATATAGAGGGTTCTCATTCTGTCATTCCTTAATAACCAGCACCCACAAGGCAGCAGAAAATCCATGTATTTTTTCTGCCCGGTGGCAGGCTCAATCCGCATTTTGATTCTAAACCGATCTTTGTGTCTGCGTGTCCTTGTATGAGAAAAGGTTGATGCGGTTGGCGGCAAAGGCAGCGCCGAAACCGTTATCGATGTTAACGACAGTAACCCCCGAAGCACAGGAATTAAGCATGCCGAGCAGTGCTGCGACCCCGCCAAAAGAAGCGCCATAGCCCACCGAGGTCGGCACCGCGATAACCGGCACCGCCACCAGGCCACCGACGACCGAAGGGAGTGCCCCTTCCATTCCCGCGACGACAATGACAACCGCAGCCTCGTGCAGCTGCTCCTGACAGCTCAGCAGCCGGTGGATACCGGCAACCCCGACGTCGACCAACTCCTCTACCTCGTTGCCGAGCATCCGGGCGGTAACCACCGCTTCACGGGCAACCGGCAAGTCGGAAGTGCCGGCGCAAATGACCAGAATTCTACCGCGACCATGATTGGGGGCCGGTTGATGAATGAGGCAGAAGGTGCGCGCGACTTCATCGTATTCTCCTGCAGAAAACTGCTGTGCCAGAGCGTTGCCCTTGTCCTCACTGAGGCGTGTTACCAGAATGTTTCGTTGTCTACGATCAAGGGCGGTGATGATAGTTGTAAGCTGGTCAAGGGTTTTGCTCTGGCCGAGGATGATTTCGGCAACGCCCTGGCGTAATTCACGATGGTGATCGATGCGGGCGACACCGAGATCTTCATAAGGAAGGTGTTTAAGCCTGGCAACAACGTCGGCAACACTTGTAGTGCCCGCAGCCAGTTGCTCCAGCAGTGAAGTCAGTTGATGGTGATTCATGAATTGGTCAATTGCTCCTGTTGATCATCATTCAGAGGTTCAGTTCGGGAGCGATCTCCTGCATGGCTGTAAGGCAGAGATCACAGAAATCCGGGACAGCAATGCCGATCTGTTCACATTCCCTGATGATTTCCCGGTTGGCGCCGGCGGCGAACTGCTTTTCCTTGAAGCGTTTGCGAACCGACTTGGGTTTGACGCTTGCGAGTTTTTTGTCGGGATAAACCAGAGCCGTGGCAGTGATTAATCCGGTGATGGTTTCACCGGCGGCCAGAGCATGATGGAGAGGTTTGTTGCGGCGCTGATCATGGGCTAGTTCATTGTGCAGACAGATCGCCTCGATAATGTCTGCATTGACTCCTTCTGTCTGCAAAATCTTTGCCGTCACATGAGTATGGCGGCTCATATCATCCTGGGTCAGTTCCGCGTCCAGGTCGTGCAACAGTCCGGTCAGGCGCCACAGAGTTTCATCGGCGGCCAGATGTCGTGCCAGCTTGCCCATCACCGCTTCAGCAGCCAGACTGTGATTGAACAGGTTGGGCTGGCGCAAATACTGTTGAAGCAGTTCCAGGGCACGCTCGCGAGTGATACCGTAATCCATTGGTTTTATACTCCTTAAAGTGTTACAAAAAGGCCATCATAGCAAAAAATCTTTCGACCGTGCCAAAATAACAGAAGAAGATGCTTTCACAAAAAGCATCCTGCTTGGATGGCTATGCCAAAAGCGCCAGATGCAAAGCGCGCCACTGAGCGAGCAATGGCGCCTATTTACGTATGTCGTAGGAGTGAGGCAATGGCGGCAACGTCGCTGCTGGTAAGCTTTTGCAACGCCATCAAGATTGGTCTGAAAACCTGTGTTACTGCAGGTTGACGATAAAAGATGATGGTTCCAACGAACGAGATTGATTGATGACAGATGACCGGCTGCCTTTGAGCAGAACCAGAAAAAAACAACAGGCACAGGAGATAATTCAACTTGCCGCGCAGTTGTGTGATTTATCCGACAGCCGCTTCGAACGTATTGAGCTGTCTGCGCAGATGCTGGCGGAGGCGCGGCTGGTCCGCCAAACCGGTGGCCGTGGATCGCGCAAGCGTCAGTTAAAATACCTGGCGGGCTTACTGCGTGAAGATAACGACGCTGTCGACTCCCTCAAGGCACAATTGGCAGGCATGGATCAGGTTGATCGCAGCGATAAAAAGCAGTTTCATACCCTGGAAAAGATGCGGGATCGGCTGTGTGATGCCAGGCACTTTGACCAGGCTTGCAGCGAACTACAGGAACAACTTCCGCAACTTGATATCAACACCATCAGGCGTTTGGCACAATCGGTCCATGACCATGGTGATCGCCGTGCATATCGTGAAATTTTCAAGCGGCTGCGGAATGAGATGGTTAAGGACTGAATCAGATCGTCCGGCTGTCGTCGCTTGATGTTTCCCTTTCGGCCCCTGATATCGATGGTAATAACCAGAAGTGCTAATGCTATCAACAGGAGTGAAGTCATGATTCAGGAAACTGATCTGCAGAAGATTGCCGCCGAGGTTCGTGCTGCGCGGGTCAATGTGCGCCAGCTTGAACCTTTTTCAACCCGTTATCCAGGTTTTGATCTCGAGTCAGCCTATGCGGTGGCGCAGATTCATCAGCAACAACGGCGAGACCAGGGCGCGAACAGGGTCGGGCACAAGATCGGCTTCACCAACCCGGCCATGTGGGAGCGTTATGGCGTTCATCAACCCCTCTGGGCGCCTCTCTATCAGGAAACGGTTGCTTTCATTACCGGAGCCGAGACCCAGTGCTCTCTGGGGAACTTTACCGAGCCCAAGATCGAGCCTGAACTGGTCCTGCATTTCGGCCGGACGCCGCCGGTGACCGATGATCCGGCGGCCATTCTTGCTTGTGTCGACTGGATCGCGCATGCCTTTGAGATTGTCCAGTCTCATTATCCCGGCTGGAATTTTTCGGCGGCCGATGTGGTAGCTGATGATGTTCTGCACGGAACCCTGCTGATCGGTCCGCCCTGCCCGGTCGCGCATCTTGGTGAGGAGCTGTTGCAGAAACTCAAGGACTTCTCGGTGGCTCTTTATGCCCAGGGCGAGTTGCGGGAAACCGGAGAAGGACGCAATGTCCTCGGTTGTCCGGTCACGGCAACGACCCACCTGCAGAAGGTCCTGAAACAGCAACCGGGGGTAGCGACACTGCAAGCGGGCGAGCTGGTCACCACTGGAACGATTACCACTGCCTTGCCGATTGCGACCGGAGAAACCTGGGAAACCCGTATTTCCGGGTTGGATGTGCCAGGGCTGAAGGTCCTCTTTGTCGCTTAGATCACCAACTGAATATATTCAAGGAAGTGTGAAATCGAGTGAGGCTTTTATTTCGTCGCGCTGTGAAGATGCGGAGCCACTTCTCTTATCTAAAATCATCTGGAATAAACTCCACGCCTTGTACGTTGTACAGTTGAAAGTCATGACATGGACCAGGAAACCCGAGAGGAGCTTATCAGCTTATTGCCGCGATTGAGGCGTTTTGCGTTCGGACTGACGGGAACCGTATCGGACGCGGACGATCTGGTTCAGAGTGCTTGCGAACGCGCTTTGAATCGGTCTCATCAATGGACGCCCGGCACCCGATTAGATAGCTGGATGTTTTTTATTATTAAAAATATACACATCGACGAATTGCGCAAGCGTCAATTGCGGGGAGATCCAGTGGACACGGATGATTATCATCAGGTTGTCGATAGCAGGGCTCACCGCAGGCCGGAGAACCATAGCAATGTAAAACAGGTGGCAGCAGCGATGGAACACTTGCCGGAAGATCAACGAGTCATTTTGATGCTGGTCTGCGTTGAGGAATATAGCTATCGCGAAGCTGCCGCAATGTTGAACGTTCCCATTGGTACCGTCATGAGTCGTCTGGCTCGCGCAAGGGTCAACTTGAATGCACAGCTTGGACGGTAAAAAAACGCAGGTTGGAGGTACACGCCAATGGTCAATATGAGTCCCGAAAAGTTAATGGCTTATGTAGATGATGAACTTGACGATAAAGAGCAAGCCGAAATCGAGGCGTTGATTGAGCGTGACCCTGAGGTTCGTGACATGGTTGCGCAATTTCGCAAATCTGCTGAGCTGCTCAAGGGAGGTTTTAACGAAATCCTTGATCTGCCGGTACCACAGAAGCTGATAGATACGGTGAACAATCATCAGGCCACATCCACTATCGTTCAGATTGGCAAGGTAAAAGAGAACAAGGGCCTGTTTGCCTGGTCTGGCTTAGCCCTGGCGGCAACTGTGGCTCTGAGTGTCGGATTGTTAGCCGGCGCTGTTTTTTTTGGTGGACTCAATTATCAATTGCCGAAACCGCAGTATTCTTCATTGTTGCAGAACTCACTTGAAATAAAGTTAAGTGGGACCAGCACAGCATCTGAGGATGGATTTGAAAAAGTGACGCCGCTGACGACTTTTATCGGTGCGGACGGTCTCATTTGTCGTGAATTTGAGCGGATGGATCGTGAACAAAAGACTGTTGGAGTCGCCTGCCGGGGGAACCAGGGTAAATGGTTGCCGATGGTTGAAATCGACCGTACGCTGTTAGCTGCAAATTCCACCGAAGAATTTGACTATAGTCCTGCCAGCGGTCCTGACGACCCGATAAACATGGTGCTGTCGGAATTAGGAGCTAAAAAAAGCTTGACTGCCCATGAAGAAGAATTGTTAAGGGATAAGGGGTGGCAATGATATATCGCAGGTTGATGATTGTCCTGATTTTGCTGCTATCAATGAATCTGATCTGGACTGCGCTTGCGGTTCATTGGGCGGATCCATTTGTTCGCCATGCCTGCGCGGATGACGATGATGACGATGATGACGACGATGATGACGATGATGACGATGATGACGATGATGATGATGAC
>JAWLDI010000022.1:0-23655 GCA_041686715.1 Pelovirga sp.
TGCTGTTGACCGCCTGTGTCCCCAAGGCGCAGATCCCTGTGCCCGTACTTGAGTACGGACAAACCGAGGCCTCAGGCAACACCGACATGTTGATTTTTCTTCGCGGCATCGGTGGTTCACACACCGACTTTGAGCGTTATGGCCTGATTGACCAGGTCAGAGAAAGAAACCTCCCCTTCGACATCGTCGTCCCCGATACCCACTACGGCTATTACAAAAGCGAAACAGTGGTCGATCGGATCAAAGAAGATATCATTGAACCGGCCAAACAGCGGGGCTATGAGCGTTTCTGGCTGGCCGGCTTTTCCATGGGCGGACTCGGCAGTCTCTTTTATATCCGGGAGTATCCGGAAGATATTAAAGCAGTCATGCTGGTCAGTCCATTCATGGGTTGGGGAACGATCCGCCGTGAGATTGAGACAGCCGACGGCATCAGAAACTGGGATGCAGACAACAGCGCGATTGATAACTGGCAGATTCTTATCTGGACGTTCATTCAGGATTATATCGCCGCTCCCGAAAACTACCCACCGGTGTACCTGGGTTACGGAACAAGCGACGGTGTAACCAGAAACGGCCCGGCACTACTGGCTGATGCCCTGCCTGATCAGCGCGTCTTTACCCTGCGGGGAGGGCATAATTATACGACTTTTCAAAATCTCTGGAGCAGGCATCTTGACCGGTTGGAGACCCGGCTCAGTTCCTCAGACGCCGCAACCGTTGTGCCAATGTCCACAGCACATAGTAAAGAACAACAACCAGTACGATCAGGGGCAAAGCCGGAATAAATAAGTCTCCGACATGGGCCAGTACTATCGCTACCAAGAGGGCAGCCAGTGATACCGGCAGGTAACACCCGCAACGCCACGTCGGCTTCATACCGCCCAAAAGGTTGTCATTGATCAGATAACGGCGCGCCACTGCGGCAAAAAAAACAACGATGATCCAATCAGAAATGCCAAAGACGGGCATCAATCCGGTTGCTCCCGGATAGCTCAGTTTCACCAGCACCATATCGATGAGGGGTGGTGGCCCTTCCGGGGCGCGATAATAGCTTTCGATCTGGCGGGCAAAATCCGCCGTTGGTCCGACCGCCCAGCTCGAAAAATCCGCCAGCATCATCATCAGACACAAGGGCAGCACTTCCCATAGACGCTTGACGTAACGCGCCAGCGCGATGCCGATAAGGGTTCCGATAAAAAGCAGCAGTCCCGATTTGCATGCAGCCAGCAGGACAGACCAGGAGCCCTCCTCGGGAAGCTGATGAACGACCCACACCAGCAGAATCAGGCCTGCCAACCAGAACAGATAGAAACCACGAGTACGTTGCTCAGGCTCAAGAAGCAATGCCGGCAACAGCAGTTGCACCGCAAGATACAGTTGCACGAAAATAAAAGCGGCCGACCACCAGAAAGGCCCCGGAGCCAGTTGCCGGCTGACAAGCGCGAGTGCCGCTACGGTGCCGCCCCACACCAGCCAACCGCCGACCAGTAGCAGCAGCATTCGACGGTTATTGTTGCTGAAGCTGAAAAGCCGGCGCACCACCATCCGCGAACATATCCTCTTAAAACTCAGTATGATCACTACCAAGACAAGACATTATAGCATCCCGGCCTGGAAATGCCTCTTGCTGTTGTTAAAGACCGAATGCAATAATAAATTTACTGTTTCTCTAGCCACCCGGGGACTTGCATCAGCATGCACAAGCGAGGCGCCATAAGCAAATGAATAACGCTCATTCATCGCCTTTTGCCATCCGCAATGTTCGCCTCTTTATAATTTTTCGGGTGCTGTTCAATGCCCGTTTCTATTATCCGGTATTTTCTATCCTGTTCCTCGATTTCGGCCTCAGTCTGTCGCAGTTTGCCATTCTTAACGCCGTCTGGGCGACCACCATCGTACTCTGCGAAATCCCCTCCGGAGCACTGGCGGACAGCATCGGTCGGCGCAACCTGCTGGTTTTTGCCGCCTGCCTGATGGTACTGGAGATAGCCCTCTGGGCCTTTGTTCCGCGCGGCAATACGACCCTGTTGTTCTGGGTTTTTGTCCTTAACAGAATCTTCAGCGGCATGGCCGAAGCCGCTGCCAGCGGTGCCGACGAGGCGCTGGCCTATGACAGTTTACAGCAGGAAGGAGACATCGCTGACTGGGGACGCGTGCTGGAGCGCCAGATCCAGTGTCAATCAGCCGGATTTGTCATTGCCATGACCCTTGGCGGGGTTCTTTACGACCCCGGCCTGCTGCAACGCTTGTTCGACTGGGTCGGATTATCATTCGTCATCACCAGTGAAGTCACCTTGCGACTACCGATCTACCTGACCCTGGTCAGTGCCGTGCTGCTGTTACTGACAACCCTGGGAATGCATGAAGTGGAAGAAACACAGGAATCCGCGACTGCAAAAAACAAAACCACCCTGCGCAGCACCTTGCTGCTGATCTGGCAGGCCGGTCGCTGGATTTTCCACACGCCCTTTGTTCTTGCCATCATGCTCTTCGGTTTGCTGGGTGACAGCGTCGTCAGGATGCTGCTGACCATGTCAAGTCAGTATTATCGCAGCATTGAGATCCCTGCTGCCCTGTTTGGCGTTATTGGATCACTGGTGGCACTGCTCGGATTTGTCGTTCCTAGTCTGGCGCGCCGGTTAAGTGAACACCGCAGCCCGGCATTCAATCTCATAGTCACCGCAGCCCTGATCCTCGCAGGCCTGACCGGGCTCTGCTTTGTCTGGCCATGGTATGGTCTGGTGCCGGCGATATTGCTGTTCAGTTGTATGTATCTGATCAGTTTTTTCGTCAGCACCTATCTCAATCAGGCCGCCAGCTCCAGGCAACGGGCCACCGTCTTGAGTTTCAAAGGACTCTTTCTTAATCTCGGCTATGGCGGAATTGGCCTGCTCTATGCCCTGTTGCTGAAACTCCTGAACCAGCAGGTCGCCGGTCAACATCCGGGGCTGATAGGAGAAAGCTTGAAAAATCAGGTTTTTATCTCCTCACTTCCCTGGTTTGTCGGTTATTTTTTGTGCTTGTTTTTGCTTCTGTTGCTGCTGTTCGGTCGCTATGGCTCTCAGCAAAAAGCCCACTAAAAAAGCGCAGCCCCAAAAGGTTGCGCTACAAATTTTTACCCTGTAATCCGGTTCCCCCTCACAATCTAAAAGGGAATTTCATCGTCAGAGTTGAAGGCCGGCTCCTCAAAGTCATCCCTGCTTGAGCCGCCGCCTGCTGGCTGTTGGCCACTGCGCTGAGAGGAAGCATTGCCTCTGTCCTGCTGCCCGCCGTAGCCGCCACCGCCCTGCTGCCCGTCATCCTTGCTGCCGAGCATCTGCATCTGATCAGCAACGATTTCAGTGATATAACGCTTGTTACCGTCGCGATCATCGTAGGAGCGGGTCTGGATTTTCCCCTCAATGTAGACCTGCTTCCCCTTATGCAGAAACTTGCCACAAATTTCCGCCAACTGCCGCCAGGCGACAACATTGTGCCACTCGGTTTTCTCCTGGCGATTACCATCACGATCTTTGTAATTTTCAGTTGTTGCCATAGAGAAGGTCACTACCGCCGTACCGGATGGCGTGTAGCGAAGTTCCGGATCTTTGCCTAAACGACCCACGAGAATAACCTTGTTTACCGACATACTGACCTCCTTATGTTATAGATGATAATCAATCACACCCTTACCATGTCTCATGGTCATTAATCAGGTATAGTACACTGTTGGGAGTGAGACTGAAAGCCTATTCAGGCTCAACTCCCACCAGCGGCAATATTGCCAAACGGATACTCCCGCAACAAAAACTCCTTGTTAGCCTCAGTAAACTGGCAATTAAAACGCATGGTATTACTGCTGGCCTGATCAATTTCTTCAGTGAACATACCGATGTGAAATCCCATGGGGTTTAACCCTTTCAGCAGCTTGTAAATCTGGACATTGACCTCAGCAGGAGTTAAATGGCGGTTATCTACTGCGGATAGCATCTTTCTTGCGTACAATGACGACTGCGAAGGATTAATCGAAAGCAGGGTTAAGTATTTGATGTCCATGTTGTGCAAAAGGTCCTGGGTGTCCTCAATATGTTGTTGCGAAAACTTCACGCCTCCCACTCCCGGCATCAGCATAGCGGACACATCGATTCCCACTGCGGCCAATTTTTTCGATGCTGCGATCATGTCATCGCGAGTGCAATCCTTACGGATATAATCCAGGATCTCATCAGATCCGCTTTCCAGCCCCCAGTAAACCAGGAACACTCCCGCTTCTTTGAGCTTTTTCAAGCCGTCAACAGACTTCTCCAATATCGAACTTGTTCGGCCATAAAGTGAAATTTTCGCCGGGTTAAAAATCTTCCGTGCATACCCCAGACATGACAGCAGCAAATCGGTATCCACCCCCAAGGAATTGCCACTGCCGATGAATAACCTCTGGATGCGTGATTTTTCTGACCCAATGACGTCAGCAACCTGATCAACATGGTCCTTGAATTGTTCAAAAGACTTGGTCATCGCCGGCATGTCAGTATATTCAGAGCAGAAGCTACAACGGTTGTAATCACAGCCGGTGGTCAACTCCAAACGCAACACGTGGGCTTTTCGCTCGGATGGCGGGCAGGACAAGGTAGCAGAACTGAACAGGTTCGGATTCCTGTAGGCAGCATCAAACCCAGGGGCAAGCACGGGAAAAATTCGGTCAAGGACACCGACAAGTTCCGTTCCATCAACTTTCAGAAAACCCTCATCAACGAGAAATTGTACAGCAAGCTTTGCCGTGAAAGCATAGACGGAGGAATCAAGGCTGGACTTCATCGACCTCAAAAAGCAATCGTTGTAAAAATACTCCGCCACCCCATGAACATCCTGATGTCTGGCAACAAGGTTGTCAACGGTCATCACCTGAAGCTCTTCATCGGGAATTTCCGTTGCAAAGGCATCAGTACCATAGGGTCCGGCAGTAAAATAAAACCTGATCCTTGAGGAACCATCCAGTTTTTCCGTAATAAAACCTTCGCTGCCGGGCCTGACATAGCGGCTGTTACTATCCAGCCGCACGCTGACCCTCGCCCCTTTTTTCAATCTAGAAGAATTTTCCAGGTTGATAGCTCGTACCAGGGTTGGAAGCAAAAGAGCCTTTAACTCAAGGTAAGACCTATTGGTTGAAACAACGTCAGGAGCAATATCGCGGTTGATTCTGGCTGCTAAAGCACGAACAGCTTTTTTTACAACTCCCGACTTATCATCAAGGTTGTTGTATAACGATTCTATTCCAGCAAAATACGGCAACAGACTGGAAATGCCCCGATTCCTGAATTTACGGATCAGCTCTTCCTGCCTGAATCGTTGGCCGTAGATCTGCCTCAACATCCACAGTAATTCGTCATGACTTACAAACATAGATTCACTGCCTCCTGAATCCGTGTGGTGTAAGACGTAAAGGGTGAGGAAAAAGAGGTGCGATAATCAAAATTCTCAAAACCGCCAATTCAATGCACTGTGAAATACCACATCGGAAGCACTATCGACAACAACATCCTCGATAACCGCCAGATCCAAACTGACCCGTTCGGAAAAATGCAGAGAACCGCCGATCGCCAGCTGTAACGAAGAGGAGTTGATCTGGGTTAGCTTGCTGGTGTCGTAAAAGGGGGTATGGCCATCAAGCTGCAGTTTGACATCAATCCAGGACCGGGGCATCCAGCCGATGCCGATACTGCCGAAGCCGACCCAGCGACGCTGCTGATCTTCAAGAATATCGCCCTTGCCCAGCCACAGGACCCCGGCACTGGCAAACAGGGTGGTATTCCATTTTCCTAACGTCGCGGCATCACTGGCAGCCAACCGCAGATGAGCATCGGTTGCACCGCTGCTACGCAGGCGACTGCTGTTGCCGGTCGGTAATTTGATGCCACTGCGCAATGCGACACTGCGCCGCGCGCCAGGTTCAGCTGGCAGCAATTGATAGGAAGCAAACAGGGCAATATCCCCGAAACCACCGTTAGCGCCGGAATAATCAAGGCCAGAAGAGTTATTTTGCTGATAGGAATAATGCAGTTGGTTGCGGCGAGCGCTGTCACGACCACCTTGCGGCAGACCGAAAAGGTCATGCCAGCCCTCAATGAAGCTGTCGAGAACACCACCATCATGGGAGATCATCGGCACATCAACGCCAGCCTCCCACCTCTCGGCAAAACCATAACGCATGGAGACAATGGCGCGGCTGGTTTCACCATCAAAAAGGACCGACTCGTTGCCTTTATTTTCTTTCGTGTAGTGGCTGGCAACTTCAGCAACAAACCGTAATGACAGTTCACCTGTTGGAGTGAGATCACCGGCTTCGGCTGCCGGCAGACCGTAGACCAGAATAACGGGAGACATGTTCGTGGTATACAGAGGTTTTACCCGGATCAACTCCTGCGCCACAACCGGGACAGTGCTGATTAACAACAACACACAGATCATCACAAATATGCGCATAAGCTCTCTCTTTTTCCCGGCGATTGTTTATTGTGTATCGAAACCGTTAAAAACACAGGGGACCATTCCATTGCTTCCTTGCGCCGGATCATGGTACCCGTGATCCGGCACTTGATGGTTAAAAACAGGCATATTGGTCACTGTTTTACCCAGCTCCGTTCTGACCCTGTACAAGTCCTTCCATAATAACCGGCAACTCACGGATATCTCCAATTTTCAGCATCGCTGCCGAGAGGTCATGGCTGGCGGTAAAATTATTATGCACAACGATACAGTCGATCCCGGCTGCCACCGCAGATTTGAGCCCACGGGCGGAATCCTCGACGACAATTGCCTGGTCCGGGGGTGCCTGAAACCTCCTCAAACCGCTCAAGTAAGGGTCGGGTTGGGGTTTGGCACGGGGATAATCTTCAACCGTGAGAACAAAATCCATGTAGTCTATTATACCCCGGTCACGGTGGATCAACTCAAAATCCACCCGCCTCGCAGTGGTGATAATCGCCATACGACAGAAGGAGGAAAGATCTTTCAGGCTTTCTGTAACACCATTGATCTCAATATCTTCCGTTACCAGATAGTGCTGATAGTAGTTGTCGCGCCGGGCACGGGCCACATCGATCCGCTGGTCGTCAATTCCGACGGCCTGGGCCAGTGTCCAGACTTTGGTTCCATCCGCCATCAGTTCCAGGTAAATGGACAGGGGCAGATCTATACCAAGTTCTTGTAACGCTCTTTTATTGGCCATGTAGTACCAATGTTCGGTATTGACCAGCACCCCATCATGATCGAAAAGAATGATGTTTTTCATTGGCAACCCTCTGTTGAATTCTATCGTTTTGTTATCTGATGGCACAGAAACCTGAGCTGTATCAAGCCGTTACGGAGCTTCCGGATGAACACTGGCTCTGGGCAGAAGATGGCATTAATGACAAGACCGGTTCGCTGATGCCGCGGGTAATCATCACGCCACGCTATTTTTCTCCGGCACAGAAGTGGCAGGTACAAAACCGAAAGCGGTTGTGTCAATATGCTAAAATATTTTTTAAAATAATTGCCCTGCAAAAAAATAAAATCCTGACCAGAGCGAGGGAGAAAACCCTGTGAGCCCCTTCCATGCCCCGACACCCTACCATCAAAAAGGTTGGCGACAACGCTGTTTTAACGTCATTTTCGGTTACGACACAAACGCCGGGCGCACCTTCGATATCGTTCTGGTTCTCGCCATCCTCGCCAGTGTTGCCATTGTCCTCGCCGATTCAGTTACGACGTTAAACAGCCGCTACAGCGACATCTTCAGGGTAGCGGAATGGGCTTTTACACTGCTGTTCACGATAGAATACCTGGTACGGCTCATGGTTATCCGCGAGCCACTGCAGTATGCGCGCAGTTTCTATGGAGTGGTCGACCTGCTGGCTATTCTGCCGACCTACCTCTCACTGTTGTTTCCCGGCCTCCATTTTCTTGCCGTACTCAGAATCTTACGTATTCTGCGTATATTCGAAGTGCTGCATTTGCGACGTTACACACGTGCCACCAGTATTCTGCTCGACAGCCTGGTAAACAGCTGGCGCAAAATTCTCGTTTTCCTGCTGGCAATGATGACCATCATCACTATCTTCGGCGCCCTGGCATTTATTATTGAAGGCCCCGAGAACGGATTTACCAGCATCCCCATTTCCATGTACTGGGCGCTGGTCAGTGTTTCAACGGTAGGCTATGGAGACATTTCCCCGGCAACCCCGTTCGGCAAACTGGTGGCATCCATTCTGATTCTGATCGGCTATGGCATTATTGCCGTACCGACCGGCATCTACACGGCAGAACTGGCGACGTCCCTGCGCACCAGACACGATGGACGGGCCTGTAAATCCTGTTCCAAGGCTGACCATAACGCCGATGCCGTACATTGCCGCCACTGTGGCGCCATGTTACCTGAAACAAAAACAAACCGTTAAGATGGACTACCCCAGTTATTCGGGGGACATAATACCGATTATGTACATAATCGGTATTATGTCCCCCGAATAACTCGAATAACTTATTAACGGTTACAGGAAGACCATCCACAGCGTCAAGGTAGCGACGCTGAGCAAGGTTGATACGATGACCACCGAGGTAACAAATTCCGGCACCACATCGTGCTCTTTGGCGATGATGGCAACCAGGATGGCTGCCGGCATCGCGGCCTGCAGAATGCCGGCGGTCTGTTCAATTGAACTGAAAGAAAATCCGCGCGCCACCAGGACAGCGATGACGGGTACCAGAAGAAGCCGCAGGCCCGATCCGAGCAGGACATCGGCATTAAATTGAATTTTTTTCTGTTCAAGCATCTGCAGACCAAGGGTAAACAACATGACGGGGATCATGGCCTCGGCGAGCAGTCCAACCATCCGGTGCACCATTAAAGGCACCTGCAGATCCGTTGAAGAAACCAGGACCGCAGGAATCATGGCCAGCAGTGCCGGGGTCTTGACCACCTGCCACACCGCTCCACGCTTTCCTCCCCGCGCCCAGCCGGCCGCGCCGACACACATGACAAAAGCACAGATGGTAATAGCAACATAAAAGATTGTAGCGGAGGCAATCGCTTCATCACCCAGACGAAAACGGATCAGTGCCAGCCCATAGTTGCCGACATTGCCAAAAGAGGCGATCATGACAAAAGCGGCAATCATTTCCCGTGAGCGTTTGCATGCCACCCCCAGGACAATCGCGATGGCTACACCAACCAGATGTACCAGCACAATATAGCCGATCATCGATAAGGCACTGGAAAATTCTATGTGAGCCGTGCTGATCGAATGGAAGATAAAAGCCGGAACAAATACATAGTAGGCCGCCCTGGTCAAGGTACGCGCTTCCAGTTGCAAGCGGCCCCCGACCAGAGCGCCCAGAATCACTATGCCGAAAACCGGCAGGGTAACATTGGCAAAGACAAAAACAAGATCCGCCATAAAGGATATTTCTTTCCGTTCCAGGTTACTTCAATCTTCCTATCAACCCGGCTATCAGACGCCCAGGTAACGGGCTTTCAACTCCTCGGCGGCGGCGATAGCGGTGGTTTCCCCTGACCAGACCACCTGACCCTTCTCCATAATGTAGTGTCGATCCCCCAGCTTCATCAAGGCGTCCAGGTTTTTGTCAATCAGCAGAATCGCCTGTCCACGTTCTTTCAGTACGCTCAACCCGTACCAGATTTCCTTACGAACCAGGGGCGCCAGCCCTTCGGTCGCTTCATCCAGGATCATCAGTTTGGGATTGGTCATCAGAGCACGGATAACCGCTAGCATCTGCTGCTCACCGCCGGATAGCTGATCGCCGTAATGATTGAGGCGTTCGGCCAGACGGGGAAAGATTTCCAGCACTTCGTCAAAGGTATAGGCTTCTTTGCGACCACCACGATTGGCGGCAGCGACCAGGATATTTTCGCGCACCGTCAGGTTGGGGAAGATCTGACGGCCTTCCGGTACCAGTCCGATCCCGAGCCGGGCAATGGCATAACTGGGTAACTGGTGAATGTCAATATTATTGAAACTCATACGTCCACAGCTGACCGGAGTCATGCCCATAATCGATTTGACCGTGGTACTTTTGCCCATACCGTTACGACCGAGCAGGGTGACGACCTCACCGTCGCCAATCTCGAGGCTGACACCGAACAGGGCCTGGCTGGAACCGTAAAAGGTTTCGATCCTTTCGACCTTCAGCATGGTTCTTCTTCTCCCAGGTAGGCTTCGCGCACAGCCGCGCTGGAGCGGATTTCATCAGCCGTGCCGGTGGCGACAATTTCGCCGTAAACCAGTACGGTTATCCGGTCGGCAAGACTGAAAATCGCCTCGACATCATGCTCTACCAGAACAATCGTCATCTGCTGTTTCAATCTACGGATAAGTTTGCCCAGCTCAACGCTACCGCCGGGCCCCATGCCGGCCATTGGTTCGTCGAGAAACAGGATGCGCGGATTACAGGCCAGTGCCATACCGACTTCCAGCTGCTTCCTCTCACCGTGAGACAGGCTTCCGGCCCGCATGCGGGCGCGTTGTTCCAGCCCGACACGCTCCATCGCCGGCCCCAGTTCACGCCGTAAATCTGGATCACTGACTGCCTTTTTCCAGAACCGAAAACTATGGCCGCTGTGGGCCTGTATCGCCAGGAGCAGGTTTTCCTCAACAGTGAGTGGCGAAAAAACCGAGGTAATCTGGTAGGAGCGCGCCAGGCCCAGGTGGGCGCGATGATAAAGGGGAATCCGGGTAATGTCACGGCTATCGAGATAGATTTTACCGGCATCCGGCCGCAGATCTCCGGACAACAGGTTCAACAGGGTGGTCTTGCCGGCGCCATTCGGGCCGATCAGGGCATGAGTCTCGCCGGCAGCGATATCCAGAGACAGATTATGGCAGGCTTTGACGGCACCGAAGTGTTTCTGCAGACCGATGGTTTGTAACAAGGGTTCAGACATGGTTCCGCTCCCGGCCCGCCAGTATGCCGTAAATGCCATGACGGGCAAAGAGGACAACCAGAATCAACGCTGGGCCCAGATAGAGCATCCAGTGTTCGGTGTAGATCGCCAGCACTTCTTCCAGAACCAGGAAGGTGGCGGCCCCGAGCACAGGCCCGAACAAAGTGCCGCTGCCCCCCAGCAGGACCATCACCAGAATCACTCCGGAGTGGGTCCAGTGCATCAATCCCGGGCTGACATACTCGGTGTGGTTGGCAATCAGTGCACCAGCCAGTCCGGCGGCCGCCCCGGCAATCACAAAACAGGCCAGTTTATAGCGAAAAGTCGGAAAACCAAGAGCCTGCATCCGTTTTTCATTGTCCCGGCTACCTCGGATCACCATGCCGAAACGGGACGAAACCAGCCGATAAGCAATCAGCAGAAAGATTCCAAGCAGGGCGAGACAAAGGTAGTAAAAGTGCGTATCATTACTCAGATCGAGACCCGGGAAGCGGTTGCGCGCAAACAGGCTGAGGCCGTCATCACCACCGTAGGCTTCCAGGGAAACAAAAAAGAAGAACAGCATCTGGGCAAAGGCCAGGGTTATCATAATAAAATGCATGCCACTGGTGCGCAGGCTCAGGGCCCCGATAATAGCCGCCAGCAGTGCTGAGATCAAAATCGCCAGCGGCCACACCACCAGTGCAGCGTCCAGTCCGGGCAGGACAAAAGGCCACGAAAAGACAGGACTTCCATCGAAACTGTGATGGGAAAAAATCGCTACCACATAGGCGCCGACACCAAAAAACGCGGCGTGGCCAAGGCTCACCATACCACCATAACCGAGCATCAGATCAAGGCTGACCGCCACCAAAGCGTAGATCAGGATACGGCTTGCCAGCGAAATCAGATATTCTTCGCCAAGCCACTGCAGCAAGACTGGCAGCAGCAACAGCAGCAGGGTGCCGGAAATCAACAAAAGCATTTTTCGGGTTGGTTTGAGCATGTTGAATCTTTCACTATGTCGGGCCGGTCAGACTCTGTCAGGTGTGCGCCGGCAACAGGCCACGCGGGCGCCAGATCAGAATGGTGGCCATGAGGATATAAATCAACATCGAAGCAATCGAGGCAGCAACACCGTCCGCCGTAGCGACAGGTAACAGCTGGCGAAAAAACAGCGGCAAAAACGCTCTCCCGAGGGTGTCGACCATACCGACCAGCAGGGCGCCGACAAAAGCCCCGCGCACCGAACCGATACCACCAATAACGATCACCACAAATGTGAGAATAAGGATGCTTTCCCCCATTCCCGCTTCGACCGCGAGAATCGGGCCGGCCATCACCCCGGCCAGTCCGGCCAGCAGGGTGCCGAGGCCGAACACCAGGGTGTAGAGACGCTTGATATTGATTCCCAGAGCGGCCGCCATCTCACGATTACTGGCCCCGGCGCGAATCTGCATACCGACACGGGTATAGGCGAACAACAGATAAAGGAACATGGCAACCAGCAGCCCGACCCCGATCACGGCAAGGCGGTAACTTGGATAGGGAATGCCGGGGATCAGCTCAATACTGCCTGACAGCCAGCTCGGGACATCCATGAACAGGGGCTGACGCCCCCAGATAATCCGGGTCAACTCGTTGAAAAACATAATCAATCCGAATGTTGCCAACACCTGATCAACATGCTCCTTCTGGTACAGCCGACGCAAAATACTCACTTCCACCAGCATACCGATCAGCGCAGTAACCGGCAGGGCAACTGCCAGACCCAAAAGGAAAGAACCTGTTTGGGCCGTGACGGTCGCTGCAACATAGGCACCGATCATATAAAACGAACCATGGGCCAGGTTGATAACCTGCATAATGCCGAATACCAGGGTCAAACCGGCGGAGAGCAGGAACAGGGTGACGCCAAGCTGTAAACCATTGAGCAGTTGTTCAAAAACTAGAAGCATATATACGCCCGGATCAGCTCGTTTTTTTAGTCAGCCATTGGGCATTCACTGACATAGGCATTGCTGTGTGCAGTGAAAACGGCCTTGAGGGTTTTGTTGGTATAATTCCCTGATTCATCCTGCACGACTTCGCGGATATAGAGGTTCTGAACCGGGTGCTGGTTGGCAGCAAACGAGAAAGTCCCGCGCACCGACTCAAAGTCCGCCGCGCGCAACGCCGTGCGCAACGCCGTCAATTGCTCAACATCACCGTTAACGCTTTTCAGGGCGCTGGCGAGCAGACGTGCAGCATCATAGCCCTGGCTGGCATAGAGCGTGGGGGTACGCCCGTAAGCTTCACGAAACGCGGCAACGAACTGGAGGTTGGCAGGGTTGTCGAGGTCATGGCTCCATTGGGAACCGTTTTTTACCCCCAGAGCTGCCGGACCGACAGCCTGCAACAACCGCTCGTCAAAAGAAAATGCCGGGCCGAAGACCGGAATTGTTTGGTTAAGACCAGACTGAGCATACTGTTTAAGGAAGTTGATTCCCATACCACCGGGCAGAAAAAAGAAAACCGCATCCGGATTGCTGGCGCGCAGAGTGGCTATTTCGGCCGCGTAGTCAGATTGGCCGAGTTTGGTGTAAACCTCACCGGCAATCTGCCCCTGATAGTAACGCTTGAAGCCGGCCAGGTGATCTTTACCGGCGGGATAATTGGGGGCAAGCAAATAAACGTTGTTAAATCCTGCTTCGCTGACATACTGACCGACCACCTCATCCAGATTGTCGTTCTGATAAGCGACATTGAAATAATTGGGATCGCAGCCTTTACCGGCAAGAAGCGAGGGACCGGCGTTGGCACTGATATAAATAACATCGTCTTTAACCACTTTGGGCACCACGGCAATCGCCACGTTGGAGAAGATGATTCCGGTCATGATCCCGACCTTGTCGCGCTTGATAAAGCGATCAGTGATCTGCCTGGCCTTGCCTGGGTCACCACCATCGTCTTCAACCATCAGCTCGACCGGAATGCCTCCTAACTTGCCGTCTTCCTGGGCCATGGCCAATCTGAAACCATCACGGACCTCTTCTCCGAGATAACCGGCTTTGGTGGAAAGGGTGGTCACCATACCGATTTTAACCGGGTCAAGCGACCAGGCGGTGACCGGTATCATGATCGCGATACAAAGCAGGGCAAAAAATATCTTTTTCATTTCTATCTCCTTGGCAAAAAGAAATTGAACGCAATCCGGTACAACGATTTTAAGTTCAGTGGAACCTATCGAAACTTGCAACAAGCCATCATTAATGATGCAAAATACTAGAACAACATTTTTTTTCTAACCCAGGACAGGCTGGGGAAAATACCACAGATGGTGAATTTTTACGACAAAAAGCCAAGCTTAAAAGGCGCAGAACCACACCGCCAACCAATCATGACTGTTTTTATTATCTTTATCGGTCCGCGTATTTGCTTTAAAAATCCTGTTATCTTTATGACAAAAAAATTACCAAGATAAAAAAAATATATTTACTTGAGCAACCCTCTTGACATATAAGAGGTCATACCATTTTTCCAGACATGGTGTTTTACATATATTACCACGGCCATTTATAAAGCCTTTTATCATTTATTGTTTTGAGCTTCCATCGAGATGTTCTGATCCGGCTTTGATGAAACGAAAGGAGTTCACATCATCAATGCCTATCCATTGACTGAATTCCTTATTAGATAGTGCCCATCCGGAAGTCATGCACCAAACAATACGGCTTCCAAAGTGGGGGCTAAATAAACCCACGAATCTGCACCATCGCAGGACAATACGACAGCAGGTAGAACAATAAATCTTTTTCGCAAGGGGTTATGTTATGTCAGCAGGAATCCAAGCCTTACTCGCAGCCACACCAATTATTATCGCAGCCGTGCTGCTGGTTGGCCTTCAATGGCCGGCTCGGCGAGCTATGCCCATTGTTTATCTTTCAGCGGCCGGCATTGCACTGTTCTTCTGGGAGATGAGCCTGAACCGCGTTCTCGCTTCAACCTTCCAGGGCATCATTGTTACCGCCGCAGTGCTCTGGATTATTTTCGGAGCGATCATGCTGCTCAATACCCTTCAGAATTCCGGCGCTATTTCGACAATCCGGGCGGGGTTCACGAACATCAGTCCAGATCGACGCATTCAGGTTCTTATTCTGGCGTGGCTTTTCGGCTGTTTTATCGAAGGCGCTTCCGGCTTCGGCACCCCGGCTGCCATCGCCGCGCCATTGCTGGTCGCTATCGGCTTTCCCGCTCTGGGTGCCATCATGGTTGGCATGATGATACAATCAACGCCGGTTTCTTTCGGCGCCGTTGGAACACCTATTATCATCGGTGTCACCAATGGACTGGATCATATCGCTATCGGCAATCAACTCACCGCCAATGGTTCAAGCTGGGAAGTGTTTCTGCAGATTATTACCTCTGAAGTAGCTATTGGTCATGCTATCGTCGGAACCCTGATGCCGTTGCTGATGGTCATGATGCTTACCCGTTTTTTCGGCAAAAACAAGAGCTGGAAAGAGGGTCTGGCCATGGCGCCTTTCGCACTTTTTACCGGCCTGGCCTTTGCTGTACCCTACGCCCTTACCGGAATTTTTCTTGGTCCGGAATTTCCCTCTATCGTCGGTGCCCTGGTCGGCATGGCCATTGTTGTTCCAGCCGCCAAAAAAGGCTTCCTTGCGCCTAAAACCGTTTGGGACTTTGCTCCACGAGAAGAGTGGCCGAAATCCTGGCTTGGCACCATCGTTCCCAAAAAGCCCAGCCTTGATGAGCGGAAAATCTCCCTGGCCATGGCCTGGACCCCATATCTGCTGGTTGCCCTGATTCTCGTCGCCAGCCGCGTCTTCCCAGCGCTGAAGTCAGCATTGCTCAGTCTCTCATTCGGTTGGTCAAATATTCTTGGCGAGACGGGCGTCAGCGGCAGCATTCAACCGCTTTATCTGCCCGGTGGAATTTTATTGTTCGTCTGTATATTGACCTTTTTCCTCCACCGGATGAAATTCTCTCAGTTTACTGCGGCTGCCGGATCTGCCGGAAAAACCTTGATTGGTGCAGGCTTTGTGCTGATTTTCACCATCCCGATGGTACGGATTCTAATCAATTCGGGGGTTAATGGGGCTGATATGGCATCCATGCCTGTAGCTATGGCCGACTTTGTGGCTGTAACCTTTGGTTCCGGCTATCCGTTACTTGCTCCAACAGTTGGCGGCCTGGGCGCGTTTATCGCCGGATCGAACACCGTCAGCAACATGATGCTCAGCCAGTTTCAACTTGAAGTGGCAAACGCTCTGAGTGTTTCCGGTGCAGTCATGATTGCGCTGCAGGCAATTGGCGCAGCAGCCGGCAACATGGTCGCTATTCATAATGTCGTTGCCGCCTCGGCAACCGTCGGGCTTCTCGGGCAGGAAGGCAGAACAATTCGCATGACAATTATTCCAACTGTCTTCTACGTGCTTGCCGCTGGAATACTCGGCCTTGTGGCCATCTATGGGCTTGGCCTGACGGATCCCCTGATGGGGCTGTAAAACGGGCTGGGCAGTTAACAACTGTCACGATACACCACGTGTAAAACTTATAATCGGGGGCACAATTACTATTGTGCCCCCGATTACATGAAAAAGCTTTAGCAGCGGATGTATAAAAAAAGTCCCTCGTCACAAAAAAATACCCCGCCAGGGAGGAGATCCTGACGGGGTCAAGCACGTGGGAGAGAGTGTCTCACGGCAAAAAGGAAACTTTTTATTTTGTTCGCCTGAATTATCGGCAGGCGTTTTTTAAATACACATACTGTGGTAAGACCACTTAATATAATAACCACCTTACCTGTGTCAAGAAAATTCTTGATCCAGGTAGTTGATTATTTTTTGTCAAAGCTTGACCATGTTACTCCTGCCAGGGGCCGGGTGCGCACAGCGCTCCTGCCACATTGGCTTTGCTACCGCAATTACCGCAAATAAAGAGAGGTGGTGAGCTAAGAGTCTCGATTTCACCGAGCCGGCCAGCGGACCTGAGCTCACAGATATGCCGGTGATGGTTTTCGGGATTCCGACACAGATTATCAACTATCGGTAGACGACTACTCATTATTCACCCCTATCTTCTTCAAGAGCCTCGGCCAGCAGTTCCATCGTATGGGCGCAACGGACCGTCGGATCAGCCTTACCCATACTCCCTCCGATCATGATCATGCAGCCGGGACAGTCCATAGCAACGGTTTTCATTGCTGTCACCTTGATACTTTCAACCTTGTCACCAGCTATCTGTCGGGAGATCTGCGGATGGCTCATGAATGAGTAGGTACCACCAAAACCGCAGCAGCGATCACTGTTTTTCATTTCTTCAAGGTGGTATCCCGTCGCTGCCAGCAGGGAACGCGGCTCGCGCCAGACATCGTTACCGCGCTTGAGATGGCAGGAATCATGATAGGTGACAGCTGAAGACACCGTCGTTTGCAACAGATCGGAAGCCTGGAGGACATTCTCTAAAAAAGCAGCTGCATCCATGGTTTTTTCTGAAAGACTGATCGCCCGCTCGGACCATACGGGATCATCAACCAGGCGGTCGACAAAGTCACGCTTAACACCCATGGTACAGGTTGGACACACACACAGAACGTAGTCGACATTGGCCTCGTAAAATGCTTTGACACTCTGTTTGGCCAAGGCAACCCCGGTCTCCGCATCACCGGCATACAGAGCCGGTATACCGCAGCAGTTCTGCTCCCTCGGAAAAACAACCTCTACACCTAAATGATTGAGCACCTTAACAAGGCTCACACCAACCTCAGGATAGACAAAATCGGCACCACAACCGACAAAAAACCCCACTCTGTAACGGGGTGCAGCAACCTTCTGGTGAATTCCGGCAAACAGGTCACGGAACGACCTGGGGGCCACCGCCGGGAGATCGCGCCACTGGGTCAGATCTTTATCCATAAAGTGCATGGGCAGATGCCGGATCACCCGTGTTGCAGGCTCCCCTTCTTTTTGTTGTGTCACCGGCTTCTGTAACTTGGATGCGGCTTTTATCATATTATGGAACAAGGCACGGTTGCGCATAACCGCTTTAAAAGTGATATTTTTGACCAGCCCCATGCCATATTCCCGAGTAACCTGCTGTCGCAAGTGAAGAATAATTTCTTCCAGGTCGATCCTGGAAGGGCAGACAGCGGTGCAGGAGCGGCAGCCGATACAGGCCCGGGTGATTTCTTTGGCCTTGTCCAGCCCTTCATAAAAAGCGGTGAGGATAACACCAATGGCGGAAATATAAATGCTGCCAAAGACATGCCCCCCGACAGTCTGATAGACTGGACAGACATTGGCACAGGCACCACACTGAATACAGCGCAGCGCATCACGACATACAGGTGACTCGTAGAGCGCCTCACGACCACCATCGATCAGCACAATGTGCTGTTCTTTATCATTGCCGGGAGTCGGCACCACCCCACGAATCCAGGTCACATAGGACGTGAGCAACTGACCGGTGGCATTACGCGGTAACAGGCGGGTGATTTTGATAGCATCTTCAATATTGCGTACAAGTTTGTGGATACCGGCAAATACGACATGAACCTGCGGCAGGGTGGCACACAGACGAGCGTTTCCCTCGTTGGTTACCAGACCAATGCCACCGGTTTCGGCCACAAGGAAATTGGCGCCGGTCAGACCGATATCAGCATCAAAATACTCCTTGCGCAGCCGCTTTCTGGCCGCGTCGACCAGGGTCCTGATATCTGCCTCTAGGGGTTCGCCAATTTCTTTGCTGAACAGTTCAGCGACCTCCTCCTTGAACATATGAATAGCAGGCATCACCAGATGGGAGGGGCGCTGGCCCGCCAGCTGCACAATCCATTCACCCAGGTCAGTTTCTGCGGCACGTACCCCAGCGGATTCCAACGCCTTGTTGAGGTGTGCCTCCTCCGATACCATTGATTTGGATTTTGCTATCAATCCGGCGTTCTTCTTTTTGGCCAGATTAACCACATACTCATTGGCCTCGCGGGTATCTTTGGCGACAAAGACTTTAGAGCCTGCGGCCTCAGCGTTAGCGATAAATTGAGCAAGCAGCTCCTTCCGTCTTACCCTGACATCATCTTTGATATCAGCCAGCTCAGAACGCATCTGTTCAAAGTCCAGTCCGCGAAAAGCATTTTCCCGGGCAATCAGGTATGCATCGCCAAACAGGTGCAATGCCTCACTGAGTTTGGGCTTGCCCAGTGCGCTTTCGACTCGCTTCTTAAAATCGGCAGTATCGGCCATGCTCTTTCTCCTCAGCGATCGCAATAAGGTATGTTGCCGTGTCACATCTATAACGTCGGGTGCAATAAATTGCCCCCCCTACATCCGTATCGGTGACACGAATATCACTCTTGCAGGGGCGCGATTTATCGCGCCCGATGGCTATCTGTCGCCTATATCTCCATCAAATCTTCAGACACATCGGGAACAAGCAGAATATGGAGCTCGCGGGGACCATGACAGCCGATGGTCAAAACCCGTTCTATATCGGCAGTACGACTGGGACCGGTAATATAGGCGATAAAGCAGGCTTCGCTCTGCTTGAACATTTTCTGCAGGGGCTGCGCCGCCGCCAGATTATCGGTAATAATTTTGGCCGGGTCGAGAATAACGAAATGAATTTCAGGGATGGTTGTTGCCAGCCGGACATCTTCATCAGTGCTTTCGAGCACAACCGTGCCGGTATCCGCCATAGCGAAATTACAGAAGGTAACACCGGCGTCCGGCAGCTGACCCGCATCCCGGAAATTGCCGCTGAAAACCTCCACTCCAGCAGCAACCAGCATCCCGGGTAACTGGTATTTTTCCGCGAGGGCGGTCAGGGGTACCAGGGCTTTGCCGGTCATGGCGCCCGCTATATGAGCTGCAGCATCTGTCAGAGTCGCGCATGATTTAACGCTGGCCCCGACGCGCTCAGCACTTTCGTTAAAATTGCGCACCAGATTATTACCTGCCATGGTCGTCACTCCCTGCAATAAAGTTATTTAGCTTTCTTCCGGGAAACTCATTACGTTTCAATCGTGGTTTTGGGTGAGCAGCATTTATTCAATCAGCCCATCCCCATGACCACGCCGTCACTGTGTTTTTTGGTCTGACCACTTCCATAGTATAATCTTCTTACCTTTGTCAACAACCATTGCCTGCTGCACTTATTTAAAAATAGCTGAAACAAGGGAATTTGTTGCTGAAAATTGCGAAAAAAATGGGTTTTCGTCCGGTTGAAAAGTTTTAGACTCAAATAAAATCTTTTTGACTCTATTTTGAATCAATTCTAAATATCTGCATTTATGTTACTTTTATCTATAGATAATTATGCTGCCGCTTTTTTGCATCACAAAAAACGGCTGAGCGACGCAGGCAACGTGGAAAGTCGGTGAAAAAAACATTTCTATATCGTGGAACAGTCCTTGCTAAAGCAGGTTGGCAGTTAACCATTAACTTTAAAAAGGATCAAATGATGAGCAATATCTATGTTGTCCGAGCAAAACGTACGCCCTTTGGTTCTTTTGGCGGAGCGCTCAGTCAGTTGACTGCTGCCGAGCTTGCTTCACAGGTGATCAGAAATATTCTGGATGACCTCACCCTGCCTGTGGAACTGATCGATGAAGTCATTATCGGTCAGGTTCTCCAGGGAGGTGCCGCTCAAGCCCCCGCACGCCAGGCCATGCGCATGGCCGGCCTGCCTGACAGCACGGCAGCCATGACGATCAATAAAGTGTGTGGAAGCGGTCTTAAATCCATGATGCTTGCTGCTGATGGAATTGCTCTGGGCAATATCCAGATAGCCCTGGCCGGGGGCATGGAGAGCATGTCGCAGGCACCCTATGCCCTGCCTGAGGCGCGTTTCGGTCACCGTCTCGGCAACAGCGAACTGGTTGACCTGATCATTTTCGACGGACTGCGCGACCCCTATTCCGGACGCCACATGGGTGAGATCACTGACGAGTGGATCCAGAGCCACGACCTGACCCGGGAACAACAGGATGTCTTTGCCAAACGCTCTTATGAGCGCTCGCTGGCGGCCATCAACAATGGCACTTTCAGCGACGAACTGGTACCGGTTGTGATCAAGTCCCGTAACAAACAGACCACCGTCACCAGTGATGAAGAGCCCTTTCGCGGCGCGGTAGACAAACTGCCGGAGCTGCGTCCCGCATTCAGCAAGACCGGCACCATTACTGCCGGCAATGCTTCAACCATCAATGATGGTGCGGGAATTTCCCTGTTGGCCAGCGAAAAGGCTATCAAAGACCACAATCTCAAGCCGATCGCCAGGCTGGTTGCCAGCGCCACCAACAGTATCCACCCCGACAGGTTCGCAGAAGCTCCAGTCGATGCAATCGGCAAATGCTGCCGGAAAGCCGGTCTTAAGTTGAGCGATATCGGCCTGTTTGAGATTAATGAAGCCTTTTCCGCAGTCCCGCTGGTGGCAATCAACATGCTCGACCTGGATCCGGAAAAGGTCAACGTCAATGGCGGCGCAGTCTCGATTGGCCATCCCATCGGAGCCAGCGGTGCGCGACTGGTTGCTACACTGCTACAGGAGATGCAAATGCGTGGCGAAAAATACGGCCTCGCCACCCTCTGTATCGGTGGCGGCGAAGCGGTAGCTGCGATCTTTGAGCTAGTTTAACAACCGGGCTTATCAACCAGTCACGGAGACAAAGAGAAAGAAAAGCTTTAGCGAGTGGACTTTTTAAAAGGATAAAAACGTCTGCGCCCCGGCTTACGCCTATCAAAAAAGTCCATTGAAAAGGATTCTCGGGTCAGATCAAACAATAAAGCCTATATGTTTTGAGATTTCCTGCGTTTCTTTGTGTCTTTGTGTGATGGAATGAACTTTGTACTTTTCATAGGAGATAAACAATGAAACCGATCTTTACCGATGCCGCCGAAGCCCTCGAGGGAGCAACCCGCAACGACATGACCATTGCTGCCGGTGGCTTTGGTCTCTGTGGCATTCCTGAAAACCTGATTAAAGCTCTACGCGACAGCGGGGTGAGCGGCCTGACGGTCGTCAGCAACAACGCCGGAGTTGATGATTTCGGCCTGGGCTGGCTGCTGCAGACCCGGCAAATCAAGAAGATGATCTCCTCCTACGTCGGCGAAAATGCCCTGTTCGAGCAACAATTTTTAAGTGGCGAGCTGGAGTTGGAACTGACCCCCCAGGGCACCCTGGCGGAAAAACTGCGGGCTGGAGGCGCCGGAATCCCGGCATTTTTCACCCGTACCGGCTATGGCACAATCCTGGCGGAAAACAAACCGGTCCAGACCTTTGGCGCTAAAGAGTATGTCATGGAAGAAAGTATTGTCGCTGATCTGGCTGTCGTCAAAGCCTGGAAGGCTGACAAGGCCGGTAACCTGATTTTCCGTTACACCGCCAACAACTTCAACGCCGCCTGCGCCAAAGCCGGTCGCTTCACTGTTGCCGAGGTCGAAGAAGTCGTTGAAATTGGTGAACTCGATCCCCACCAGATTCACGTTCCCGGCAATTATATCGATCGTATCCTTATCAGCTCTCACCTGGAAAAACCGATTGAGCAGCTCACCCTGGCCGGCAGGATGAGCGTCAAAGGTTTTACCACGGCACGCGAATGGCAGGCAAAGCGCATCAGCAGGGAATTCAAGGACGGTATGTACGCCAACCTCGGTATCGGCATGCCAACCCTGGTGGCCAACTATATACCCGACAACATCACCGTTACCCTGCACGCTGAAAACGGACTGATGGGGGTCGGTCCCTTCCCCGCAGAAGGCAGGGCAGATGCCGACCTGATCAATGCCGGCAAACAAACCATCACCTGGCTACCCGGCGGCGCTTTTTTTGACAGCGCCGAATCCTTTGCCATGGTGCGCGGTGGTCATATCGACTTGTCGGTTTTAGGCGCCATGCAAGTTTCACAACATGGCGATCTGGCCAACTGGATGATCCCCGGCAGCATGGTCAAGGGACCGGGTGGAGCCATGGACCTGGTTTCCGGAGTCAAAAAAATTGTCATTATGATGGACCACTGCGCCAAGGACGGTACTTCGAAGCTGATGGCCGAGTGCACCCTGCCGCTGACCGGTAAAAACGTTGTCGACATGATTGTCACTGACCTGGCTGTCTTTGAGATCGATACCGAAAAAGGACTGACGCTCATTGAACTGGCACCGGAGTCAAGTCTGGATCTGGTCAAGGTGAAAACCGCCTGTCCTTTCCATATTGCTGACAACTTGAACTAACCAAGGAGTGTGCCTGCATGACTCAATATATTGCAGTAGTAACCGGTGCCGGAGTTATCTTTGAAAGTGGTGGTTGCTGCGACGGCCATGGGGGGGGGAGTCGTTCTTACGTCTTTCACTATACCCTGATGTCAGCCGGACAGTATAACGCGCAGATCGTTGCCGTCTCGGAACTGGAGAAACTATCGACCTTTGCAACCAGCCTGGTCGAGTTGCACATTTCCCAGTCACAGCCAAAACAGATCGCATGCAGCCGGCAGCAATCGGGCTGCATGCGAACACCCCTTCTCAACTCCGTGCAACCACTACCCTCTTAGCTCAACCGGCAGAAAACAACGTTATATCTACTTGACTTATCGACAACAAATGTCCTATCTTTTGGTATTACCAATTTACCATTTTACCAAAAAAACAACCCGTTCATCGCTGTCATCTCTCGTATTGAATATGGCAGCGCACTATTATATCGATCCACGAGGTTTCCCATGATCGCTCAAAACGCAATGCAGCAACTTGAACAGGCCATTA
>JAWLDI010000023.1:0-23437 GCA_041686715.1 Pelovirga sp.
GGTCCGAGATAACCTTGTTCAACGGAATAGTGAACTAAAAAAATCCCGGCCAGCCCGACACAGATGCCGCCAAGCCAGACCATCCACTGTGATGCAAGACGATCAAAGGGAGTTTTTTCCTCGGGCGTTTGTTGACTGGATACCGGATGGTGACCGGGGGAGGATATCTCCTCAAACTCGAACAAAGGTTCTTCATCAATGACAGGGACTGGGGAAGGGGGTATGGTCTTCGGGGCTGCTAGCGGGTCCGGATTTGTAACTCCGCTGCTATTGATGATCGAAGACAGCTCTTCAATTTTTTTTTCGAGTGCTGAAATTCTTTTCCAAAGACCTTCTATTTTTACCATCACCACAAGGGCGACAATAAATCCAATCAGCACAAGCAGGCTCATTTCCCCCTCCAGATCGGCAACTTGGATGTCGTTGACAGGAAGCGGCAGAATAGCGAAATCTTTCCGTTACGACAAGGTCTTTAAATCGGTATTATGTCGCCGGAAGACAGTACGGCAGGGGCGCAACGGGTTGCGCCCTGTTTTTGCAATACCGCTAAAAATCATCCCAGCCGTCGAGCACCGATGACTGGTTGTAGGCAGAGACCGTCGATTCAAAGAAGTTACTCTTGACGCTCCCTTCCCCTTCCGTGTCGGCCAGTTTTTCCAGATGGAGATAGGGGTTTTTATTGTACCCTTCATAGAGCTTGCCGGAAAATCCCAGTTTGTTCCAGCGCTCGTTGGCGAGCCACTTGGTATACAGTTCGGTGGTCTCTTCGCTGATGCCGAGGATACCGTCGCCGATGATGTGGCTGGTCCAGCTGATTTCCTGCTCAACGGCGGTCCGGAACATGGTTTCAACTTCAGCGGCAGGGAAAAATTCCGGCTCCAGCTCGCGGATTTCACGCACAATCAGCTCAAACAATACACAATGGGTCAACTCATCTCGATTGATGTAACGGATGATCTCCGAGGTGCCGAGCATCAGGTGGCGGCTGGCCAGGTTATAGAAGAAATTAAAGCCGTTATAGAAGTAGAGCCCTTCCAGCAGGTAATTAGCGATAATCGCCCGATAAAAATGTTCCTGTGTCGGTTCATCAATAAAATCCTGATAGATCTGGGCAATATATTTATTGCGCTCGAACAGTACCTTATCGGAGCGCCATTTATCGTAGATCGAATTGCGTCGATCGGCCGGAATGATCGACTCGACCGTGTACTGGTAACTCTGGCTGTGAATCGCTTCCTGGTACTGCTGGATGGCGATCAGCAGGTTCACCTCCGGGGCGGTGATAAAGTCATTGATATTGGAGAGGTTATTGGTCTGGATACTGTCAAGAAAGATCAGAAAGGACAGGATACCATCATAAGCCTGACGCTCTTCGACGGTCAGGTGCTTGTAGGGTTCGAGATCACTTGACAGGTCGGTTTTTTCCGGAATCCAGAAGTTGGCCATCATGTTGCGATACATGCGGTTGGCCCACTGGTAGCGGACGTTGTTCAGGTTGAAAATATTGGTGCTGTCACCACCGATGATGCGCCGGGTCTCCAGGGAATCGTCCCCGGCCGGGTTAAACAGTTTTTTCGCTTGCATACATTTTCTCCTTGGATGTAACTTTTCTAGCCCGCGCAAGAAACACACTCTTCTTTGTCTGTTATCACATTGCTGTTTTTTTGAATACTGCGGGTATAATATATCGCTTTGCACCCTTTTTTCCAGGCCAGCAGGTGAGTTTCAAAAATATCCTTCGCGGTCAGATTGTTATTGAGGTTGAACAGCAGCTCCATGGAGATTCCCGTATCGACCCAAGTCTGCAGCTGGGCGACCAGATTGACGACATCGCGCTGATCGATATTCTTTGATTCCTGATAGTGCCAGAGCTTGTCTTTGATGTAGGGAGGGACAATGGGCACCGTGCCGTTGCTGTTATTGTCGACATAAAACTTGCTGAAGATCGGCAGCACACTGGCGGTACAGCCCTGAACGATCGAGCTGCTGGTGTTGGGGGCGATAGCGGTGATATGGCTGTTACGGATACCGTGCTCAGCAATCCGCTCGAACAGTGCATCCCAGTCCAGCGTGCCGTGCTCTTTAAACCACTGACGCTCGCGACAGAGAATCTTTCCTTGCGCCCATTCACTGCCTTCAAACAGCGGATAAGCGCCCCGCTCTTCGGCCAGCAGACAACTGGCAGCGGTGCAATGATAGGCAAAGGCCTCGCCGATTTCAGCCGCTTTTGTCACCGCCCCGGAGTAGGGTATATTGCGCCGGGCAAGGTAATCAGCCAGCCCCATCATCCCGACACCGACGGTGCGCAACAGTTCGTTATGCCGCTGTCCTTCAGCTACCGGGACATCAGTAATATCAATACAATTATCCAGGATCCTTACGGATGTTTCGCAGATGGCCGGCAGTTCATCATCTTCGAGGTTGGCCATATTGATCGACACCAGGTTGCAGGTATGCACCAGCCCCGGCTCGACATCGCGACACAGGGTTGTGCCGTCAAAGCGCTGTGGCCCGATAAGCGACGGTTTGACCACCGAATAGGATTCGACGCACAGATTGGTACAGGGGATGATGCCGACATGCTTGTTGGGGTTGGCGCGGTTGATGGTGTCCTTAAAAGCGATATAGGGCATGCCGGTTTCGATCTGTACCTTCATGATCTGTTTATAGAGGGATTTGGCATTGACCTTTTCGAAGAGTTCCAGATTGCCGGCCTCAACCTCAGCATACAAATGATCAAGAGCCTGCTCAAAGGTTTCACCCCACAGATCGGCCAGCTCGTAACCGTATTTACTCCGAACTTCATGGGGATCGAACAGATACCAGTCTTCTCCACCCTCCACCGCACGCATAAAACGATCAGTCACCACCACCTGGGGAAACACATCATAGGCCTTACGCCGCTGATCACCGTTCTCGGTCTGGATTTCAAGAAAATCCTCCATATCCAGATGCCAGCTGTCCAGCGCCACGGTAACCGCACCGGCCCGTTTGCCGCCCTGGTTGAAATAGAGGGCGATATCATTGACTACCCGAATATTGGGTACGACCCCGCCGGCCCGCCCCAGAGAATTACGAATCCGGGCTCCGTGGGAGCGGATCCGGCTGATACTCACCCCGACCCCGCCGCCACCGGAACTGATCTGACCGACCTGTTCAAAGGTATGGAAGATACTGTTGGTGTCATCGTCAAAAGCGGTGATAAAGCAACTGGACAGATTGCCGTTGGGACGGCGCAGATTGATGAGGATCGGGGTTGCCAGGGAGATCTTGCGGCGAGCGAGCATGGTATAGGTATCGCGCACGCGCTGCAACCGGATGGTTGAGGGCTGGTTCTGCTCGATGAGCAGAGCGATGGTCAGTAATGCCTCCTGCGGCATCTCAATCACCTGGTTGTCGTATTCGAGCATGTAGCGCTTGATCAGCAAGCTGATGCCGGCATAGTCGTAATCGTAGTCGTACTCCTGCTTTAAAAACTGACCGGCCTTGTGCAGCTCCTTGTCGGAATATTTTTCCAACAGCACCGGCGAATAAATTCCCCAGGCAACAAAACTCTTTACCGTGGCGCAATAACTCGGATAACGATACTCATAAGGAATACCACGGGCAATGTGAACACGTTTGTAAAAATCGACCAGCTTCAGCCGCGCCGCCAGAATACGCCAGTCAGGCTCGTCGATTGAAGTCAATCGCAATGAGGTTTCGATAACCGTTTCATGGATTTCGCCGGTGGTCATATTATTGCGGAAGTGGAATCCCAGACTGGACTCGAGCTTGATAGGGCTGATATCGAGCCCTTCGGCAGCCCACTGGATCACTTTACGAATCTTGGCAATCTCAAGGGGAGCGGACTCGCCATTGCGTTTGATCACCCGGTAACGTTTTGCCATAAAAAATCTCCAGATGGAAAAATAAACACCATATATAGTGACTAAGAAGATAAATTATACATGATATAGACAACAAAAGAAGACCAAATTTGTATTATTTTCCGAAAATCCGTTACCAGAAGGGGAAAAGCGCCGGTTTGGAATCAGCATAACGGAACCTGTTGACCTGCCGGCGAGGTGACCCGTATAAAGTACAACAACTCATCGCTCCAGCGATATGGCGTAACCTGTAATTGTTACTGAGGTGAACATGACCATCCAGGGAATCCTCGATCAGATACATCTGGAAATGAACCGCCGTGAAAACCGGGGTCAGGTAGCAAACTATATTCCGGAACTGGCGTCAATTGATCTGAACCGTTTTGGTCTTGCTGTGGCCATGGCCGACGGACAGGTCTACAGTGTCGGAGACGCGGACATTCCCTTCTCCATTCAAAGCATTTCGAAGGTCTTTACCCTGGCCCTGGCTCTTGGGAAAGTCGGTAGCAAACTGTGGGAGCGGGTCGGACGGGAACCTTCCGGAAACGCTTTCAACTCAATCCTGCAGCTCGAGCGTGAATACGGCATTCCACGCAACCCTTTTATCAATGCCGGGGCCATTGTCGTCACTGATGTCATTCTCGCCAGCAGTTCTCCTGCAGAAGCCCTTGCCGAACTGGTCAGCTTCGTCAGGTATGCCGCTGATGATTCCAGCATCTACATTAATGATGCAGTTGCCCTGTCAGAGAAACAGACCGGCCACCGCAATTTTGCCCTGGCTCACTTTCTGCGCAGTTTTGACAACCTCGACCATGAGCCCGACTTGACCCTGGGTACCTACTTCCATCAGTGTGCTATAGAAATGAGCTGTCGCCAACTGGCCATGGCTGGACGTTTTCTTGTCAATGCCCCGGACATGCCGCAACTGATTGCTCCAGGCAGGGTCCGGCGCATCAATGCACTGATGATCACTTGTGGTCATTATGACGGTTCGGGAGACTTTGCCTATCGCGTCGGTTTACCCGGCAAAAGCGGCGTCGGCGGGGGGATTCTGGTGATTGTTCCGGGCATAGCCTCGATTGCGGTCTGGTCGCCGGGCCTGACTCCGCTGGGAAACTCCCTGTTGGGAACGGACGCTATTCAAATGCTGGCACAACAGACTGAGTGGTCGATTTTTGGTTGACATTGCAGTAGCCCCAGTCGCCATAGTCGCTATCTCGCGGCTGTAGCAAGGGGCGGTTTCGGTCGCCGGGCACGGACAATAACCCTCACGACAACCTCATTTTTGCCTTTGCACCCGGTCATTTGCTACCGGCCTGATCCGACAAGTTTTCTGTTTGAGTGGTTTTGCGTATTTCAAGAACACCGCTGCGCAGGTGAATGTCCCGCTGCGGGAAGGGAAAAGCGATACCCTCTTGATTGAAGCGCTCATATATTGAGAAATTGAGCTGACTGATCAATTTGCCCTTGCGATCAACCAGGCTCGACGACCAGGCCCGCAACTCAAACAGTAGCCCGTTATCACCGAACTCAATAAACCTGACAGCAGGCGACGGCAAGCTCAGAACATCAGATTCCTCATCAGCAATCTCCAGCAATATCCTTTCCACCTGACGGGCGTCACTGCCATAGGCAACACTGACGGGAATCCCAAAACGAACCTCGTTGTTATTGTATTTCCAATTGACGACGTTATCGGTAATAAACTTGGAGTTGGGAACAATCACGGCAATGTTATCGTTATTCAGCACAGTAGTACTGCGGGCTCCAATGTTAACAACATTTCCCTCAACCCCACCGACAACAATCCGGTCACCGATCTTGACCGGGCGCTCAAACATGATGATCAGCCCGGCAATAAAGTTACTGACAATATTCTGCAGGCCAAAGCCGACACCGATACCGATGGCACCGGCCAACACGGTGAAGGCAGTCAGGTCGACACCCACCGTCTGGACAATGACCAGCAAGCCAATCAACAGGATCAGATAACGCACCAAGGCCCCGACCGAATAACGCGCGCTCTCGCTCATACGCATCCGCAGCAACGGTCCCTCCGCCAGCCAGCGCTGGGTTCTGCGCGCAAACCATAAGAGCGCGAGGACCAACGCGACAAAGGACAGAATAGCCCATAGGGTAATCCTTGTTTCTGCCGTCTCAACGAGTGGCCACTGCAGGATATTCCCCAGCCACGACAGAACAGTTTTAACATTATCCATTCCTGCACCTCCAGGGGATAAAGTCTGACAGGAACCGGCTCAAACTGGTCATCGTTGTTGAGAGGATTCGATTGCCGAATCTTTTGTCCGCCCTTTTAGCAACAGCGTCACAATTACCCCCATGGCAAAACCCCCGACAGCCGTTAGAAACAGCAGCAAAACGGTCGACATCTGACCGGATAACCAGAGAAACTGGATTCGGACCGGAGCCGTGTTCTGCAGAATCACAACAGCCAGTAAGACACCGAGAACAACGAGCAAAACCTGCTTGACTGTTCGCATTTTTATTCCTTTCACATTTATGAGTCTCGCCATACAAGAAAAAAACCCACTGTTTCAGTATAGCCTACCAGTGTACCTAGAAAATAAAAAATTCATTGGCGACAAACAAAGCCCACAGATCTCGCAGGCATAAAACAATGGTTGACTGAAAGTTTCGATATTATTGTTGATTTCCGCTGATTGGAAGCCCTGAATCGTGTTATGAATTCTTTATAGGTAACCGCTTGCCGTCACAGCAGAAAGGAAGCAGTACCCCATGGTCGTCAATTTGATTAATGAACGCGACCGAAACCTGGCCAGGCAGCTGGTCGAAGAAAACGGCTTCACCTTCGAAGAAGAGTACGACCTGCTTTTCGGTAAATTCGAGGACGGTGAACTGATCGCAACAGCTGCCCGGGATCACAATGTTTTCAAGATGATCTGTATTCGGGAGAGTCACCGCGGTGGAGTCTGTCTTGGCGAACTGATGACCGCACTCATCGATAGTTGCGCCTACAGTGACATCCGCAACTTCTTTATTTTTACTACCCTGGAAAACCGCGGCACCTTCGGTCACCTCAATTTCACGCCCTTGATTACCCACGGTAATGTCTGTCTGCTGGAATACGGCAATGGAATCTCCAACTATCTGCTGCAGCACAGTGAGCTCAAACAGGCCGGCAACAATGGCGCGGTCGTTGTCAACTGCAACCCTTTTACCCTTGGTCATCGCTATCTGATCGAAGCAGCAGCAGCACAGGTTGATCACCTGTATGTCTTTGTTGTTCGCGAAGACCGCTCGCTTTTCCCTTTTGATGTCCGGATGGATCTGGTCAGGGAAGGAACTGCCGACCTGGACAATGTTTCGGTTCTGGATACCTCCGACTATGCCGTCAGCCAGGTGACCTTTCCAGGTTATTTTTTAAAACAGGATGATGATCGCCTGCAACTGCAGATGGAGATCGATCTCTTGCTCTTTGCCCGCCACATTGCGCCATTTTTCGGAATCACGCACCGTTTTATCGGCACGGAGCCTTTCTGTCGAACCACTCGCTGTTACAGTGAGACCATGCCCCGCATACTCGGAAACGAAGGCATCCAGACGATCCAGCTGGAAAGAAGAGAAAGTAAAGACACCCCGATCAGTGCTTTTCGTGTCCGTAAAGCAATGAAAAAAGAAGATTACGAGACCTTACGCACACTGGTGCCGGCAACGACCCTGGAATATCTGCGCAGCACCAATGGCCGCAAGCTACTGAGCACCAGTAAAAATTATCGCAGGAGGCACTAAAATGGAGATTGTCCGCAAGGCCCAGGCCGGCACCATGCAATCGAGTGATCTGATGGTTTTTCTCGAACCGGCGCCACAACTGCGAATTGAAATCGACTCGACGGTAAAAAAACAGTTTGAACACCTCATTCGCAGGCAGGTAGAAACCGTTCTCCAGCACTTTTCAATTACCAGCGGGATCATCTGCATCAGCGATCGCGGTGCCCTCGATTATGCCATCGCCGCGCGGCTGGAAACCGGTCTGTTACGCGCCTGCGCCGAACAAAGGAGCTCATGATGAACGGCGTTCATTATCGCCAATGGCAGCCAGGACGAAATTTTCTGATCAAGATTGAACCGGGAGAAAGTCTTCGTACCCGTCTTAACAATGTTGCCCTGGACGCGGAGATCCGGCACGCGGTCATCGTTTCCGCAGTCGGCTCAGTGTGTAAGGCCGAATTTCGCGGCATCAAGTCAGGAGCCAGGCGCCCCATCTCCGAGCCACGGATGAGCCGGCATCACCTCGAAGGTCCGCTGGAACTGCTCGGCCTCGAAGGTAACCTGATCACCGATAACAGCGGTACCGTGGACATCCATCTCCATATCCTGATGGGCAAAAGTTCAGGGGAAGTAATTGGTGGTCACCTGTTTGATGCCGAAGTCTTTGCCGGCTGTGAAATTGCCCTCTGTGAAATGCAGGTCACCGGAGTAGGTCGCTATCTGTCAAAATCTTCCGGCACACCGGCCATTTATATCGAGGAGACCTGAACATGGAACATTCTTTCCGTTTACGCCGCTCGCTCCTTTATGTGCCGGGCAACATGCCATCGATGCTGCAGAACATTCCGATCTTTGAGAGCGATGCGGTCATGATCGACCTTGAGGATGCGGTTCCCTACAGTGAAAAAGATGCTGCGCGTACCCTGGTACACAGCTTCTTAAGCACCTACCAGGATCGCAACAAGGAAATTTTCGTCCGCATCAATGGCCTGAAAACAGATTGTTGGAAAGAAGATCTGCGGGTCATTCTCCCGGCTCTGCCGGACGGTATTCGCTTACCGGAAGCCGATTCTTCCGATTTTGTTGAACAGCTGGATACGGTGCTGACTGAATTCGAAGAGGAACTGGGAATTGAGATCGGCCACTTCAAGATTCTTCCCTCCATTGAAACGGCTGAAGGGGTCATCAACTGTATCAAGACCGCACGCAGCTCCAACCGTTTGATCGGGTTGGCCTTTGGCGCCGAAGATTATACTGCCAGCCTCGAAATTGAGCGCACCAAAACCGGAGAAGAGCTGTTTGCAGCGCGCACGCGCGTGGTCTGGGCCTGTAAAGCCGCTGGAATTCAGGCGATTGATACAATTTTTTCCGATGTTTCCGACATGGAAGCCCTGCGCCATGAGACAACCCTGATTAAAACCCTTGGCTTCTCCGGAAAATCGTTGGTTAACCCCCGGCAGATCGAGGTTGTCCACGAGGTGTTCGCCCCCAAACAGGAAGAAATTGACTACGCTTTGCAGGTCGTAGAAGCGATCCAGAAGGCCCGTGAAATGGGAACCGGGGTCATCTCTCTCGGGGGGAAGATGGTTGATGCTCCGGTTGTAAAGCGCGCCCTGAGAATCCTCAAAACCGCCCAGGCCCATGGCCTGATCGATATGCAACTGGATGAAGAGGTTATCTATGGTCACAAATAGTCTGGGCCGGCAACTGCCCGAAAGCTTTTTCGGTAAAGCGGTTCACCCCTTTCAGGATCCCTACAGCCGCACACCGGCTGGCAACCACGCGACCCGCCACTTACGTCGCCACAACCCCGGTGATAATAAATTATTGGGCAACCTGCGCGAAGCCATTGAAGCTTCCGGACTGAAAAGTGGTATGTGTATTGCCACCCACCATCACCTGCGCAATGGTGACGCTGTTCTGAACCTGGTTGTCCGTGAAATAGACCGCATGGGCATCCGCGATATCCGGATCGCCTCCAGTTCGATCCACCCGGTTCACGCCGAACTGATTCCCTACATCCAGAAAGGCGTCATCAGCGGCTTTGAATGTGGTGTCAATGGACTGATCGGCGAAATGGTCTCCCGCGGTGAACTCGATTGCCCGATTATCGTGCGCACCCACGGCGGCAGGGCCCGCTCCCTGATCACCGGCGAGGTCGTGGTCGACGTGGCTTTTATCGCTGCGCCGTCCTGCGACTGCTACGGCAACATGAACGGGTTTTTCGGTCCGTCGGCCTGCGGCAGTCTCGGCTACGCTTTTACTGATGCCCAGTATGCTCACTGTGTGGTTGCAGTTACCGACAATCTGACCGCTGCCCCGGTCACACCGGTCTCGATTTCGCAATCGCTGATCGACTACGTTGTTCGGGTCGACACCCTTGGCGACCCACGCAAAATCGTTTCCACGACGACCCAGATAACCCGCGACCCGGTCGGCCTGCAGATTGCCCGCTACGCCGCCCAGGTGATCGATGCCTCAGGGCTGCTGCGCGATGGCTTCTCCTTTCAGACCGGGGCCGGCGGAATCTCTCTGGCGGTGGCCGAACAGGTTCGACGGATGATGAGTCAGGCTCAGATCAAAGGGAGCTTCGGTTGTGGTGGAATCACCGGCTATTTTGTCGATATGCTCGAAGAAGGGTTGTTCCGCACCCTGTTCGATGTGCAGTGTTTTGATCTCAAGGCAGTTGAGTCGATCGGCCGCAATCTGCACCATCAGGAAATGAGCGCCGATACCTATGCCAATCCGTTCAATGCCGGAGCGATGGTCAACCTGCTTGATTGTGTTATCCTCGGCGCCACCGAAATCGATGTCGACTTCAACGTCAACGTCAATACCGAATCCAACGGTTACCTGCTGCACAATACCGGTGGCCACAGCGACGCCGCGGCCGGAGCCAAGTTGTCAATCATCACCGCACCTCTGCTGCGGGGTCGGCTACCGATCATCCGCGATACCGTAACCACGGTTACCACACCAGGACGCACCATCGATGTCATCGTCACCGAACGCGGCATCGCCGTCAACGATCATCAGCAGGAGCTCAAGGACGAACTGATCCGGCGCAAGGTTCCGGTCCGGGATATCGTTGAGCTGCGGGAGGAAGCCTGTCGCATCACTGGTGAGCCGCGACCCATCGAATTTACCGACGAGGTTGTAGCCCTGATCGAATACCGCGATGGAACCATTATCGATGCCGTACGCAAAGTTAAGGAGTAAAATCCTCGCTGCCCGCGATTATCGCCAGAGGGCCCTGGAACAACTGACATCCACCGAACCCCGAACCCTGGTGCTGCTGTCCCTCAACCTCCCCGGCCGGGAAAAAGCATCGTCCCCCTTCACACAGCTGTTCGACTGGGGAGCACAGCAACTAGAAGAGCGTATCGAGAACCTTTATCCGGTCACCCGGCACACCGACATTCTGGGGCCCTGGGCTCTTTATACCAGCAACCTGACGGCGGCAGCGGCCAAACAGATCGGCTGTCTCATCGAAGAAAGCTGTGCTGCAGCCCGTCTTCTTGATATTGATATTTATGACAACACCGCAACAGCGTATCACCGACAACAACTCGGGCAGCCACCCCGCTGCTGTTTCATCTGTCCGGCACCAGCGGTCGAATGTATCCGCCTCGGCCGTCATTCTTCCGAGGAATTGCAGCGCTACCTTGACCACCTCCGTAACCACCTCCCGGCTTGAAACCCTCGCCACCGCCTTGGCTAACGGCCTGCGGGCCGAGTTGTACCTGACCCCCAAGCCGGGACTGGTCGATTTAAGAGATAACGGTGCCCACCCGGATCTGAACCTGTTGCTTATGTGTCGTTCGATCCGGCTGGTTGATGGCTATCTGCAGGAGTTGGCGAAGACCCTGCTCAGCGGCGGCGAACAGCAGCAACTGATCGCCATCGGTCGGCAGGCGGAACGAGAAATGATGAAACAACTGGGCAGCAATACCCATCGTGGTGGAATATTCCTCTGCGGACTGCTCCTGGTCGCTGCCCACAATACCAATCCCGATCACCCGGGAGCGCTGCAGCAGTCCGTCAAAAAGGTTGCTGCAGCTTTCTTTGCTGACAGAGAAGATGAAATCAGCAACGGCCAGACGGTCCGCCGCCGCCATCCTGCTGCCGGCATTGTCGCAGAGGCACTGGCCGGATTGCCGAATCTTTTTGAGACCATCCTCCCCATCCTCTATGACCACCGTACCCTCGTAGACCCCCGCCGCATTTATCTGGCCCTGGCCCGACTGATGCAAAAAGTACAGGACTCAACCAGTCTTCACCGCTGCGAAGAAAACGGATTGATCTTGCTCCGACAGGCAGGAAAGCGCCTGGAAGAGTGTATCCTGGGTGGTCACGACCCGACCTCTCTGCTGACCCAGACCAACCGGGAATTCTGCCGCCACAACCTGACCATGGGCGGCGTGGCCGACCTGCTCGGGGTCGGACTCGGTTACGCTGGCTACCTGCTTGCGGTCACCAGGCAACACCGCAACGGACAAAAACTCCACCCGTAAAAAACTCACCGGCCTGTCTATTAAAGAAAATCCGGCTGAAATGGGCAGACATCTGAAAACAACCCTCCTGTTATCGAAGCCTATAACCTTCTGAAATTATTCAAATAAGGCCCGACATCTGACGACGTGATGATATATATCTAATGTAATCAGCCACGGCAGATGAAACAATTCAGGCAACCACAGACCACTAAGGTCACAACACTTTAAGGAGGATTATGCCATGAAAAAAATTTTCACCCTGCTCATCGCTGTCAGCCTGGTTTCCGCTCTAGCCACCCTGGTTGTTGCCCAGAGCAGTGGCCCCGCGGAATACAAGTACCCTACAAAAATGGGCACTGTCACCTTTAACCATGCAAGTCATGAGAACCTGGATGACTGCGCAAGCTGTCACAGCCTGGTCCAGGGGATCGACGGGAAAGACCGCAAAAAGGCATTTCATGATCTGTGTATCAGTTGCCACAAAGAACAAAAACAAGGACCGACGGGCTGTCGTGACTGTCATATCAAATGATGAACATTGCAGCCGCACACAAAAGCTTAACAACAACTCACTAAGGAGAAAAAAACCATGAAAAAAATGATCTGTTTACTCTTCTGTATCGCCCTGACAACCCCCGTTCTGGCTTTCTCTTTTGAAATCGATGGCTGGGAAAGCGCTAACAAGGATCGTGGCCAATGGGCCTGGTTCACCGGGCAGGCACAAAAGTGTGACCAAACGATTCCGGTTCCCGGCAGCCGTACCCGCGCAGAGTGGCAGCAGCTGTTGACCGCTGACGAAGACCAGCTCCCCTGTGGTGGCGAAGGCGTGAATCAGCGCACGATAAAACATATCTTTCTGTTTCTGCACAGCCATGCCGCCGATTCGGATGACCCGATGAACCAGAAGCCGGAATCATGCGGCTAGAGCAACCGGTCCAGCAAACTTAACGCTATTAAAAAGGGTGCTCTCGCCATGAGTGGCACCCTTTTTAATGACGAAGCAACCGTCTATTTCGCTGCAACAGCTAGCGCAACGTCACAAAGAATCTGCTGACCATCCTTGCCGCATCGTCGGGCATCTGATAAAAATCCGGGTAGCGCAGATAATCACTGTAAAGACCGAGCATAAAGCTGTACAGTCCCAGTGCCAATAACCGCGGTTCCTCTGCGGGACTCAGGTGACCATGTTGCTGCAGGCGGGCAAAAAAGCGCTCCAGATTGTGCGTCATCTCGAGTTTTGATTCGCGCAGGCGCTCGTTGAGCAACCGGGTTTCTTCAGAATGTTCACATTTAAGCAACAAAATACTGTAAACACGCCTGATATGTTCATCCGTATACAGCTGAAGCAATGAATCACTGCAGTGTTTTTCCAGGTTATCCAGGGCATCCGAGGTGTCATCGGCTAGAATCCGTTTGAGAATCTCTTCCGCCGGCATCTGCACCTCAGCATGAACGATGTTGATCAGGTCAACCTTGTTGGCAAAATTCCAGTAAATTGCCCCGCGCGTTACTCCGGCAGCCCGGGCGATCTGTTCCAGGGTCGTACGGGCAATGCCCTGGTGAAAAAAAACCTCTTCTGCGGCTTGAATAATCTTCTGTCGCGTTTGTTGTGCATCTTCTTTCGAACGCCTCAATAGCCTTCTCCCTTACAGCGGACCCTATATTGAAAAAACGCCTTTTATCTTTACAAACAACCATGCATGTATGTTAACATCGTGAAGTTTTGCAGGCAACGCTTCTTTTCTCTTCGGCTTCTTACACCACCGAAGCTCCCTTTTAAGTTTTTCAGAGTTGGAGTTTAAGCATGGCCACTTTTCGTTTTCAGCGCTTTATCTTTTTTGGTGCTGTCCTGCTAACCCTGATATTTTTATTAACAGCATGCCAGTCTGACCAGAACCAGGAGGAAAGGCAACGTCCACCTGTAGCCGTCACCGTCAGCAGGGCTCAGCCGGCTGACGCCGAACAGGTTCGCGCTTATCCCGGTCGAGTTTACGGAGCCCGCGAAGTGGGCGTGCGGGCACGCGTCCAGGGGATATTGCAACAACGCCTGTTTAAGGAGGGAGCAGAAGTCAAACAGGGGGACATCCTTTTTCAAATCGACCCTGAACCTTTTCAGGTAGCCCTGGCAGCAGCCGAAGCCAACCGGCGTACCGCAACTGCTACCTTGAATCAGGCTGAACGCGAATGGCGACGCACCTCACGCCTGTATGAACAGAATGCTGTCAGCCAGCGCGAATATGACAATGCTCGTTCAGCCTTTGAGCTGGCCCAGGCAAATCAAGCCCTGTCCCAATCCCAGCTGGCAAAAGCAGAGCTGGAACTGAGCTACACCCGGGTAAAAGCGCCGGTCAGCGGTGTAACCAGCCTTGAAACTGTATCTGAAGGCAACCTGGTTGAACGCGGCACCCTGCTTACCAACCTTGTTCAGCTCAACCCGATCCACGTGCGCTTTTCCCTGCCGGAAACCGATGCTGCCATCCGCGGCAACGCTAACGCTCCTGATGAAAGCGGCAATCCGGTCACGCTGTTAAGCGCTCATGAAAACAGCTATCCTTTCACCGGCGAGATTGACTTCACTGCCAGCACCGTTGACCAACTGACCGGTACCGTGGCGGCCCGGGCGACATTTCCCAACCCTGACAAACAGCTGATTCCCGGTCAATTTGTCCGTGTGCAGGTGCTCTTGGAAACTTTCCGGGATACCATTCTGATTCCCGAAACCGCCGTCGTTCAAGGTCCGCAGGGTCCCAGCGTTTTTGTCATTGTTGACAACAGCGCCGAGTTTCGTCCCATCAGCTTAGGGCCTGTCACAGCCGCCGGCCAGGTTGTGCCTGAGGGCCTGACAGCCGGAGACCTGGTCGTCATCAACGGTCAGGTCAGCCTCCATCCCGGCGCCCGGGTCAATATTGTTGCCGGTCTGGAGGAGTAGTCACAGATGCTCAGATTTTTTATTGATCGCCCCATCTTCAGTTCGGTTATTTCCATTATTATTGTCATCATCGGCCTTGCCGCTCTGCGCATCCTGCCGGTTGAACAGTATCCTGATGTTGTCCCCCCCCAGGTCGTCGTCAGTGCTCAATATGTCGGCGCCAGTGCCGATGTTGTGGCCGCTTCGGTAGCTGCGCCCCTTGAACAGGAAATTAACGGCGTTGACGACATGATCTATCTGGAATCGACCGCCACCGATGCCGGCAGCTTGCAGATTAGCGTTTCCTTTGAGCTTGGCACCGATCCTGATCAAAACGCCATCAACGTTAACAACCGGGTTCAGGCAGCATTGGCCCGTTTACCTCAACAGGTACGTGATACCGGGGTACGGGTGGAATCACGCTCGACCAACCTGTTGCTGGTAGCTACCCTCAATTCCCCCGGGGAGCGCTACGACACCTTATTTCTCAGCAACTACGCATTGCTTAACGTAATAGATGAACTGGTGCGGATCCCCGGGGTCGGCAGCGCTTCCCTGTTCGGCGCTCAGGACTACTCTATGCGCATCTGGTTACGGCCGGATAAACTCGCCCAATATCATCTGACCCCGACTGATGTGGCCCAGTCCATCCGCGAGCAGAATGCTCAGTTTGCTGCCGGACGTCTGGGCGCTCAACCGGCACCGGATGATCAGGCCTTTACCTTCACCGTCACCACTAAAGGACAGCTGGTCTCACCCGCAGAATTTGAGCAGATTATTCTGCGTTCCAACACTGATGGCAGCACCCTGCGACTGCGCGATGTCGCCCGGATCGAACTCGGCTCCCAGAATTACGGTTTTCATGCCATCTATAACGGCCAACCGACGGTGCCGTTGGGAGTCTATCTGCAGCCGGGCGCCAACGCCCTGGAAACCGCACAACTGGTGCATCAGGCTTTTCGTGACCTGGCTGAACGATTTCCGGCCGGCTTGGAATACCGGATCCCCTATGACACTACCGAATTTGTCGAGATTTCTATCCGCGAGGTGTTTATAACCCTGATCATCGCCGTCATTCTCGTGGTGTTGGTTACCTTTGCCTTCCTCCAGCATTTACGCGCGGCGCTGATCCCCATTGCAGCGATTCCGGTCTCCCTGATCGGCACCTTTGCCGGCATGCAGGCCCTGGGCTTTTCCGTCAACCTGCTGACCCTGTTCGGTCTCGTTCTGGCCATCGGCATTGTCGTCGACAATGCCATTATCGTTATGGAAAATGTTGAACGGCTGATGAGCGAAAAACAGCTCAGTGCTCGTGATGCCGCAGTGGAAACCATGCAGCAGGTCTCCGGTGCAGTGATCTCGTCGACCCTGGTGCTGGTCGCAGTGTTTGCACCGGTAGCCTTCCTGGGAGGGTTAAGCGGGGAACTTTACCGGCAGTTTGCTGTCACCATCGCCGTATCGGTGGTTATTTCAGGCATCGTTGCCGTCACCCTGACCCCGGCCATGTGTGCCCTGCTCCTTGATCGCCAACCACGCAAACTGGCAGTTCCTTTCCGTCTGTTCAACCGCGCTTTCGAGGCGATCACTAACGTTTTTGTTGCCGGCGTTTCTTTTTTACTGCGCCATACCATCATCGGTCTGGTTGCCTTTGCGCTGATCATTGGCAGCACAGTCTGGCTGCTCGATCGCTTACCTGCCGGCCTGGTGCCCCAGGAAGATCAGGGCGTTGCTCTGGTGGTAGCACAACTGCCGCCGACGGCATCCCTGGGACGCAGCTCTGAAACCCTGGTCGGGCTGTCGTCCCAGGTTCTCAGTATCCCCGAAGTCGATCAGTTCACCACCTTTGCCGGTTTTGATATTTTTTCATCATCGCAGAAGTCCAACTCCACCGTTGGTTTTGCCAAACTCACCAACTGGAATGAACGTCGCGGGCCCGGCCAGGACGCTGCCTCGATTGCCGGCAGGGTGATGGGCATTGGCATGGGCATTCAGGAAGCCAACGTTTTTGCCTTTACACCACCACCGATCATGGGAATGTCCCTGACGGGCGGGGTCGAAGGATATCTGCAGGTCCGGGGTGATGTCGGCGTGGAAGAAATCGATGCTATTGCCGGTGATCTGGTAGCTAAAGCCAACCAGCGGCCGGAGTTGACCAATGTTCGCTCCCTGCTTAACACTTCCATTCCCCGTTATAACGCAGTACTTGACCGCGAAAAGGCGCGTGCCGCCGGGGTGCCCATCAACCAGATTTATGATGCCATGCAAAGCACCTTTGGCGGGATGTATGTTAACGACTTTACGTATTTTGATCGCCTGTGGCAGGTACGCCTGCAGTCGGAAGGGGAATTCCGCAGCCGTGCTGAAGATATCAACCAGGTATTTGTGCGCTCACAACAAGGGGAAATGCTGCCGCTAAGTTCGCTGATAACAATGGAACGCGTCAGCGGCGCCGATGTTGTCAATCGCTACAATCTCTATACCTCGGCCAAGCTCCTGGCAGATCCGGCGCCGGGTTTCACCAGTGGTCAGGCCAAGGCAGCGATGGAACAAGCGACCAACGAACTCGGAGATGACAACACGGTACTGGGCTGGACCGGTGAGGCCTATCAGCTCGACGCCGCCGCCGGAACCGGAGCCGCAGCTTTTGGTCTGGGACTGCTCATGGTATTTCTGATTCTCGCTGCCCAGTACGAACGCTGGACCTTGCCCATAGCGGTTGCTTCGGCAATTCCTTTTGCCGTGTTAGGTGCTGCCCTGGCGGCCTGGACACGAGGTTTTCCCAGTGATATCTACTTTCAGGTCGGACTGCTGGTGCTGATTGGCCTCGCGGCCAAAAATGCAATTCTTATTGTCGAGTTTGCCGCCCAGAACCGCCGCGCCGGGATGAGTTCCCTGGAAGCTGCGACAGAAGCGGCCAGGCAACGTTTCCGTGCCATCATGATGACCGCCATGACCTTCATTATCGGCACCCTGCCACTGGTTTTCGCCACCGGCGCCGGTGCTGCCAGCCGCCAGGAAATCGGTACCGTTGTTGTCGGTGGCATGGTCGCCGCCAGCTCCATGGCACTGTTCTTTGTGCCGCTGTTTTACAAATTGCTTGAAGATATCGCGACCCGGCGCCGCGATCGCCTGAACAGGGGAAAGGCCACCACATCATGAAAGCTCTGATTCTTTCAACCGCTCTTGTTGCCTTGCTGCTCGGCGGATGCACTATCGGTCCCGATTATCAGCGCCCGGATATTGACCTGCCCGATCACTGGCTGCAAACGGCAACAGATTCTGAGAAAAATATCTCGGCGATTGAAAATGACTGGTGGACCAGCTACCAGGACCCGATTCTGACGCAACTGGTCGACCGGACCCTTAGTGACAACCTCAGTCTGCAACTGCAACTGGAGCGCATTCGTGAAAGTCGCGCCCGGTTGGGATTCGCCTCGGCACAACGGCTGCCGAGCCTTGACGGTCAAGCTGAAGCGGCACGCAGTCAGCAGTCCGCCGCCGTCTCTGCCGGATCTATTAACAATATTTTTTCCCTGACCGGCATGCTCAGTTACGAAGTTGATATCTGGGGGCGTCTGGCACGTAGCCACGAAAGCGCCCTGGCACAGCTTGCCGCTTCTCAGTACAGTCGTGAAGCTGTACGCTTGCAGCTGATAGGTGATGTGATCAGCACCTACACCAACCTGCGGGCCGCCCAGGAACAACTGCGCATTACCGAACGCACCCTCGGCCTGCGCTATGACACCCTGGAATTACAGCAAATCCGTTATGATGGCGGGGTCATTGATCAGCTTGGACTGCAACAGGCACGTTCGGAGTGGGAAGCCGTACGGGCGCTGGTACCGCAGCGACAGGAACAGGTAATAAGGCTGGAGAGTGCCCTGGCGGTATTGACCGGCATGAACCCGGCTGAACTGATGGGAACCCTTGACTTTGGCGATGGCCACCTTGAACAACTGACTCCCCCGACGATTATCCCTGAACTTCTCCCCGCTGAACTGCTTGACCGCCGCCCCGATATCCGCGCTACAGAAGCAGCACTGGTCGCTGTGAATGCGCAATTAGGGGAGACGATGGCGCAGCGCCTGCCGCGTTTTAATCTGGCCCTTTTCCTTGGCAGTACCGCCGGTGATATTGACGATCTGCTGAAGAGTTCCACCGAAACCTGGGGAGTCAGCGGAGCCATACTCGGGCCTCTGGTCGATTTCGGACGTAACCGTAACCGCGTTGAAACTGTCAGGGCATTGCACGATCAGGCCGAAAGTAACTACCGGATCACTATCCAGACTGCCTTTCGCGAAGTTCGCGACGCACTGCTGTTGACGAGCACTATTGCTCAGCGTGAAACCGCTCTGCAACGACAACAGGAAGCGGCGCAAAAAACTCTGGAGCTGGTAAATTTACGTTATCAGGAAGGATACAGCAGTTTTATTGAAGTTCTTGATGCCCAGCGGCAATTTCTGGGAGCCGAGCTGGCGTTGGCTGCAGCGACCCGTGACCGTCTCAATGCCGCGACCACCCTGTTCAAAGCCTTAGGGGGCGGCTGGCAGGGCAGATAAAATGTAAAGGCACGGCGCGCCGTGCCCCTACCGACATTTACAACATCCTGGCCGCGTCATAGAGGGTTTCCGACAGGGTCGGGTGCGGATGAATCGTCTTGTGCAGATCTTCAGACAGGGCCGCCATCTCCATCGCCAGCACCCCTTCAGCAATTAACTCTCCAGCCCCCGGTCCGGCGACAGCGACTCCTAAAACTCGGTCAGTTTCAGGATCAACAATCAGCTTGGTGATCCCATCATCGCGCCCCAGGGTCAAGCAGCGGCCGTTGCTGCGCCACGGCAGCTTGGCGGTCTTGACCTTGATCTTCTGCTCACGTGCTTGCGTTTCGGTCAAGCCACACCAGGCGATTTCCGGATCAGTAAATACCACCGCCGGAATCGCCCGCGGCTCGTACACCGCCTTGCCACCAGCTGCAACCTCGGCAGCGACCTCGGCTTCTGCATAAGCCTTGTGGGCCAGCATCGGCTCACCGGCAATATCGCCGATGGCAAAAATATGGGGTTCAGCCGTCCTTTGCTGGCCGTCGACTTCAATAAAGCCCTTGTCGTTCTTTTTGATCCGGGTGCTATCCAGTCCCAGCTGTTCGGTGTTGGGTTTACGCCCGATAGCGATCAGTACCCTGTCAAAGCGCCGGTTAGTCGACTCCCCTTTTTTATCCTCCAGAGTGACCGCAACACCATTTTTCTGTTCTTTTAGTTCAACAACTTTGGTTTTCAGCAGAATATCTTGAAATATGTTATCCAGCCGGCGTTTCAGCAAGGACACCAGATCGCGGTCGCAGCCGGGGAGCAGACCATCGGTCATTTCGACGACGCTGACCTTACTGCCCAGCGCTGCATAAGCACTGCCAAGCTCCAAACCAATATAACCACCACCAACCACCAGCAAGGAGGAAGGGACGTCGCTCAGATTCAAGGCTCCGGTGGAATCGATAATCCGCTGACTGCCGCCATCAACGCCGGGGAGCATGATTGGACGCGAGCCGGTTGCCAGAATCGCTTGAGAAAAAGAGAGCTGGCTGGTTTTGCCATCCAGATCCGTGACTTCAAGATGGTGATCATCCTTGAATCGTGCCGTTCCCCTGATGTAGGTCAGTTTCTGCTTATCGACTTTTGCACCCAGACCACCGGTCAGCTTTTCGACCACGTCATTTTTCCAGGCACGGATCCGGTCGACATCGATCTTCGGCGGGGAAAACGTGATGCCGATAGCTGCTGACTCCCGGGTTTCAGTAATCAGTTTGGCGACATGTAACAGTGCTTTAGAAGGAATACAGCCACGATGCAGACATACCCCGCCTGGATTCTCCTCAGGATCAATCAGGGTCACCGACAGTCCCAACTCGGCCGCCTTAAAAGCTGCGTGATAACCACCGGGACCGGCACCAATAACAACCAGATCCTTGCCCGGCACTTTTGATTGTTCGGTAGTTTTTCCGCCGGGTTTTCTGGCAGCGGGCTTCTCTTCTATCCGGTCTGTTGATGTCTCTTTGGCTTTTTCCTCCGTAGCGGCCTCTTGCGATTCATCGGTTTCAGCTGCAGCATGGTCCGCGTCCACCTCATCCAGCACGGCAATCACCGCTCCCACGTCTACGTTATCACCTTCACCGACTTTCAGATCACGGATACGTCCGGCCGAAGGTGATGGAATCGCTACCACCGCTTTATCTGTTTCCAGCTCAATCAAGGTCTGATCTGCCTCAACCTCATCACCAACACTGACCATTACGGAAGTTACTGTACCTGATGTCACACCATCCGAAACCTGCGGAACAACTACGTCGACACTCATAGAAATCTCTCTATTTTAAAAGGAATGTTAGCTTAGTGAAGTTGTCATCATTTTACCTCGGTATGGGGTCGAGGCTTCCATGCCAAGGGTGTCTGTCGCCATGGTGGCGAGCATGGGTGGTGCCCAGAGTCCATGGGCATGGGAGTTGCGCCGCACTCTATGCCCAACCATCATCAATGTCATCACAGCAGCAGCTTAAGCGGCTGCTCCAGCGCCTCGCAAATCCAGCGCAGAAACCGTGCACCATCAGCACCATCGATCACGCGATGATCGTAACTCAAACTCAACGGCATCATCTGCTGCGGTACAAATTCCTGACCATTCCACACCGGCCGGGTCTCCGTACGTGACACTCCGAGAATCGCCACCTGCGGAGCATAAACAATCGGAGTAAAGGCACTGCCACCGATCCCGCCCAGGTTACTGATGGTAAAGCTCCCCCCGTCCATTTCGTCCATACCAAGCTTACGCTTACGCGCTTTTTCGGCCAGCTCATTCAACTCGGCCGCCAGAACACCAATCCCCTTATGATCGACATCGCGCACGACCGGCACCAGCAGACCATTATCGGTATCCACCGCCACCCCGACATGGACATATTTCTTGTAAATCAGCTCCTGGCTGGCAAGATCCAGACTGCTGTTGAACTGTGGAAACTGCTTTAAAGCCAGAGCGCAGACTTTGAGCAGAACAGCTGTCATCGTCAGCTTGACCTCAGGAGATTTATGATTATAGTCCTGCCTGAAAGCTTCCAGGGCATCTACAACCGCCTGATCATACTGGGTTACCATCGGGATGGTCGACCAGGCATAGCCCATGGCATCGGCAGTCACCTGCCGTACTTTTGATAAAGCTTTGCGCTCGACCTCCCCCCATTTGCTGAAATCGGGCAAAGGTCGCTGAGCATGCAGGCCCCGGAACTCACCACTGCTGACCGTGGCACCGCCGCTCACCTGCTCCATGGTCGAGCGAACAAATTCACGCACATCCTCTTCACTGATCCGCCCCCCCGGACCGGAGCCCTGTACCTGGTAGATATCAACGCCGAGTTCCCGGGCAATGCGTCGCACCGAAGGTGCCGCCGGAGCGACCAGGTCACCACTACGGCGCTGAGTCAGATCGAGTGGGGGTTGATCAGCCGATTGCTTTTGTTCCTCTGTTGAAGCTGGCGACTCCTGGCGCTGCTCCTGTGGGGCCGGTTCCTGCTCCGGTTGTTGCTGTGCCGCTGCTGGCTGATCAGCTTCTTCTGTGCCTTCGTCGTCATCATCCTTCGATTCAGGGGATGGATCGTCTTTGCCATCCGCTTCCAGCAGCATGATCACGGCACCGACCTCAGCCTCGTCACCTTCGGCGACGCGGATCTCGCTGATTTTTCCAGCCTGCGGCGAAGGAATCGCCACCACCGCCTTGTCGGTTTCCAGTTCCAGCAATGTCTGATCTTCGGTCACCTTATCGCCGACCTCTACCGCGAGGGATGTCACGGTTCCGGAGGTAACACCATCAGAGACTTGCGGAACAACTACTTCAATCGCCATAACATATCCTTTAATCCTGATGCGGGTTCAATTTGTCGGGATTAATCTTGAATTGCCTGAGGGCCTGTTCTACGTTCTTCTTTGAACCGCCCTCCTGCTCGGCCAGCTGGTAAAGAGCCGCCAGAGCGACATAACGGCGATCAACTTCGAAGAAATCGCGCAGCTGTTCACGGTTATCACTACGCCCGAAACCGTCGGTACCCAGACAGTGCAGGGGGCCGGGCAACCATTTGGCCAATGCTGCCGGCAGCACTTTCATATAATCAGACGCAGCAACGAAAATACCTTCCTCTTTTTCCAGTACCTGCGCCAGATAAGGTTTACGCTGCTTTTTGGTCGGATGGAGCAGATTCCAGCGCTCGGTTTCAATGGCATCCTGGTACAGCTCTTTGTAACTGGTTACGCTCCAGACATCGGTCGGCACATCGAAGGTTTCCTCCAGCAGTTCCTGAGCCGCTATCACTTCATTGAGAATAGCGCCACTGCCAAAGAGGTGGATTCTGGGCTCCTTGCCCTTCAGGCTGGTGG
>JAWLDI010000024.1:0-23120 GCA_041686715.1 Pelovirga sp.
AACAATTCTTTCAAGCACCTTCAGACCATGCTCCATCCACCGGAGGTTGACAATCTTGCCGACCAGGGTCAGTCCCTCCTTGAACTGGTAGTGCAACGCTTTCACCCAGAAGAACATGGCTTGGATCTGCTCTGCCTCCAGCAGATTGACCGCATCCCACAGAGGCGTTCCTGCTGCTACCTGAGCGCGAAACGCCTGGTTGCTGTACATGGCTCGTTCTGCGTAGTCCATGGCGGTAAGAAAGTGGCGGGATTTTTCGCGACGGCCGGCAGTATAGGCGGTTCCGAGCAGAATATGCTGGGTACTCAGACTCGTCAATGCCTCGCTGTCTCCCGGATTAACGATCAGAACCTGCTCATAGGCGGTCATTGCAGCACGTAACTCTTGTGCATCACCCGCCTCGTTAAAAAGCTGCCGGGCCTGTTCCGCCAGTCGGGTGGCGGTTGCGGAAGGACGATCAGGTGCCACATCCTGCCAGTTTTCCTGCCAGCGCATGGCGCAACCCGACAGGATCAACATGGCCAACAGCAGTCCGATAGCAACACAGCGGCACAACCGGCAGCCACCGGCTGTTGTTTTTCTTTTTAAGGCCACGTTATCTCCTGATGACAAAGAAACAGAACAAGTCCCTGTACAGTCTGTAATGAACTTTCGATTTCATTCAAATTGATCGTCAGTGCCATTTATAAACCGATGTATCAAATGATACCAAATTTTTTGCGGCTGGAAAGAAGTCGATCGCAAAGCCTGTTATAATCCATGAACAGATGAGTTCTTTGTTAGCTTTGAGGAGTGCCGGCAAACAAACAATGGCGTTATCACATCCGGACCTGTCTCGGGCATGATCAATCAAAAAAAAACAGCCGCCCTTCTTGTCCTGGACAAATGTGTAATGTACTATTTAAAAAAATAATTTACCTAAAGGAGTTAAAAAATGGCACACGAACTGACTAGTTTCTGCAAACACACTGAAGATCATCATATTCATCTGTGCAGCTTGTCTGCCGAGGGACGCAAGCAGATGGTAGCCTGCCTTTCTGAACCGGCTGATTATAAGTGTGGTCAGTGTGGACAAAAAGCCCGTCTGGCAGAAAACTGCTGCGATCCCATCCAACTGCCGGAAATGGGCCAACTGGGAGATGGTGCCGACAACCTTAACGTTGAGAAATGACCACTCTATAACAGGTTCACAACGAGCAATTCTTGCTTGAGAATCAGGAAGGAGCATAGCATGGCTGACGTGGTTGTTATCGGTGGCGGTTATGCAGGACTGGCCAGTCTTATCAGTCTGGCGAAAAAAAACCCGTCGCTGAAACTCCACCTCATCGACGCCAACCAGGAACATTGCAAGATCACCAATTTACACAAAACCTTTGCAAAACCTGTTGCCGACTTCAGCGTTCCGTATGCCCAGCTGGCAGAACGTTTCGGGTTCACCTTCCATCAGCAACGTCTCCATATTGACAACGACCGCATAAAGCACTGGCAGCAGCACAAAAAAATTTCCCTGAATGATCAAGAACTTGATTTTGACTGGTTGATTATCAGCACAGGCGCCACTGCGCTTGTGCCACCTGCAGGAGACCATGTCTACGGGTTGGAACACCTGATGGCCGGGCATGGCCCGACCCTGCTTGAAGAATGGCGCGTCCGTGCCGAAAGGCAACGCCTGGATATATCATTTGTCGGCGGCGGCGCCACCGGTCTGCAGATATTATTTGAATTACAAACGCTGCTTCGCCAACAAAAAATTGATGCCGGGTTACGGCTCATCGACATGAACAATCGTACAGTACCCTTCCTGTCCGAAAGAGCCCATCGCTATATTGTCCGCAAATTGCGCCGGGAGGAAATCACCTATCTGCCTCAGACAGAATACCTGGGGCAAAACGACGACAGCGCCATTACGCTCAAGCAACGCGACAGCGGCAGGGAATTTCAACTGGACTCGGCGGCGACACTGTTATTTGCAGGTGTCAAGCGACACCCGTTGGCTATACCAACGAATTCTTCCGGACAGGTCGAAATCGAAGGAGAACTGCTGCCGGATATCTTCAGCGCCGGTGACTGTTCCGATTATGCCGGCACCGGCCTGAATCTTCTCACTGCCCAGGCGGCCATACGCAAAGGCAAGCTGGTTGCACACAATATCGTTAACCTGCACGCCGGCCGCCAGCTGCGCCCTTACCATTACCAGGAAAAGGGCTATTTGATGAGTCTTGGCCCGATCGATGCTATCGGCTGGGTCGGTCTGCGCTGCAACTTCGCCAGAGGATTTTCTGCCAATGTCCTGAAAGAGGCGATGGAAAGCCAGTATGACCTGTTTTTGGATGGCGTTGATACCTACGTCGGTTTTCCGACCTGAGTACTGTCCACACCGGCGAATTGTGTGTAAAAAAGGGGGACATTGAACCATCGAAAAATCCTGTGATACTTTTTTTCAGTCCCTCTTGCCATCGTGACCACATGGGGTTAAGTTAGACAGAAGGGGGCCAAGAGCTTCCTCAAAACCCGTCGCGCCACCCCCCCTCCGGCACGACGGGTTTTTTATTTTCTGGTATCTGTTCAACAGCAGCCCCCCTGTGGCACCGCCGCTGCTGAACAGTGACAATGCCTGGTCCGTTTCAGTCCAAACGACTAAATTTTCAAGCCGGAAGGTGGCAGTCTATGCAACAGTGGGTTTTTCTTACGGTGGCAATTATCAGTGAGGTTGTTGGCACTTCGGCACTAAAGGCCGCGGCAGGATTTACCCGCTTGTGGCCATCATTGATTGTTACCGTCGGCTACGCAACGGCCTTTTACTTTCTTTCCCTCACCCTCAAAACCATTCCTGTGGGTATTGCCTACGCCATCTGGTCAGGTGTTGGAATCGCCCTGATTACTCTGATTGCCTGGTTTTTTTACGGACAGACCCTTGATATAGCTGCGGTAATCGGCATACTGTTGATTGTTGCCGGTGTGATCGTGTTGAATGTTTTTTCCGGGACGGTAGCACAACAGTAAACAGGCAATTAAAACGGGGGCATAATACCAATTTAAAAATTGGTATTATGCCCCCGTTTTATAATGATTTCAGTAACTTAGAAGTAATTTACTATTCCCACTCAATCGTAGCGGGGGGCTTGCTCGAAATATCATACACCACGCGGTTCACCCCTTTGACCTCGTTGATGATGCGATTGCTGATACGTGCAAGATCAGCGTAAGGCATGGGATACCAGCCGGCGGTCATAAAGTCCCTGGTTTCAACGGCACGCAGGGCGATGACGTATTCGTAGGTTCGACCATCCCCCATCACTCCAACCGATTTGACCGGCAGGAACACGGCAAAGGCCTGACTGATCTTGTGATAGTGGCCGCTCTCGAACAATTCATCGATATAAATAGCGTCGGCACGGCGCAGAATATCGCAGTATTCCTCCTTGACCTCTCCCAGAATCCGTACCCCCAGACCGGGGCCGGGGAAGGGATGGCGCCAGACCATCTGCTTCGGCAAACCGAGTTCTTCACCAATGGCGCGGACTTCATCCTTGAACAGCTCACGCAGCGGCTCAAGCAGCTTCAGTTTCATGTATTCCGGCAAGCCGCCGACATTGTGGTGACTTTTAATATTGTGGGCCTTGCCGGTCTTGGCCCCTGCCGACTCGATCACATCAGGGTAAATGGTTCCCTGGGCCAGCCATTGGGCACCATCTACCTGCCCGGCCTGCTCTTCAAAAATAGCCACAAAGAGATTACCGATAATCCTGCGTTTCTGTTCCGGATCGGCAACTTCTTTCAGGGCGTCATAAAACCGTTGTTGCGCATCAACCCGTACCACCTTGACCCCCATATTACTGGCAAAGGTGGTCATGACCTGATCCCCCTCATCGAGGCGCAGCAGACCATTATCAACAAAAACACAATGCAGCTGATCGCCAATGGCACGATGAATCAGAGCCGCCGCAACCGACGAGTCGACCCCGCCGGATAATCCCAGTATCACCTGTTCATTACCAACCTGTTCACGTATACGTGCCACAGCGTCATCAACAATTTTTCCCGGTGTCCATTGACCGCTGCAGCCACAGATTTTACGCACAAAGGTGTTCATCATCAGGGCCCCCTGCGGGGTATGATTGACCTCGGGGTGGAACTGCACACCATAAATATGGCGCTGCAGATTCTGGATAGCACAAACCGGTGCATTGGTACTTTGGGCAACAACCTCAAATCCGGAAGGAACGTTCTCAACATGATCGCCGTGACTCATCCATACCGAGCTGGTACCTTCGGTAAAGAAACCAGCAAAAAGGTCTCCCGGGTGGCCGACGCTTTTAAGGACGGCATGTCCGTATTCCCGCTTGCCGGCAGGCACCACCTTGCCGCCAAAGTACTGGCATATCAGCTGCATGCCGTAACAGATGCCGAGGATCGGCACACCGAGATCGAAAAGTTCCTCTTCAACCGGCGGCGCTCCACCTTCGTAAACAGACTTCGGACCACCGGACAGAATGATGCCGCTGGGCCTGAATGCCCTGATTTCGTCCAAAGTCATATCATAGGGGTGGAGCTCACAAAAAACATGGCATTCACGTACCCGCCGGGCAATCAACTGGGTATACTGGGAGCCGAAATCAAGGATGAGAATCCGTTCACTGTGGATATTTGACATCTTATCTGCCATTCCCTTCGATCCGGTAATTAGGTGATTCCTGGGTAATGGTGACATCGTGCACATGTGACTCCTTGAGTCCGGCATTGGTAATTTTGACAAACTGACCGTTACGTTGCAGCTCTTTGATGGTACTGCAACCGGTATACCCCATGCCTGAGCGCAGGCCGCCGATTAACTGGTGAATATTGCTCGACAAGGAGCCGCGATAGGGAACCCGCCCTTCGATTCCCTCCGGCACCAGCTTGACATCGGTCTCTTCTGCCTGGAAATAACGATCTTTGCTGCCCTTTTTCATGGCACCGAGGCTGCCCATGCCGCGATAAGCTTTGTAGGTGCGTCCCTGAAAAAGAATGGTTTCGCCGGGGGATTCCTCCGTTCCGGCAAACAGAGAGCCGACCATGACAATATCAGCGCCGGCGGCTATTGCCTTGGGAAGGTCACCAGAGAATTTGATGCCGCCGTCGGCGATCAGCGGAATACCGGCCGCAAGGGTGACGGAAGCGACGTTTTGAATAGCGGTCACCTGGGGCACACCAACACCGGCGACCACGCGCGTGGTGCAGATAGAACCGGGGCCGATACCCACCTTGACGGCGTCGACACCGGCATCGATTAATGCCTTGGCGGCCAATGCGGTGGCGATATTACCGGCCATCAGTTGCACCTCAGGATATGTATTCCGCAGCCACTTGACTGCGTCGAGCACCTTCTGGCTGTGTCCGTGCGCGGTGTCCACAACCATCACATCAACACCGGCCTCAATCAGCGCTGCTGAACGCTGCTCCAGATCGTCACCAACACCGACAGCCGCGCCAACGCGCAAGCGCCCGAAATCATCCTTGCAGGCGTTGGGATATTTGCGCACTTTTTCGATATCCTTGATGGTGATCAGCCCCTTGAGGACATAATCATCGTCCACCACCAGCAGTTTTTCAATGCGGTGCTTGTGCAGGTGAAACTTGGCCTCTTCCAGGGTCGTGCCGGGGGGGACGGTCACCAGCTTGTCCTTGGTCATGACATTGGCGATGGGTTGGTCCAGATTGGTTTCAAAACGCAGGTCACGATTGGTCATAATACCCACCAGTCTGCCGTTTTGTGTAATCGGCACTCCGGAAATCCGGTAGTTGTTCATCACCGCCAGGGCATCGGAAATTTTCTGATCCGGTGCCATGGTAATCGGATCGACAATCATGCCACTTTCCGATTTTTTGACCTGGTCGACTTCAACCGCCTGGGCTTCAGGCGTCATGTTTTTATGGATGATCCCCAATCCCCCTTCGCGCGCCATGCAGATTGCAGTACGCGCTTCCGTCACCGTGTCCATGGCGGACGAGAGCAGCGGGATATTAAGCCTGATGGATCGTGTCAGCTGTGAAGACAGATCCACGTCTTTAGGAAGCACCTGCGAATGAGCAGGCAACAGCAGAACATCATCAAAGGTTAAAGCAGTGGGGATATCTGGCTTATGCATAACCGCTCCTTGAATCCGGGGTGAATTTTGTGGCTGACAAATGTAATGAAAGCAGCGGCACGAGTCAATCGTTACAAGGACTCAGCGGTGCAGAAAATTCTCAGGTAAAAACCATTGCGCTGACAGTGTCAACCAGATCCGCGTAACAGATAGGCTTCGATAAATGCATCCAGGTCACCATTAAGCACAGCATCGGTGTTTCCGCTTTCAAAGCTGGTGCGATGATCCTTGACCATGCGGTAGGGATGCAGCACATAGGAACGGATCTGGCTGCCCCAGGCAATGTCCTTTTTGTCCTCGGAAAAGGCCGCAGCCTCTTCTTCTTTTTTGCGTGTCTCCATCTCGTACAGACGTGCCTTGAGCTGTTGCATGGCGGTGGCCCGGTTGGCATGCTGGGAGCGCTGATTCTGGCAGGCAACGACAATCCCCGTTGGCATATGGGTGATACGGATGGCAGAATCGGTTTTGTTGATATGCTGACCTCCGGCACCACTGGCCCGGTAGGTATCAACCTTGATATCTTTATCTTCGACGACAACCTCAATGGATTCATCCAGCTCGGGAAAAACGAACACTGAACAGAAAGAGGTATGGCGCCGGGAATTGGAATCGAAGGGCGAAATGCGCACCAGCCGGTGGATGCCGCTTTCGGAGCGCAGATACCCGTAGGCATAGTCGCCGGTAACGCTGATCGTGACACTCTTGACACCGGCATCATCGCCGGGTTGGTATTCGGTAAACTCGGTTTTAAAACCCTTCTCTTCACAATAGCGCAGGTACATGCGCAACAGCATGTCGGCCCAGTCCTGGGCTTCGGTGCCGCCGGCACCGGCATTGATACTCAAGGTCGCGTTACTGGCATCGTGGGGGCCGGAGAGCATCCGCGCAAATTCCATGGCGCTGATCTTTTTTTCCAGGGCGGGCAGCATGGCATTGACCTCATCAAGGGTCGCCTGGTCCTCCCCCTCTTCTCCCATCTCAATCAGCACCGTGGCATCTTCGAGTCGTTGCCGGACATCGAGACAATCCTCGACAACCTTTTGCAGACGAGTGCGCTCACGCAGCAGTTCCTGAGCCTGATCCCCCTGGTTCCAGAATTCTGGACGGGCTATCTCCGCTTCCAGCTCAGCGACCCGCTCCTGCTTGGTCGGGACGTCAAAGATACCTCCAGAGTTCCTCAAATTTTGCCTGCAATCCTGCAACGATTTCTTTGGGTTCTCGAAACATGAACACTTGCTCCTTTAAAAAACTGGTCTATCCTGCCTGGTGCTTTCGCAAGAAAGCAGATGACGGGGTGATCAAACAAAAACAACCGCAACGGCAAGGCGCGTCATTGTCAAGCAATGAGATCTGCTTACGCAGGTCGCAGTAGCGCGGCACTGGTACCAGCGCACTCATTGACGAGTGGTGGTAACGCCATAACGTCTCAATGCCATCGGTTGGCACAGACAATCAACTATCCACGGTGGCAGGTCAAGACATATTTGTCCCTGCCATCAGGTCAATCGGGTGGCGGCAGGTTGTGCCTTTCAGCGTCTGATATGAATCTGTCGGGCCAGGGATTCATCGATGGCAAACTGCGAATGTCCGACCTTGAAAATGTAGCTGGGAAACTTCTGCATCAGCAGAATATCACTGCCGGGCAACACCCCCATACTCATCAGTTTCTGCATTTTTTTGTCGTCACTGGCCCCCAGATAGGCAATACCACCTGATTCTCCGGCCTTGAGCTCGGTTAACGGGACGATTCCCGGAGAACCTGAACGCTGTGCCTCGGTACAGCAATCGCCGGGAGGAATCGGGTTGCCATGAGGGCAGGTGCTCGGATGATTGAGCAGAGTGCAGAGCTTGGTATCAACCCCCTGACGCAGCAGATGTTCAAAAATACAGGCCTGCTCGTTGCCTTCCTCGCCTTCGATACCGAGGATATCCATGGTCAGGCGCTCAGCGAGGCGATGTCTGCGCACCGCCATCCGTGCTTCGGCTTCTCCCTCACGACGCAGGAACACACGATTATCGCGAATTTCGACAAAAGCGCGTTGGAGCAGATGTTTCAATTCATCAGCCTCAGCGTCAACCTGCAGGTCTGTCAGCAGGCAGCCGACCTGATCTCCTTCCACCGTCATAACCCACAGGGATTCGAGTATCTCTTCGGCCTTTTCTGATAAGGGTTTCATCTGCTTAGCCTCTTTTCTTGGTTGAAGACAGTAGTCGTCGCATTAACTTACCGGGCATGGGATTAGCATAGCCACACCAGGGACAATGCACTTTGCGACAGCCACCAAAGCAGCTGCCGCAGGGCTGGCGTTTATCATCGACCTTGATATTGTCTGGAATCTCCCGATGGCAAAAACCGCAAATCATACTAACAAACCGGTGCTGACCAGAATTCGGTTGAGCAGCCACCCGGCACTGAAGGCAAAGGTGGTCACAAAAGCAAAAATAGCTATGGCGATGCGAAAACCGCGCTCCTTGAACATAACCAGGAACTGGGCGACACAGGGGACAAAGAGGGTCAGAGTCACGGCAGCAACGGTCAACTGGGTCACGCTCAGCAACCCGGCCGTCTGCAGGTCATAGAGCCCGGCGGCACCGAAATCGCGGCGAAAAAAACCGAAGACAAAGGCGGTCGTTGCCTCAGTGGGCAGACCGATCGCGTTGACCACCGGCGCCAGCATGGCAATAACCGCATCCAGGGTATTGGTCATTTTACCCGCCCACAGAATCACCGAGGCGATAATAAACAATGGAAAGATCTCGAAAAAGTAACTCTTCATGCGTATCAGTGTTTTAACACCGACATTATACAACTGGGGTCGCCGCAGCGGTGGAATCTCCATATAAAAGACCGGTTTTTCACCCGGCAGCAACCGGTCGGCAAGAACACCAACCAGCAGAAAGGCAAACAGCAGAAAAATTGTCCACACTGCCAGCGCCGAGGGAGCGGAGGATAAGAGCCCGAGGATAACCCCCAGCTGAGCGCTGCAGGGGATGGCCAGAGCCAACAGCAGGGTTGAGATGACCCGTTCGCGGGTGGTTTCCAGGGTGCGGGTCACCAGGGTGGCCATGGTGTCGCAGCCGAAGCCCAGTACCATCGGGATGACGGCTCGACCGGACAAACCGATTTTTTTGAAAATGCGATCAAGCATCATCGCCAGACGCGGCAGGTAGCCACTGTCTTCAAGCACCGAGAATACCAGAAAAAAAGAACCGACTATCGGCAGTACCAGGGCAACGGCATAGCGCACTCCCAGAGTCCAGACACCATATTCGCCGGCAATCAATTCAAACAGCCATTCTGCCGTCAGATAGTTTTCTGCAAAGGCAATCACCGGCGGGTTGATATATTCTTCAAAGAGAAACCCCTCAAGAAAATCAACCAGGGTCCCGGCACCGAAGACACCGACAAACTGGAAAAGGCCGAAATAAATCACCAGCAGCAGCACCGGGATACCGGTCACCGGATTCATCATCCAGCTGGACAACTTTTCGCCGAAGGATGCTTCTGCCGTCCGCACCTGCGTCACAACACCATCAAGCATCTGCCTGGCGATATGGCGTCGCTCCATGCCGATCTGTAAATGCAGATCAGCACGACGCCGGAACCTGACCTCGCGCAATACCTCGTTCAGGGCATCATGACTGACGGCATCTTCACGCTCCTGCACCATCTGCCTGATATCTTCATCCCCCTGGATCAGCAACATCCCCAAAGCACGTTTACTCAAACGATAATCACCTTGCAACAACCTGGCGACAGCGGTGATATCCTGTTCGAGGTCTTCGCGATAGACGAACACTTTATGCGGGCAGACACGATATTCCCTGATAGCGGCGAAGAGTTCCTCCAGGCCGATCTTGCGCTTCATCACCGCGCCGATCACCGGTATCCCCAGTCGTTGCTGCAACTGCTCAAGATTGAGCTTCATACCGAGGCGCTCAGCCTCATCAAGAATATTAACCACCAGAATGATCGGCAGACCGGCTTCCACCAGCTGCAGTGTCATCGGCAGCATTCGCTCGATGTTGCGCGCGTCAATGACATGAACAATAGCGTGAGGATGTTCTCGCAGCAGAATCTGCCGGGCCACCCGTTCTTCTTCAGTAATCGGCATCAGTGAATACATGCCGGGAGTATCGAGAACTTCGTAGCGCTGTTTGTCGACAACACAGTGACCCGATGCCACCTCGACGGAAGTGCCGGGATAATTGGAGACCGTGGCATAGGCTCCGGTCAACGCATTGAAAAGAACACTTTTGCCGACATTCGGATGGCCGACGAGAATAACCTTGGGGGGTAGAGAAGATAAATCAGACATACCGGCAAAATCTTTCCGTGTAACGGCAGGGATAATAATGTTCAGGAATCTTGACTACAACGGATGCAGCGGCCGTAAAGTTCATGACGATGGCTGTCAACAGTAAAATCATAGCGTTCCGCAACCTCGCGCTGAAGCTGTTCGATCCGTGGTTCAACAAATTCGATAATTTTGCCGCAACGGGTACACACCAGATGGTCATGATGATGTTCCGTATAATGAGGCTCGAAGCGGGACTGGCCATCACCAAAGTTCAGTTCAATAGCAATACCGCATTCGGCAAACAGCTTCAGGGTACGATGAACAGTAGCATAACCGATGTGCGGATGCTCCTTGCGCAAAACCTGATAAAGCTCTTCGGTCGAATAATGTGATTTTGAATCAAGGAAAGTCTCGAGGATAATCATCCGCTGGCGGGTACTTTTAAGTTTCTGGGTACGCAGATACTGATTGAAAACGGACACGCGATCAATCATGCCGTTCCTCCTTCCACAGCCTGAAATTGAGTTTCAAAACTATGACAACAGGGAGTAAAGATCAAGCAAAAAGACTATCCCAGTTCGGAAGGAAACACCTGGTACAGGAAGATGGCAATCCGGCTGAACTGATCGAAAAACAACAGGACGCCGGCCAGCATCAGCAAGACTCCGGTAGCGATTTCAACGGTGCGGATATAGCGCTTGAAGCGGTCGAAGAAGTTCAGAAAAGAGTGAAACAACAGCCCGGATATCAGTAACGGCAGCCCCAGTCCGGCGGAATAAAAACTCAACAGCAGCACCCCCTGCCAGGGGCCGCCGGTACTGCCGGCGGCAATTGCCAGAATAGCCCCCAGAATGGGGCCGATACAGGGAGTCCAGCCCGCCGCAAAGGCAATGCCGACCACAAAGGTCCCAAAAAAACCTGCGGGTTTGTGACGCAGATGCAGGCGTTTTTCTCCCAGCAGCGAAGTGAAGCGGAACAGGCCACTTAAATGGACCCCGAAAAGAAAGATAACAACCCCGCCAACCTTCTGAATGACCCCGAGGCTTTCTCGCAGATAGTACTGAACCGACGCCGAGGCCAGACCGGCCATGGCCCCCAGGGCGATAAACACCACGGAAAATCCGGCAATAAAAATCAGGCTGTGCACAACCACCCTGGTTCTGACTTTGGCATTGTTTTGCGATTCATCCAGCTGGCCGAACGACATACCGGTGATGTAGGTCAGGTAGGAAGGGACCAGGGGAATCACACAGGGGGAAGCAAACGAGAGAACTCCCGCCATAAAGGCGATCCAGATTGTAATGTCGCTACCAATATCCACGAAACAAAAGCCTTGTCAGTTGTTCAACAGTGATTCGACCATGCGATAGGTCGGGTTCTCCATCCAGTCCCTGCCGCCAATAATATGCTCAACAACAACACCGTTACGATCAATTATGAAGGATTCCGGATAGCGAAAGACACCGTAAAGTCCCTGCACTTCGGCTTTGGCGTCAAGTAATATCGGCAGGGTGTAGCTATTGTTCAGCAGGTACTGACTGACCACCTGGTGACCATCGGCCTCGACATTAATGGCAAGAAAGACCAGTCCCTCATCCTGGTATTTCTGGTAGAGGCGCTCCATGGTCGGTTTTTCTTCACGACAGGGCGGACACCAGGTAGCCCAGAAATTGAGGATCACCACCTGACCGCGATAGTCGGAAAGGGAGACCTCTTCGCCATCCATATTAACCAGGGTAAAGTCCGGCGCTGCTTCTCCCACCGTTACAGAGGGGCGTGCAGATTCTCCCTGGCAACCAAAAAGCAGCAACAACAGGAACAACGTCGGAACAACCAGAAACAACCGAGAATATTTTTTTATTATCAACACCTGTCAACCCTCAACCCGATATAAATTTTCGTCCGTGCCAGCGGCCGCCATTTAATACCATGGAAGCAACCTATGCAATGTGCATTTCCACATAAATAACAACAATTCAATATATAAAAATCTGAATATCTGATTATAAGTCAAGGAGGTGGTCCGGTCAATCGCAATAGGTTCACTAAAAAAACTGTTTAAAAACCGGAGTTGCGTTTTTACTTGTCATCTGCATGTCACCATTGATCAGTCATAGACAGCGAGCCGACGATTGATCTATCCTGCGTGGCCTCAAGGAGACGCAATGCAACCATTTATTGAAACGATCATTATCGTCATGCCGGTCTTCCTGGTCATCGCTCTGGGCACCCTGCTGCGCCGTCTGCACCTGATGGATGACCATTTTCTGCAACAGACCAACAAACTGGTTTACGTGGTCTTTCTTCCCCTGTTGTTATTCCATCGCATCAGCCTGGCTGATTTCAATGACTTTTTCAATCCCGGACTGGTCATCGGATCATCTATTGCCATTGCCGCCGGCTTTTTTGTCTCCTACGGCTATGCCGGTCTGCGTGGTTACCCCGGCCCGATCAAGGGAAGTTTCAGCCAGGGCTCTTTTCGCGGCAATCTGGCCTATGTGGGGCTGGCCATCTGTATGAACGCTTATGGTGAACAGGGACTGACCAGTGCCGGCATTCTTATGGGGTTTCTGGTGCCGGTACTGAATTTCTTTGCCATCCTGGCCCTGCTGTTGCCACACCAGGGCCGCCGCCAGGCGGATAACACCAACTGGTTGCGCCAACTGGCCCTGAACCCCCTGATTATTGCCTCTTTTCTGGGCCTCATCTGGAGTTTTTTCGAGCTGCCGTTACCCATCATCATCGACCGCGCCCTTGACATCTCCAGCGGTCTTGCCCTGCCCCTGGCCCTGCTGGCTATCGGCGGCGGCTTTTCCCTGGCGCGACTGAAAGGTGACATGCAGATGGCCGGACTGGCAACCGCTATCAAGCTCGCCCTGCTCCCGTTGATGGCAACCATCCTCCTCTTCTCGTTCGGGGTTCGGGAGATGGATCTGGCCATCGGCATCCTGATGGCGGGAACACCAACAGCCACCGCTACCTTTATTATGGCCCACCAGTTGAAAGGAGATGCCGAACTGGCAGGCTCCATTGTCATGCTGTCTACCCTTCTGTCAGCGCTGAGCTACACGATTATCCTGCTCATTTTCAAAGGAACCGGTCTGTTGCCATGACTATCCATGCCACTGCGGAAAACCCGCGCAGCAATTTTGAGCCGTTACTGATTGGTGAACATTTCGTCATCGTCCCCCCCGGGTCGACCGAACCACGCAGCGACCGTCATCAAATAAAAATGGCGCGCGGAGCCTTCGGCTCAGGAGAACACGAAACCACCCGCAATTGCATTGAGATTCTGGCAACGCTAGCGTTGCCACAGCCACCCAGGATTCTCGATCTCGGCAGTGGCACGGCTATTCTCTCCATCGCTGCCCTCAAACTCTTCGGCGGCCGATCCTGGTGTGTAGATATCGAAGAGGCGGCCGTTGCCAGTGCCCGGCACAACTGCGGCCTCAACCACGTAGAGTCTGTCTGCCATCACTGCGGCCCCCTGGAAACCCTCACTGAATCCGGGTTTGATCTAATTCTGGCAAATATTTATGGGGATATTCTGCTCGCTGTGGCCGATGATCTGGTAAAACGGGCGGTGCCGGGAGCTGTGCTGCTGCTATCCGGCATATTATGGGAATACAATTTTGATGTACGCAAACGCTACCAGCAACTGGGCTGTACGGTGATCAAAAACCACCTGCTGGAGGATTTCAGTACGGTGCTGTTAAGGAAAGCTTAAGATCCTCATGACCATGACCCCGACGCAGATTTTTCTGGTTTTTCTCCCTTATGGGGCGGTATTTTTTGCTATCGGCGTCGCTATTACTTCGCGGCGCAGAGCTTTTACCAACCTCAAAATTGCCGGGTTGTTCTGGCTGCTGGCCATCTTTGCCTTCTTCCATGCCCTGCACGAGTGGCTGGAGATGTACCGCCATCTACGCCTGGCCGACGCCGACTCTCTCCTGATTTATGTCCGCCACATCAGCTTGCTCATGGCGCTGATCTCTTTTTTGTTTTTGTTCCTATTCGGCATCACCCTGAACACCTCACTGCTCAAAAACTACCGGCAGTGGTTGTGGATCTTTTTCGGACTGATGCTGATCATTTTCCTGACTCATTTGTTGTTGCTTTACCCCTGGCACGATGCTGCCCTGTTACGCTCAATCGAATACGACATGCGTTTACTGATCGCCCTGCCGGCCACCCTGTTAACCGCAGCAGGATTTTTTCTCTATGCCCGGCAACTGATCAAGCAGGGGTTTCGCGGAGCCTACAACTTTATCGGCGCGGGAGCGGCGTTTGTCGCTTACGGTATGTTCACCGGGGCAATCCCGTCAGGAACGATCCTGGTTCTGCCTATCGAGGTCTGGCGGGCAACCAGCGCCTTTATCATCCTGCATTTTCTTATGTACGCCCTCGACACCTTCATGGATCAGCGTGAAGAGATGATCACCGAACGCCTGCAATTGGCAGCCAACAGCGAAAAACTCAGCGCCATCGGTCGCCTGGCCGCCGGCATTGCTCATGAAATCAACAATCCATTAGCCAACGCCTCGTTGCAAATGGAGATGCTGCGTCAGCATCACGAAGTCAAGGACCTCCCGGAAAAGATCGCCGGACGCCTGACGACAATCGAAAAGAGCATCGATAAATCCTCCCACATTGCCAAAGAACTATTGATCTTTGCCGGAGGCAAAGCGACAGAGGCCGAACATGTCCAGGTGGGGTTAGATGCTATTATCACTTCAGCATGGGAAATGGCCGCCTACCGCGCTTCGAATCATGAATTCATTAATCGCGCCACCAGTCTTTGCCCCATTGCAGGAAGCCCGGGCAAACTAGAAGAGTTATTCCTGAATCTGTTCATCAATGCCATCGATGCGATGCCGGAAGGAGGAACGATTGAAATCAGTGGCCGGGTGGAGGCCGATGAGGTTATTATCCGGGTGATAGACACCGGTAGCGGGATTTCACAAGAAGATCTCGCCCGGGTGATGGAACCTTTTTTCACCACTAAAGAAGTCGGTCTGGGAACGGGTCTGGGACTTTCTATCTGCTATGGAATTATGCATCAGCATGGGGGTTCCATTGAGATAGCCCCGCGTTCTGAGGCTCATGGTATCCGGGTCACCCTGAAATTTCCGCTTCACGGTGAGAAAAAAGCAGAAAAGAGAGAAAGCTGATGAACCGGATTCTTGTTGTTGATGATGATCAGGAGCTGCGTACCACCCTGGTGGAAGTTCTTGAGCAGGAAGACTTGCAGGCAGTACCGGCCCAGAGTGCTGATGATGCTCTGCATCGCCTGCAACAGGAGTCCTTTGATCTGATCCTGCTCGATCTGGTGATGCCCGGAACCGACGGCATGACCGCCATCCCGTTGATCAGAAGGCAGGCACCGCGCGCCCGTATCATTGTCATGACCGCTTATGCGTCAGTAACGAACGCCGTCCAGTCCCTGCAGCAGGGAGCTGACGATTACATTGTCAAACCGTTCAAAATTGACGGCCTGATGTTAACCGTGCGGCTGAATCTGCAAAAAGCCCGTTTCTGCGAAGAAACCGACGCTGCCGATCTGGACAAGATTTTCAACGGTCTCGCCAACGGCCTGCGCCGCCAAACCCTGCAGCTGTTAAGTCGCCAGGGACAGATGCGCTTTATGGATCTGGTTCGCGCTCTGGAAATTGAGGACCACACCAAGGTGAATTTTCACCTCAAAGCCCTGCGCGAAGCCGGTTTTATCGACCAGAGCCCGGACAAACTCTACCAACTCACCACCAACGGCCAGCGCGCGGCGACCTGTTTATCCTACATCTGCAAAAGCCTGCAAGCCTGAGCTTAGCCACAACCCCCTTCGCACCCTAAGAAACTAAATATTTTAGCCATTTAAGTCCTTGTGAAGTTTTCTTCACAGGACGGTGGACTATTGTTGATAAGTTTTATCTAGTTTTGCTGGCACCGCCCTTCTAGGATAGGCATAACCACCGTTGAGTATTCACCGAAGCAACACAACCACTGCCACATGGAGGTAAAACATGTCCAATAGTATGAAGCGATTACTCACAATCACTGCCATCGTTATGCTGGTAGCAACAGTCGGATTCTTCACGGCCCACGCTGCTTCGCACTCTCAAGCACGTGCCAACGCCGAAGCCCAGATGGAAAACGCCAAATTCGTAGGCGCCGACAGCTGCAAAGGCTGTCATGCCGATGCCCATCAAGGCTGGGCCGCAACGGTCCATGGGGATATGATTCAGGATGCCAAAGTTGCCATGAAAGCTGAAGCACGGGCCATGCTTGAATACGCTCTTAAAAACCCGGCCGAAAAGATTCCTGCCGGCAAATTCACCAGCGGCTGGAAAGAAACCCCTACCTATGGTGATCTGCTCAAATACGGACCACACAAAGACAGTGCCAAAGAAGGCTCGATCAGCAGCCTTGACGACATCAAATACACCGTTGGCGGTAAGTGGAAGCAGCGCTATGTTGTGCAGACTGACGACGGTCACGTTTTCCTGAGGTTCCAGTATTACTGGACAACGGAAGATGGTAAGGACAACAACCCTCGCGTCCATACATATGGAGAAACCCGTTCATATGAAGACCGCTGCCTTGCCTGTCACTCAACCGGGTATGACTACGATCTGTCCAACAAGATTGACCGCACCGTGGCCAGCGGCTATCAGTTAACCGATGTCGTGGCGGATCTGGGCGTCAGCTGTGAAGCCTGTCATGGCCCGGGCAGTGCCCATATCGCCAATATCTCTAAAGATCGTGAAGCAGGGCTGGCCAACATTATCAACCCGGCAGAATTTACCAATCAGCAGCAGCTGGACGCCTGCGGCGCCTGTCACGCCCGTAATAACAAGTGGCATGAAAACACCTATCGCAACGACACACCCAAATTCCTGATTGGTGACAATCTTGATGAGCTGGTAGAAATTGCCCGCATTGAGCACACGCCCAAACGTTTTCACGATGATGGTGTCGGCAGCTCCCACCGGATGGAATACAACGATATGGAGCAAGGCCCCAAGGCCGGCATGACCTGTACCACTTGCCACAATGTGCACAAAGAAAACACCTTGAAAATGGAATTTTCAGCCCTGTGTGCAAGCTGTCATGGCCCTGACCACGGTTATGATATCGACAAGGTGATGCCCAAGCGGGCAAAGAGTTCCAACATTCCCGACATCCGTACCCATACGTTCATCCTGGATGAAAACGGCAATGCTGTCGGAAACCCTGATTTCAAAGCATCCGCCAAAAAATAATCACGACTGGCGACCGTAGCTAAACGACACCGGGGAGGTTCCTTCTGGAACCTCCCCGGTGCTGTTTATTGTGCCTTCATGTCAGTAAGCGTTGGCAGGTGTCTCTATCCTCTTCCTGGCCGCCTCATACTGCCGGGAGCTACCAATTAACGCGACCAGATCCCCGGCCTCAAACACCAGGTCAGCAGATGGGTTGCTGATGAAATTTCCTTTGCGCAGCACACCAACCACCGATGCTCCGGTCTGCTGACGCAGGTTCATTTCGCGCAGACTTTTTCCTACCAGCAGACTTTCTTCCTGAATCTCTTCCCAGGTCAACTCAATCAGATCACGAGCATGCTTGAGCAGATGAAGATCCTGTTCCACGGTCTGCTGGCCATGATCGCCATAATAACGCTCACGCCGCGCATCATCGGTAAATTTCTGGATCAGGGGCACTGGAATATTAAGATTCAACAGCGCCTGGCGGGCGATTTCCAGTCCCGCTTCCAATTCCGGATTAATAACCATATAGACCCCATCATCATACAGGGCTTTCATCTGCTCAGCACCAACGGCGCGAACAACAATACTCAAGTCCGGAAAATTCATGTGAACATGACGGACAATGGCTTCAGTCGTGACAATGTTTGGCACAGTAATAAGTAATTGTTTGGCAGTGGACAGATTGGCGGCATCAAGCACCACCGGTTGTCCGGCGTCACCGAAAATAATGGGGTAGCCCTGTTTTTTGCACTCCTTTATAGCGTTCTGGGCCAGATCGACAACGACAAACGGCACATCAAGGTTTGTCAGAATATAAGCCACACTTTGCCCGACCTGACCACCACCGGCAATCACCACATGATCGCGCAGACCCTCCGGGGGAAGATTGAAGGTTTCCAGCTGTTCCCGCTTGAACAGGCGCTGCTGCAGCCGATACAAAGGGGTGGTGAACCCCGAAACCAGCGGCGTCAGCAACATACTGATGATGGTTGCAGAGAGCAGAAAGGAATGTTGTTCCATACTTAAAAAACCCCCGGCGAACCCGACCTGCCCCAGTACGAAGGAGAATTCGCCGACCTGGAACATCCCCAGGGCCACCGCCAGCGGCACAACGTTGCCATAACCGAACGAGCGGACAATGATGGCCATGATCAGGGCTTTTCCTGCAGCCACCAGCATCACCAGTTGGAAGACCCCGAACCAGTTATCAAGAAGAAACTGGGGATTCAACAGCATGCCGACCGAGGTAAAAAACAGCAGTCCGAACAGGTCGCGCAAAGGAATGATGTCACTTAAGGCCTGATGCCCATAGTCGGATTCACTGAGCACCATGCCGGCGACAAACGCCCCAAAGGCGAAGGAAAGACCGGCCAGGTAGGTGGCATAACCGATCCCCAGACCGATGGCAGTAATGGTCAGGAGAAACAGTTCACGGGAATTCCAGCGGGCAACCCGCATCAGCAAAAATGGTAACAGACGGGTGCCGAGCAACAGCATGATAGCGAGAAAAATGATGGACTTGACAACGGCAAAACCCAACAGGGGCAAGCCGGCGGCCGGATTGGTAATTTGCGGCAGCAGAATCAGCAGCGGCACAACCGCCAGGTCCTGAACAATCAGAATCCCGATCATGACCCGGCTTGAGAGTGTCCCCAGCATTCCCTGAGCCATCAGGGTTTTGAGAATCACCATGGTGCTGGAAATAGAAATCAGCCCACCCATCCACAAGGAAGGTCCTGCCTCCCAACCGAACCAGCGGCCGATCAGGTAACCGTAACCGATCGTCGTCAGAATCTGGATCGGGCCACCGATCAGGGCGACATATTTGACCGGCTTGAGTTCCTTCAGGGAGAATTCAAGCCCCAGGGCAAACAGCAGCAGGGCTACGCCAATTTCTGCGAGCTTCTCAATCTCATGGACTTCCGATATGGACAGACCGCCGGCAAAGGGACCGATCGCGACCCCGGCCAGGATGTACCCGAGGATCAGCGGCTGACGCAGACGCTGGGCAACCAAACCACCGACCAGAGCAGCGACCACAATAACGACAATATCAGCGGCAATCCCCATAAAACTTCCCTTCCATGTGATACTTTCCATTACGTCTGTTTTTCGTAATCAAAGATAGTCTGCCACGCACTGGCTGTCAAAGTAAGTCTGTAATTTTACGACCCCTGCCCTTGTCAGCAAAACCTTCTGCATGAGAAACTGTAAAATATTCGTAATTATTCAGCGCCCACCTGGCAAGGCGGACCAGATACAATCATTCAACCTTTTTTTGTCGTTACAGATGAAGGAACATGTCACCATGAGACGACTCATTCTCCTGTCAATACTGCCACTGTTTCTGCTGCTGAATGGCTGTTCCGACGGTGATTGGCGCACTGCCAGCCGCCAACCCGCCGGGATTGCGCCCGACCCGGCAAGTGCCCGTGAGGCAGTGGTCCAGATCTACTCTGCCCGCGCCTGGGGCTGGCGCGGCTGGTTTGCCGTCCATACCTGGATTGCCACCAAAGGTACGGACGAACCATATTACACCGTCTACGAAGTCATCGGCTGGCGCGGCAACAGAGGTCTGCCGGTGTTGCGAATTGAAGTTGACGTGCCTGATCGCTACTGGTATGGAGAAAGACCTCAACTGTTGGCAGATTATCGTGGCCACCAGGCGGATCAACTTATCGACCAGATCAACGCGGTCGCAAATCGTTATCCATGGCCAGACGAATATCGTGTTTTTCCCGGGCCCAACAGCAACACCTTTACCGGCTGGGTTATCAGCCAGATTCCCGACCTCGACGTACATCTACCCTTCACTGCGATCGGCAGCGGTTACAGCAGATAAGTGACTCCCCTCCAGGCGTTTGGTTGACAGCCTCAAGTGTACTGCTAAAATCTCCAGGGAGATCGTGTAATTCAACATCATACGCTACAGGCTGACTTCGAGAACTGACCAACTAAGCAGCTCCGAAAGAGGAGTTTTCTACATGCCATCAGAACAAAAGTTACCCTACAACATCAAAAACCCTCACCACAGCGACGCGGATGAGATCATCAAACAACTCGACAGTTCGGCAAGAGGGCTGAGTCAATCCGAAGCCCAAAAAAGGCTGGAAGGGGTCGGTTACAACCGCCTGCCGGCGGCGGAAAAAGACGGTATTTTTAAACGTTTTTTCAAGCACTTTCATAATCTGCTGATCTATGTGCTGCTCGCAGCAGCGCTGCTGACATCGCTTCTGGAACACTGGATTGATACCGGTGTGATTCTCGCCGTGGTGATTATCAACGCGGTCATCGGTTTTATTCAGGAGGGCAAGGCCGAAGCAGCCCTTGAGGGAATTCGCAAGATGCTGTCGTTACAGGCCCTGGTGTTGCGTGATGGACGCTGGAGCGAAATTAATGCCGAGGAATTGGTCCCCGGCGACCGCGTCAAGCTGCGTTCCGGCAACCGCGTTCCGGCTGATATGCGCCTGATTGAAACGACCCACCTGCAAATTGAAGAGTCGGCCCTGACCGGAGAGTCAATGGCAGTTGATAAAACCACCTCAGCGGTTGCTGCCGACGCTGGTATCGGCGATCGCAAGGGGATGGCCTTTTCCGGCACCCTGGTCACCACCGGCCGTGGCATCGGCGTCGTCACCGCAACCGGCCTTAGCACCGAAATCGGCCGCATCAACACGTTGATTGCCGAGGTTGAAAAAATTGCCACCCCCCTGACCCGCCAGATGAATACCTTCGGCAAACGCTTGTCGATGGTTATTGTCGGCATGGCCGCAGTCATCTGGTTCATCGGCTGGTTTTTTCATGAATATACCGTTGGTGAACTCTTTATGTCAGCCATCGGCTTCGCTGTTGCCGCTATACCGGAAGGCTTGCCCGCCATCTTCACCATCACCCTCGCCCTCGGGGTCCAACGCATGGCCCGGCGTAACGCCATTACTCGTAAACTTAATGCCATCGAGACCCTGGGCTCGGTGACGGTCATCTGCTCAGACAAAACCGGCACCCTGACCCGCAACGAAATGACCGTGCGCCATCTGGCTACCGCCGATGGCGAATATGATGTCAGCGGAACCGGTTATGCCCCGGAGGGAAAAATTACCCGGCAAAGCAATGGCGATCAACCGATTGATCTTCAAGAGCATCAGGAAGCCTTCAATCTGATTGAAGTCATGACCATCTGCAACGATTCGGAAATTGTCCAGGAAAATGAGCAGTGGCGGGTCACCGGCGAACCAACGGAAGGGGCCTTGCGCACCCTGGCGGCCAAAACCGATTACGATGTCAATCGCTATGAACGCGTTGCTACTGTCCCTTTTGAGTCCCATAACAAGTTCATGGCAACCCTCAACCGGGGAGCTGACGGCACGCTGATGATTTTTGTCAAAGGAGCGCCTGATCAGCTGCTCGACCGTTCAAGTTTCCAGCGTAGCTCTGCCAACGGCGATGAGCCCCTCGATCGCAGCTTCTGGGAAGATCATGTCGAACAGCTCAGCAGCCAGGGACTACGGGTACTGGCTGCAGCCGCCCGGCCGGCCAAGGAGGGTCAGGATACTCTAAAAATTACTGATATTGACAATGATCTCATCTTTATGGGTCTGGTCGGCATTATCGACCCGCCCCGACCGGAAGCGATCGATTCTATTGCCATCTGCCACCAGGCCGGGATCCAGGTAAAAATGATCACCGGCGACCACGCCGGGACAGCGGTTGCTATTGGTCGCGAAATGGGAATTACCGAGACTGGTCAGGTTATTACCGGCACCGAACTGGAAAAAGCAACGGACGAGGAACTGCGCGAGTTGGCCAGAGACAATAATATTTTTGCCCGTACCAGCCCGGAGCATAAACTGCGCCTGGTCAAGGCGTTGCAGGCCAATGGCGAGGTGGTCGCGATGACCGGTGACGGTGTCAACGATGCCCCGGCTCTAAAACGTGCCGATGTCGGTATTGCCATGGGGATCAAGGGAACAGAAGCCACCAAGGAGGCCGCCGAAGTTGTTCTTGCCAATGACAACTTTACCTCTATCGAACGGGCGATTGAGGAGGGGCGAACTATTTATGACAACCTGCGCAAGGCGATTCTTTTTATTCTGCCAACCAACGGTGCCGAAGGTCTGGTTATTCTGACCGCGATTATGCTGGGCATTGCTCTGCCGCTGACCCCGGTACAGATACTGTGGGTCAACATGGTGACTGCGGTAACCCTGGCTCTCGCTCTGGCTTTTGAGCCGGCAGAACCGGGAGTCATGGATCGACCTCCACGAGAACCGGGAACATCCATTCTCGGTGCAATTTTTATCTGGCGCATCCTTTTCGTTTCGCTGCTCATCGGCGGTGCAACAATCGCGATTTTTCTTTACGAAAAAAGCCAGGGACTCTCTCTTGAATACGCGCGGACCCTGGCAGTTAACACCCTGGTCTGTGGTCAGGCTTTTTATCTGTTCAAC
>JAWLDI010000025.1:0-23052 GCA_041686715.1 Pelovirga sp.
AGGATTTGAGATTGTGACCGGCCTGGCCAAATATTTTGAAGATGAGGACGGTTTTACTCTCGATGAATACTTCGAGGGCGATGTAGAGTCACATACCAGGGACGCCGTTGCAAAATATCCCGGTGCGCTGGAAATGATGAAAGAAAAAGGGTTTTTTACCGATGGCAGAACTGCGCCCATTGGTGATTATCTCAAAGGCAAAAAACCCTTTAATACGTCGACAAAAAAGCTGGAACTGTACAGCGATGATTTCAAAAACCGCGGCTTTGATCCGATGCCGACCTATAAGCGACCAGCTGCGATCGGCGCCAACAAGTTCCGGTTTGTTGTCGGTCGACATGCTATCCATACCCAGTCAATGACGGCGAACTTTCCTGAACTCAACTGGCACATGCCGGAAAATACCGTCTGGATCAACAGTGCCAAAGCGAAGGAAATGGGCATCACGTCAGGTGACATGGTGCAGCTGAAAAACCGTAACGGAGCAGAAGTGCAGATCAAAGCGCAAGTTACTGAAGGGATCCGACCGGATTGTGTATTTTATGCCAATGGCTACGGCAGTTTGTCCAAGGGACAGCCGCTGGTGTATGACAAGGGCGCTTCCCAGGCGCAGATACTGGAGGCGCACTATGAGCCGATTTCCGGTAATGCGCTGATGCACGAAACCATCGTCGAGATCAGGAAGGTGTAACCCATGGCTAATAATAAACTCTGGACAATTGTCTTTGATGCCGACAAATGCATTGACTGCAAAGCCTGTGACGTTGCCTGTAAGCGGGAAAACGGCATTGATGCCAAGGGCAATCAGGATGTACGTCGCAACTGGATCAACACCACTGGTGTTGTCGGAACTTATCCCAATCTGAAACAATCATTTCAGCCGGAGCAATGTCACCAGTGCGGCAATCCTCCCTGTGTGCCGGTCTGTCCGGTCGATGCCACCTGGGCCAAGGACGATGGCGTGGTTGTGGTTGACAGGAAGATTTGCATTGGCTGTACCCTCTGTGTACAGGAATGCCCCTATGGGGCACGTTATATGACCGAAGATCATCACGCTGACAAGTGTGATTTCTGCGCGCACCGTGTTGCCGCAGGCAAAGAACCGGCCTGTGTCGATACCTGCCCGACCAGGGTACGGGTATTCGGGGATATGAATGACCCCAACAGCGCGGTAGCCAAATTGCTCAAAGCGAACCCCAATGCAAAGGTATTGCACCCTGAAAGGGGAACAAAACCGAATTTGCATTATATTTCATAACCCAGTAACGAAAAAGGAAAGGAGTCAAGGATGCGATTTCTGCAAGTAAGACTACTGCCACTTGTCGCATTGCTGCTGTTTGCAGCGGGCTGCGCGACAACGGCACCGACGACAGCAGTCACGCCGTCGGCACAGGGCCACAAAAAACTGGTGGAGCAGGATCCGAAGATCGCGATCACCACCGAGGAAGTGATGGCACTGTTTGATGAGGTCTATGGGGATGCACCCCTGGTTCAGGACACCCTGGACAAGAACGATCGTTTTGTCATGGTGGATACCCGCCCGATCACCCGCTTCAGCGCTGATACGATTCCGGGTTCCATCCACATTCCGACCCCGAAATTTGAGAGCGAGATCCCCAACCTTCCCAAGGATAAGACAGTTATTTTCTATTGCGGGGGCTTGGCCTGACCTTTCACCTCTGAAGCGGCGGTCGTCGCTCAAAAAAATGGTTTAACCAATATCAAAGCTTATTACGAAGGCGAGCCTGGCTGGAGTAAGGCCGGTAATTACACCATTATTACTACCGGTCCGGTTAAAAAACTTGTAGACGAAATCGACAAGGGCGGCTTTGCCCTGATTGACTCACGTCCCCATCTGGTCAACCAGAAGGAGCATATCCCTGGTTCCATTTCTATTCCCTGGGTCAATTGGGAAGATAAAAAAGGTCTGCTGCCGGCTGCCAAGGACACCCTGCTGGTGTTCTACTGTGGCGGTCATCACTGTGCCCTGAGTCATAAGAGTGCTGCAGCTGCTTTGGACATGGGCTACAAAAAGGTGCGCGTTTACGCTGAAGGTATCCCGGCCTGGAAAGATGCCGGTTATGGTACCTGGGGTAACGAATCCAGTGGTATTGTTGAAGCACCAACCGGAGCCTCAGACACAATTTCCGCTGAAGAGTTTCGCCAGGGTGTTGCCGATGGCAGCTTGTTCGTCGTTGATGTCCGCAGTGAACGTGAGTATAACGCCGGCCATGTACCGGGTGCTGTGCTGATTCCCGATGGCGAATTCTACAACAATATTGAAGGTGTTCTGGCGCAACTGCCGACTGATAAAAAAGTGGCTATTGTCTGTGCAACGGGCGCCCGTTCCGGTGGAGCTTTCTTTGCTGTGCTGGACGAGATGGATGCCGGTAATTACAAGAACGAAAAAGGTGTTCAGTATCTGCCCTACACGGTGGAATACCAGTCTGACAACACCTTTGAAATCAAGGACTAACACGGAAATACGTTAACCTCTCAGGAGGTTAATACTAGAATCAGACACACTTAGGCCCGTCCAGATGGACGGGCCTATTTTTTGTAGTTTAAATGATCAATTTATGCTAAGTAGTTTACTTGTAAATCAACTGATATGTCGCAAACACAAATCCAAGGAGGAGGTACAGTGAAGATGAATAATCGTATAGTAGTCTTATGTGCAATGCTGGTAGCGGCTTTGATGCTGGGTGGTTGTGCTGCCACTCAGCCCAAGGCAATGAGCAAGGACGATCTACTACAAAATCGCAGTGCCATGATTGCTGATGCACGGGCAGCAGTGCCGCAAATTACGATCGAACAACTCAAGCAGAAAATTGATGCTGAAGAAGATTTTTTTCTGATAGATGTGCGAGACCCTAACGAGTGGCCGATCGGGCTGGTCGATTATGAAAATGTGGTAACCGCTTCACGGGGCAAGATCGAATTCATTGCTCCGAACCGCTTCGCTGTAGATGATCCGTTGGTGGTGATCTGCAAGACAGGGGGACGCAGTTCCCTGGCAGCAAAAACCCTTCATGACCTTGGGTATGTCAACGTCACCAACGTAAGTACCGGTATGGATGACTGGATGGCAGCCGGGTATCCCCTCAAGGATTAGCTGAGAAGAAGTAACACAAAGAGTTAGTAAAAATGACAGCCTGGTTTCGTTGAAACCGGGCTGTCATTTTTATGGATGGAGTAATGCGCTATAGCAGTTGCCAGTTAAGGCCCATGGCGGTATAGTGCACGTCATGAATGCACTCGAAATTACAGACCTCTATAAAGATTTTGCCGGTACGCCTGCAGTCAAGGACTTAAGTTTTGCCATTCCTGAAGGCGAAATCTTCGGTCTGCTTGGCCCCAACGGCGCCGGCAAGAGCACGACCATCAATATGATTGCCGGTGTCGTCAGGATCGGTCGGGGGCAGGTTCAGGCTTTTGGCTATGACAACCAGAAAGATTATCGTCACACCCGCCGTTTACTTGGCGTCGTACATCAGGAAGTAGTGGTAGACAACTTCTTTACGATCGAACAGGCCCTGCAGATTCATTCGGGCTATTATGGTGTCAAGGATGATCCGGCCTGGCGCAACCTGCTGATTGATCGACTGGGGTTGCGACCTCATCTTGATAAAATCATGCTCAAACTCTCCGGCGGCATGAAGCGTCGCTTCATGATTGCCAAAGCCTTGATCCATCGACCGCGGTTGCTGATTCTCGACGAACCGACGGCCGGCGTTGATGTTGAATTGCGTCACGGGCTGTGGAACTTTGTCCGCGAAATCAATCGCCAGGGGACAACCATCCTGCTGACGACCCACTACCTCGAAGAAGCTGAACAGATGTGCGATCGTATCGGTATTATGCATTACGGTGAAATGATTGCCCTTGAGCCGACCCATGAACTGGTGCGCAAGCTTTCCAACCGCCGCCTCAAATTGTGGCTGGAACAGCCACTGACGTCAATACCTCCGGAATTTGAGCGGTATGCGCCGGCATTGGAAAACGGCGGCAGTATTCTGTTACTGAATCTGCCTGCCGGTGAAAGTGCCGGATTACTGCTTGGCCAGATGTGTCAATCCGGGTTGGATATCAGGGATTTGGAAACCGATCAGAGTGGCCTGGAGGAAGTCTTTATCCAGCTGACCGGAGTGGGTGGAGGTGACAATGCCGGAACAGCCTGATAATCGTTTTTATGGCTGGTTACCTTTTGTCACCCTGCTGCGCAAAGAGATTCTACGCTTTCGTCGGGTCTCAACCCAGACCCTGCTGGCGCCTATCGTTACCGCTTCCTTGTACCTTTTCGTGTTTGGTGCAACCCTGGGTGAGCGCCTCAGTGTGCTTGAAGGGTTCAGTTATGCCCAGTTTGTGATTCCCGGGCTGATCATGATGGGGGTGATCAATAACTCCTTCGCCAATACCTCCTCATCCCTTTTTATGTCGCGTTACTTAGGTGGTATCGTTGATCTGCTGGTGACCCCGGTCACCCCGCCGCAATTTATCATGGCCTATACCCTGGCGGCCATGCTTAGAGGACTGCTGGTCGGCTCGGTTGTGCTGGTAATCTCCCTGGTATTTGCATCGCTGCCATGGGAGAATCCCCTGCTGGCCGCCCTCATGGCGATAATTGCGAGCTTTCTGTTTGCCCAGTTTGGCCTGATAGCGGCGATCTATGCGCACAATTTTGATACGCTGTCGGTTTATACCAATTTCATGATTCTGCCGCTTATCTACCTGGGCGGAGTTTTTTATCCGATTTCTATTCTGCCGGATCCCTGGGCAACCCTGTCTTACCTCAATCCCCTGTTTTATCTGATTGATGGTTTTCGTCACGCCATTATCGGTGTCGGTGACACCAGTTTTGCTATTGCTTTTGGCGTCAGTGCCACTATGGCAACGGCGCTTTTTGTGTGGTCGGCCTGGTTGATCGGCAAGGGGTATCGACTGCGCTCGTGAAACATGGAGGTGATGATGCTCAGTGACAAAAACCGGACTGCCTACGTCAATTTTTACGATGCCGTCAGGGATGAAACCGTCCTTGACCGCAAGACGACCATATTGACCGGTCTGGCCGCAGCGATGGCCAAACACTGTGACCCATGAGTCCGGCATTTCCTCGGCGTTGCCGGGGAGGCTGGTATCACCACAGAAGAGATTGCTGCCGTTCAGGGAATCTGCATGGCGGTAGCTGCGGGACGGATTAATTCGATGATGCGCCAGATTGATACCACAACGCAACCAGGTAACGGCCTTAAGTGATGACGGCTGATCAACAACTTCCTCAATCAGGAGACAGTCTGTTGCGGGTTGTCAGTCCGGATCGACGCTTTCGGGGCCTGGTGGCGGTGACGACTGCAACAGTCAGGACCGTTTGTGTAAAACAGCAGACCGATCTGACCGCGACTGTCGCTCTCGGGCGGCTGCTGACCGGCGGGGCACTTATGGCGGGACTGCTGAAAGGCAGGCAGCGTTTGTCCTTGATTGTTGAGGGGAATGGCCCCATCGGCAGGATGGGCGTTGAGGCCGATGCCGCAGGGCAGCTGCGCGGGACAATCCGCAATCCGGTCAGTGACTTGCCACCCCGTGACGACAAGTTTGACGTTGTCGGCGCCATCGGCAAAGCCGGCTTTTTGACGGTCATCAAGGATCTCGGCCTGAAGGAGCCTTATCAGAGCATGGTCCAGCTCCAGACCAGTGAGGTTGGCGATGATATCGCCTGGTATCTGACCAGTTCAGAACAGGTGCCGTCCAGTCTTGGTCTCGGGGTTGAATTCAATGCTGAAGGTGACATCGCTGCTGCCGGCGGTTTTATGATCCAGACCTTGCCGCCTGAATCAACGGAGCAGATTGAAGCGTTGATCACGAGGATTGAGTCCTTACCGCCGATAACCACCCTGTTACGTGAACCCATCACCCCGATAGAGATTCTGGCGCAGATATTCGGCGCGGACAATTTTCCGGTCAGTGAAGTTGTTCCGTTAAGTTTTTATTGCCCCTGTAATCGCTCGCGGATAGAGCAGATGCTGACAGGGCTGGGGACCGAAGAATTGCTGATGCTGGCGCAACAGCAGCAGACGACCTGTGTCCATTGTGAATACTGCAGGGCGGAGTACCTGTTTGCTGCGGATAATTTAAGGATGCTGGCCCGATCTTGAGTTTGTTGTCCTGATTTTTCAGTGTCACGCGTTCATGCTGCCACCCTGGCGGCTGTGAAAAACCGGACGATCTCAACGCTGTTACTCAAACCGACAAACAAGCTTGCCGTTTTCAGTGGTTTACTCAGAATCCACAAGCTAAAACACGATCATATCGGTCAGGAAATGAAAATCCGTGAGGTATTGGTAGATTATACCCGGGGTTGCAACAGCCTGACGTTTTCGTGTCACCCGCGGGGCGCTTGCGGACCTCTTGTAAAAGCACCATGATTTCTGGTTGAAAACAAAAAAGTATTGTAATTTCAGCATAAAAAAAGCGGCATAGGTCAGACCAATTGCATACAGTATACTGTATTTTTTGCTTGACAGGGTGGGGGAAACTGTCTTAATTTCCGTCACACTGTGGCATTAAAACGTGTTTTGACGAGCGCCGCGCCGCGTCTCAATGTCTTCTGAGGAAGGAGCGTTTCCTATGTTGGATATTTATCTGCCGATACTGGTTGTCATCGGCATTGCCTTCGCTTTTGCGATTGGTTCGGTGATCTTGTCGAAGCTCATTGGAGTCAAGCGTTACAGCGAATTGAAAATGTCACCGTATGAGTGTGGTGTGCCACCGGTCGGTAATGCCAATGAGCGCTTTTCTATCAAGTTTTATCTGGTTGCGGTAGCGTTCATTGTCTTCGATGTTGAGGTCGCCTTTCTCTATCCCTGGGCTGTTGTTTTCAAGCAGCTCGGCTGGTACGGTGCCAGCGCCATGGGGATCTTTATCTTTGTGCTGGTTATCGGCTTCATTTATGACTGGAAAAAAGGAGCTCTGGAATGGGAGTAGGACAGCCCGCAACACTTGGTAGCGGCTTCATTACAACGAGCCTTGACAAGCTGGTGAACTGGTCACGGGCCAGTTCCATGTGGCCCATGACGTTCGGTCTTGCCTGTTGTGCTATCGAAATGATGGCCACCGGTGCTGCACGTTTCGATCTTGATCGGATGGGAATCCTGTTTCGGGCATCACCACGCCAGGCCGATGTTCTGATAGTTGCCGGAACCGTCACTAAAAAAATGGTACCCGTTATTACGACAGTTTACGAGCAGATGCCCGAGCCACGCTATGTCATTGCCATGGGAGCCTGTGCATCTTCAGGGGGCATTTTTGATACCTACAGCACTGTGCAGGGAATAGACGAGCATATACCGGTTGACGTTTACATTCCCGGCTGCCCGCCCCGTCCTGAGGGGTTGTTGTACGGCTTGATGAAGCTGCAGGAAAAAATCCGGGCAGAGCGCAATACTTTCGGCTCAGCAATCGGTGTTGGTGAAGTAATTCGCAGTTAGGCAAAAGCCGACTGATCATGACAGGGATAAATCGATGAGCGATCTAGCAATTGTGGAAAAACTCAAGGCGAAATTTTCTTCTGAGGTCATCGACGAGGTCGAGTTTCGTGGAGAAACAACCATTACCGTCAAGAAGGATAAGATTGTCGATATCTGCACCTTCATGCGCGATACCGGCGGCTTCAACCTTCTGTGCGATCTGTGCAGCGTTGACTATCTTGGTCAGTCACCACGCTTCATGATTGTCTATAACCTCTACAATATTACCACCAAGGAGCGGATTCGCCTCAAGGCACCGGTTGACGAACAGGACGGACAGATCGATACCGTTTCTGGAGTCTGGGGGACGGCCAACTGGATGGAGCGCGAATGCTGGGATCTGATGGGGATTGATTTTGTCGGACACCCGGATCAGCGCCGGATTCTTATGCCGGCAGATTGGGAAGGACATCCGTTGCGTAAGGATTACCCCGTCCAGGGGCCGGATCGTGAGCCCTATCAGGGGCGGCTTTCTTAGTCTACAGGCGACAGGCATAACCACAACAGGGTGAGGCATACAATGGCAGTTAAAAACAGCGAAGTAATGACCATCAACATGGGACCTCAGCATCCCTCGACTCACGGGGTGTTGCAGTTGATTCTGGAACTTGATGGTGAGGTTGTTCGCAAGGCAACTCCGCACATCGGCTATCTGCATCGTGGCGTCGAAAAGCTTTCCGAGCATCGCACCTACCACCAGGTCATTCCACTGACGGATCGACTCGACTATCTGGCCCCCATGAGTAACAATCTCGGCTATGTGCTGGCCGTCGAAAAACTGCTCGGCATTACCGATCAGATTCCGGAGCGGGCCAAGGTTGTGCGGGTCTTGCTGGCCGAACTGACCCGATTGAAGAGTCATCTGGTCTGGCTGGCGACGCACGCCCTCGATATCGGGGCGATGACCGTGTTCCTTTATTGCTTCCGCGAACGTGAGGTTATTACCGATCTGTATGAAAAGATTTCCGGCGCACGCATGACCTCCAACTATTTCCGTGTTGGTGGGCTCTCGGCTGACCTGCCTGCCGGTGTAGAGCAGGAAATGCGCGAGTATGCTGAGTCGATGCCGGCCCATATTGAAGAATATGAAGGCCTGCTTACCGGTAACCGCATCTGGCAGAAACGTACCATCGGGGTGGGGCACATCTCTGCGGAAGCAGCGATCGATATCGGTATTACTGGTCCCGGATTACGTGCTTCCGGTGTTGACTGGGATCTGCGCCGTGACAATCCGTACAGCGGTTATGAAGACTATGAGTTTGAAGTTCCGGTGCGCCAGGAAGGCGATACCTTTGCCCGCTACAAGGCACGTCTCGACGAGATGCGTCAGTCCAGCCGGATTATTCTGCAGGCTCTCGATAAATTGAAGCCGGGTCCGATTCTGGCAGATTGCCCCAAGGTTGTGCTGCCACCCAAAGAGGAAGTTGTCAACAGCATCGAAGGCTTGATCCACCACTTTAAGATCGTGACAGAGGGTTTTGACGTTGAGCCGGGCGAAGTCTATCAGGGCATCGAGGCGCCCAAAGGTGAGCTGGGCTATTACCTGGTTTCCGACGGCAGTTCACATCCCTATCGGATGAAAGTTCGTCCCCCGTCATTCGTCAATCTGCAGGGGTTACCGCAGATGGTTGAAGGAAGATTGCTGGCCGACGTTATCGCTGTTATCGGAACCCTCGATATCGTTCTTGGTGAAATCGATCGCTAGATTGATGGGTCTTCCAGCTGTGAGGTTGTTATGACAGATAATGTGCAGCAAGTTGAGGAGCAGGTCGAAGAGCTTGATGAGATCGATCTGACCGGTGCCAACGATGTTATCGATAAGTATATCGATATGCAGGGCAATCTGATGCCGGTGTTGCAGGGTATTCAGGAGCATTACGGGTACATTCCCGAGGTTACTGTCCACCTGGCTGCCGAACGCCTTAATGTTTATGCCAGTCAGATATATGGTGTGCTGACTTTTTACGCCCAGTTTCATCTCAAGCCACGTGGAAAATATATCATTCGTGTCTGCATGGGAACGGCCTGTCACGTTAAGGGCGCGGGGCGGATCGGTGATACCATCAAGGATAAGCTGGGGATCGGGCACGCTGAAACCACTGAAGATCTCAAGTTTACCGCTGAATATGTGGCCTGTATTGGTGCCTGCGGGATGGCGCCGGTTATCATGGTAAATGATGCAACCTACGGAAGCATTAGTGTCCAAAAGACCGCCGAGGTTGTTGAAAAATATCAGGCGATGGACTGATTCGCAAAAAAGACGCCGCTTTAGGTATCGAGGAATGATCTATGTCCGAAACTGCTGAAAACCTGAAAATCCTGATCTGTACCGGAACTGGTGGGCTTGCCTCAGGAGCTGCATCTGTTGTCGCTGCTTTTGAAGAGGAATTCGAAAAAAAGGGCGTTGCAGGTCAAATCGGCAGCCCCTGCGATGTCAGCGCTACCGGTTGTCGTGGCCTGTGTGCCAATGACGTTCTGGTTGATGTCTGCAAACCGGGTGAAGAACCGGTCACCTATGATTTTGTGACGGCTGACCTGGTGCCGCAGATTGTCGATGACCATATTCTCGGTGCCGGCCCGATTGAAAAGAAAGTTGCCGGCCCCTATTATCACAAATTCCTGGAGAAACAGCAGCGCATTATCTTCTCGCGTTGCGGTACCATTGATGCAGAAAGTCTCGACGATTTTCTTTCTCATCAGGGTTTTAACGGAATTAAAAAAGCGGTGACCCTGACCCAGGATGAGGTCATTGAAGAGGTCAAAAAATCGGGCCTTCGCGGTCGTGGTGGCGGTGGTTTCCCTACCGGTTTGAAATGGTCGTTTGCCAAAGGCAGTCCGGGAGATACCAAATACCTGATCTGTAACGCTGATGAGGGTGATCCGGGCGCCTTTATGGATCGTTCCATCCTCGAGGGTGATCCCTACGGATTGATCGAGGGGCTGATGATCGGGGCCTACGCGATCGGTTGCAAGTTTGCCTATGTTTACGTGCGGGCGGAATACCCCCTGGCTATTAAACGCCTGCAGCTGGCCATCGATACCTGTTATGAAAAAGGTTTTCTCGGCAAAAACTGCATGGGCCTGGGCTTTGACCTTGACGTTCGGATCAAGGCCGGTGCCGGAGCCTTTGTCTGCGGTGAAGAAACGGCCCTGATGGCTTCCATAGAGGGGCAGCGTGGCATGTCGCGTCCCCGTCCCCCTTTCCCGGCAGCTAAGGGGTTGTGGGGGTATCCGACCAATATCAACAACGTTGAAACCTTTGCCAACGTCGCCTACATCTTTTATAACGGCGCCGACTGGTTTTCATCTATCGGTACTGAAGGAACCAAGGGAACCAAGATTTTTGCCCTGACCGGCAAGGTCAAGCATACCGGTCTGGTGGAGGTGCCCGCCGGTACCACCATGAAGGAAGTCATCTACGATGTCTGTGGCGGTATCCTTAATAATCGTAAATTCAAGGCTGTGCAGGCTGGTGGACCGTCAGGCGGCTGTCTGCCGGCTGAAGCGCTTGACGCCGAAGTGGACTATGACTCCCTGATCAAGGCCGGTGCGATGATGGGTTCCGGTGGCCTGGTGGTCATGGACGAAACTACCTGCATGGTTGATATCGCCCGCTTCTTCCTTCAATTTACCCGGGTTGAATCATGCGGCAAATGTATTCCCTGCCGTATCGGGCTGAAGATCATGCTCGAAATTCTTGAGCGGATTACCCAGGGCAAGGGGCAGGAAGGCGATATCGAAATGCTCGAAGATATGGCCTACGACATCAAGAAAAGCTCGCTCTGCGGTCTTGGTCAGACAGCACCGAATCCGGTCCTGTCAACGATTCGGTATTTCCGTCACGAGTACGAGACACATATCAAGGAAAAGGAATGTCCATCTCACTCCTGTAAAGAGTTGCTGCATTTTCGGGTGATTGAAGAAAAATGCAAAAAGTGCGGTATCTGTCCCCGTATCTGTCCGGTGGACGCTATCGAGTGGGAAAAAGGCAAAGTCGCCTGGATTGATCTGGATAAATGCACCAGGTGTACCTCCTGTTACGATGCCTGCCGCTTCATGGCGATTGAATGATCGCATTCACAGCTTGAGATATAAGAGGTCAAGATGGTTAATCTAACGATTGACGGAAAACAGATCACAACCGCCAAAACGTCGACGATATATGAGGCGGCCAAAGAGAACGGTATTTACATACCGGTGCTCTGTTATGCCAAAAAGCTGTTGCCATACGGTGCCTGCCGGATCTGCCTGGTCGAAGTTGAGCAGATGAAGGGGCGCCTGATCCCATCCTGTACGACACCGGTAACCGAAGGAATGGTTGTCTCAACCATGTCCGACGAAATACGCAAGGTCCGCAAAACGGTCCTGGAATTTCTTCTGGTTAACCATGTTGTTGACTGTCCTGTCTGTGACAAGGGCGGCGAGTGCGACTTGCAGGATCTGACCTATGAGTACGAAGTTGTTACCAACCGGTTCAAGGGAGAAAAGTTTGACCTGCCGACAGATGAAGTCAATCCGCTGATCGAACGTAACATGAACCGCTGTGTTTTATGCGGCAAGTGTGTGCGTGTTTGTGACGAGATTGTCGGGTATGGGTCCTACTCCTTTATCAACCGTGGTTTTGAAACCAAAATAGCGACCGCCTTCGATCGTGGCCTGAATTGTGAATTTTGCGGCCAGTGCGTATCCATGTGTCCGGTTGGGGCTATCCTGCCGCGCCCCTTCAAGTTCAAGGCCCGACCCTGGCAGCTCAAAGAGGTCGATTCGGTCTGCGGCTATTGTGGCAATGGCTGCACTGTAACCCTCGGGGTAAAGGACAACCAGGTTCAGACGATCCGTTTCAATGAGGATACCGGTGTCAACCATGGCAACCTGTGTGTTCGCGGTCGCTTTGGTTACTCCTATGTCAATGATTCCGGGCGCCTGAAGATGCCGATGGTCAGAACCGGCGGTACCTTGAAAGAAGTCTCCTGGGAAGTAGCTCTCAACACAATTGCTGACAAATTTCAAGCTGCAGGCAAGGATCTCGGCATTATCAGCGGCGCGCGCCTGACCAATGAGGAGTTGCTGCTGCTCAAAGGTGTCAGTTCAGCTGTGGGTACCCAGAACCTGGATCATTCCGGTGGGGAGTGCTACAAAGGCGTAACCGAGGGTCTGGCTGAAACTCTGGGGATTACGGCTTCGACCGGCACCTTCCCACAGGTGGAATCCTGCCAATCGATCCTTGCGATTCGCTCTGATTTCTACGAGACTCATCCGGTCTTCGGCATGGTCATTAACCAGGCAATACGCCTCAATGAGGCACAGTTGGCCGTTATTGCAGACAAGCGCGGCAAACTCAGTAAGCTGCCGAATGCACGGACTCTGTTGCATAAGCCGGGTTGTGAGCTGAACGTGATCAATGCCCTGTGCCATGTTGTCCTGGCCGAAGGCTTGGGTGCAACAGATGATCTGCAGGGCGTGGCAGAACTGCAAAAGTCCCTGGCTGAGTACACTCCGGAAGCCGTTGCCAAAACTGTCGGCTGTGATGCCGAAGCGCTGAAAAAGACGGCCCGAGAGCTTGCAGGGGCCGAGAGAGCCGCCATTGTCGTTGCCTATGGGCTTCCCTATACGGCTATAAGTAAAGAAATAGCCACGGCAGCGGCCAATCTGGCCTTACTCACAGGAATCGCCGGTCGCGACGGATCCGGCCTCTATCTCTGTGGTGAAAAGGCAAACAGTCAGGGTGCCATTGACCTTGGCATTCTGCCCGGTCCGGCTGGTCTTGGTGCGCAACAGATGTTGGGTGCTGCGGCTGAAGGGAAGCTCCCGGCGCTGTATCTGGTCGGCGAAGATCCCCTGGTGACTTATCCGAACCGTGATCTGGTGGAAAAAGCCATTGATAAGACGTTCCTCGTTGTTCAGGATCTGTTTCTGACTGAAACAGCCAGGTATGCTGATGTGGTTCTGCCGGCAGCATCCTTTGCTGAAAAAGAAGGTACTTTCACCAATGCCGAGCGACGCATACAACGGGTCCGGGCCGGAATAAAGTCGCCGGGAGAAGCAAAATCCGACTTTGCCATATTCCAGCAGTTGCTTGGCAGGCTCGGCAAGGATGCTCCTGCTGACGCCGCCGCGGCCTTTACCGACCTGGCTGCCGAGGTCACATCCTATGGTGGCATTGAGTTTGAAAAAATTGGCCCGCAAGGAGAGGTCTGGGGCGGTGAAACGCTGGCACCTGCCAAAAAACAGCTGGTTCCCGTTGCCGCTGGTGAACCCCTGAGCGCCGATTATCAGTTACTTGTGGGCAGCGCCCTCTATCATAGCGGTTCCATTTCGACACGAGCCAAAGGGCCTACTTCCGTTTGTCCGGAAGCTTACATCGAATTCAGCCGTGAGGATGCGGCCACGTTTGATGTAAAAACCGACGATGTTATCAAGCTGACTGTTGGTGAAAAGGCAATTAAGAGCAAGGTTAAAGTCGATAACCGGTTGCCTCAGGGGGTGCTTTTTGCGCCTTATCATTTCGCTGAACTGGAGCTGAATAAAATTTATAACGGCCAGGCCGTGATTGCGGTTGAACCGTCCAAAGTCTGATCGAACTATAGATCTGTGTTGTGCTGTTGATAGTTTCTATCGACCTAAAATCGGCAGAAATGCCATAGCTTAAGAAGAAAGAGGATGGTCATGACGCCAGAAGTTCTGACACTCTCGAACACACCTGTACTGTATACGGTTGCGATGCTGATGAAGATAGCAGTTGCTTTTGTCGTCATGCTGCTGATCGTCGCATACGCAACCTATGCAGAGAGAAAAATCATCGGTCGGATGCAGACGCGGCTTGGACCGACAATGACCGGTCCCAAAGGCTTGCTGCAGCCGATTGCTGATGGGTTGAAGCTCTTTTTCAAAGAGGACATGATCCCCTCTCAGGCACATGCATTCGCCTTTGCCCTGGCCCCGATGATGCTTCTGGCCCCGGCTTTTGTGGCGATTGCGGTCATACCCTTCGGGGGCGATCTCCATTTCACTTACGACGGAGTTCTGTATGTAGTACCGATGCAGATTACCGATTTGAATATTGGTGTACTGTTCATCCTGGCGATGGCCGGACTGGGTGTCTACGGTATCGTCCTGGCCGGTCTGGCCTCCAACAGCAAGTACGCCCTGCTTGGCGGCATCCGCTCCACAGCACAGATGATTTCTTACGAACTCGCTGCCGGTTTGTCCATTGTTGCCGTTTTCATGTTGTCTGAGACGCTCAGCATGCGTGGTATTGTTATCGCGCAGCAGGCGCCTTTATGGGGCCTTGAGGCGTTGCAGTATATTCCCAACTGGTATATTTTCTCGCAGCCTCTGGCTTTCGGCCTGTTTATTATCGCCTCCATGGCGGAGATCAACCGTACACCGTTCGACCTTCCCGAAGCGGAGACCGAGCTGGTATCCGGTTTCTGCACGGAATATTCCTCTATGAAGTATGCCCTCTTCTTCATGGCTGAATACGCTAACATGATTACCATTTCCGCGATTGCCACGACCCTGTTCCTTGGTGGCTGGGGCGGACCGTTCTTCGGCTGGATGAATTTCCTGATCAAGGTGTTCGCGTTCATGTTCTGCTTCATCTGGATTCGGGCAACCTTCCCCCGTCTGCGTTATGACCAGCTGATGTATCTGGGCTGGAAAGTTCTGCTTCCCCTGGCACTTGCAAATATCGTATTTACCGGTATTGCAGTACTGCTCTGGCAATAACCACAAGTTGCGTAGAGGATAGATATGTTTAAAGAGTTTGCCAAAGGTTTGAGTATAACGCTGAAGCATCTGCTGCCGGGCAATTCCACAACGGTGGCTTATCCCAAGCAACGGCTGGAGATTGCCCCCCGTTTCCGCGGATTGCATCGTCTGGTGCCTGCTCAGGATCGTGAAAAGTGTGTCGCCTGCTATCTGTGCCCGACCGTTTGTCCGGCCAAATGCATTACGGTCGAATCGGAAGAGAACGAAAAAGGCGAAAAGTACCCGAAAGTCTATGAAATCGACCTGTTGCGTTGTATTTTCTGTGGCTACTGCGTAGAGGCCTGCCCTGTGGAAGCTATCGAAATGACGAGCGCCTACGAGCTGGCAAACTACAAACGGGAAGATTTTGTGTTTGACAAAGCACGTCTTCTCAAGTCGTAACAAGGAGCTGCGTACTCAATGGAAACTTTATTCTTTTATCTTGTTGCAGGGGTCGCGATTGTCTCGGCAATATTCGTTATCAAGTGCCGCAACCCGATCAACAGCGCTCTGAACCTGGTAACGACGTTTCTGTGTCTCGCTGTATTTTACGTGATGCTTGAATCACCGTTTATGGCGGCCATACAGATTATTGTTTATGCCGGCGCCATTATCGTGCTGATCATCTTTGTTATTATGCTGCTTAATTTCGGCAAAACTATCAAAGGGCGTTACATGCATGGGGCTGCCGGTGCCGGATTACTGTCTGTATTGATGCTGCTGGTAGCGAGCCAGTTTGTGCGCTTCGGTGAAGCAACAGGTACAGGTGGGGAAATAACAAGCGCAGTAATTGACGAGATCGGTCATACCGAGTTGATTGGCCGGGCATTGTTTCTGGATTTTGTCCTCCCCTTTGAAATTGCCGGCGTCTTGTTGCTGATTGCTATTCTCGGTGCCCTGATCCTCGCGAAACAAAAAGTCTAACAGAGAACGACCTGGGAGATACAACATGATTACTGTTACTCACTACCTGCTGTTGAGCGCTATTCTGTTCGCAATAGGTACCTTCGGAGTCCTCACACGTAAGAATGCCATTGTTGTTTTTATGTGCATCGAGGTCATGCTCAATGCGGTAAATCTGACCTTTGTTGCGCTATCGCGGCATGTCGGCAACATGGACGGCCAGATCTTCGTGTTTTTTGTTATGACGGTTGCTGCTGCTGAAGCGGCTGTAGGTCTGGCGTTGATCATTGCGTTTTACCGCAATAAGGAATCACTCGACGTCGACGATTTTAATATGCTCAAGTGGTGATACTTACCGCGTTTACGGGTGTTTCAGCTAATAGGAGAGTTTGATGTACGGTAATCTGTGGCTCATCCCATTCTTCCCGCTTCTCGGGGCGATAATTAACGGCCTGTTCGGCAAGAAGATCAAGAATGAAGCGGTCATCGGCGGCATCGGTACCCTGATGATGGTCCTGTCATTCCTGGTGGCGGTGCAGAATTTTTTCAGGCTGCTCGGTGATACCGAAAAAGTCCATGAAATTGTTCTCGCCTCCTGGATAACGGTTGGCAATCTTCAGGTGAACTGGGAGTTGCTGCTTGATCCTCTCTCGGCGGTCATGATTCTGGTGGTTACCGGCGTTGGTACTCTGATTCATCTGTACTCCATCGGTTACATGCATGGAGAAACAGGTTATTATCGGTTCTTCAGCTACCTGAACCTGTTCGCCTTTGCCATGCTGATGCTGGTTCTTGGCGGCAATGCTCTGGTCATGTTCATTGGCTGGGAAGGTGTCGGTCTGTGTTCCTATCTGTTGATCGGTTACTATTATGAGAAAAAGAGCGCCAGCGACGCCGCCAAAAAGGCGTTTGTAGTCAACCGGGTCGGTGATTTCGGTTTTCTCTGCGGTCTGTTTATTCTCTTCTGGGCCCTGGCTGGTAACGGTGTCTGGACCATCAATTTTGTTGAAATAGCCGCCAATGCGCATCTGCTTGAGTCCGGTGGTGCGCTGATTACCATTGTGACCCTGGCTTTTTTCCTCGGTGCTACCGGGAAATCAGCACAAATACCGCTGTTTACCTGGCTGCCCGACGCCATGGAAGGGCCGACCCCCGTTTCGGCTCTTATCCATGCGGCCACCATGGTCACTGCCGGTGTCTACATGATCGGGAGGATGAATATTCTTTTCGCCATGGCACCATCAACGATGATGACGATCGCCATCATCGGCGCAGCCACGGCATTTCTTGCCGCTTCTATCGGTTTTGCCCAGAATGACATCAAAAGGGTGCTGGCCTATTCAACCGTGTCGCAGCTTGGCTATATGTTTCTGGCCATGGGGGTCGGCGCGTTCTCTGCCGGTATCTTCCATCTTATGACCCACGCCTTCTTCAAGGCTTGCCTGTTCCTCGGATCCGGCTCCGTTATTCATGCCATGCATCATGCATATCATCATGCGCATCTGCATGATGATCCCCAGGACATGCGCAATATGGGTGGTTTGCGTTCCAAAATGCCGATTACCTACTGGACCTTCCTGCTCTCTACCATTGCTATTGCCGGTGTGCCCCTGTTCTCCGGATTCTTTTCCAAAGATGAAATTCTCTGGTGGTCTTTTGGATCTACCGCCGGGCACCCGATTTTCTGGATTATTGCTGTATGTGTGGCCGGTATGACCGCATTCTACATGTTCCGCCTGGTGTTCATGACCTTCTTTGGTGCCCAGCGCACAGATGCCCGTGCCAAAGACCATATTCCTGAATCACCCTGGACCATTACTGTCCCGTTGATGATTCTGGCCTTCCTTGCCGTTGTCGGCGGTTATGTCGGGGTCCCGAAAATTCTTGGTGGCAGCAATCACTTCGGCAACTTCCTGGCACCGGTTTTCGGCCATGCTCAGGAGCTGCATGATCTTCACGCTCATGGTTCCCACGCAGTTGAATACACTCTGATTGCCCTGTCGGTATCCATTGCCCTGTTTGGTATCTATATGGCCTGGCTGATGTACATGAAAAATCCGGCTCTTCCGGCTCAGTTTACCGCCAGATTTGCCGGCCTGTATCGCTTTGTCTTCAACAAGTGGTATATCGATGAATTATATGACTTTCTGTTTGTCAATCCCTGCAAGCGTTTCGGCACGTTCCTCTGGCGCATTTTTGATGTCAAAATTGTCGATGGGATCGTTAACGGCAGCGCCTGGGTATTTAAAGGACTTGGTGCCGGTTTGCGCTATACCCAGACGGGATACATGTATAACTACGCAGTGGCCATGGTGGTCGGCGTAGTCGTGATCGTCGGCTTTTATGTCTTTGGTTAGTTGCTGATTTCGCCCGCGAATACGATAAAGCTACAAGGAGCGTTTCCACATGGCTGATAACCTTCTCAGTATTATGACTTTCCTCCCGTTGGTGGGTATGGTTGCCCTGCTGTTTATCCCACGGGACAATGAAGCAATGCTTAAAGGCTTTGCTTTGGCTGTTTCTCTGCTTACGTTTTTAATCAGCCTTCCGCTGGCGTTTGACAATGTGTTCAAAACTTCGGGTGGAATGCACTACCGTGAGTTCTATGAGTGGATTCACGTCGGTGAATTTTTTCAGATGAACTACAATGTCGGTGTTGACGGCATCAGCCTGTGGCTGGTGATGTTGACTACCTTCATTATGCCTATAGCGATTCTGTCAACCTGGAACGCAGTGAAGAAAAACATCAAGGGCTTCATGGCCATGCTGTTGCTGCTGCAGACCGGGATGCTCGGCGCTTTCATTTCACTTGATCTGTTCCTGTTTTACATTTTCTGGGAACTGATGCTGATTCCGATGTATTTCCTCATCGGTATCTGGGGCGGTTCGAACCGTATCTATGCTGCTGTCAAGTTCTTCATCTATACCGCTGTCGGCTCCTTGCTGATGCTGGTTGGTATCATCTTTGTTTATTACTATGCGGTGCAAAGTGGATCTCCGGTCAGCGGTTTTGGTGTCGCTGAGTTCTACCAGCTAGATATTCCCTACAATGCGCAGTTCTGGCTGTTCCTGGCCTTCGGCTTCAGCTTCGCTATTAAGGTGCCGATTTTCCCGTTGCATACCTGGTTGCCGGACGCGCACACAGAAGCACCGACTGCCGGTTCCGTAATCCTGGCCGCAGTCTTGCTGAAAATGGGTACTTACGGGTATGTGCGCTTTGCCATGCCGCTGTTTCCTGAGGCCCTGCACACCTTCATTCCCTTTCTGGCCTTCCTGTCCGTGGTCGGTATCATCTACGGTTCACTGGTTGCCATGATGCAGGAAGATGTGAAAAAACTGGTCGCCTACTCATCCGTTGCTCACCTTGGCTTTGTCATGCTTGGCCTCTTTGCCCTCAACATGCAGGGAATGGCCGGCGGCATGATCCAGATGATTAATCACGGTATTTCCACCGGCGCCCTCTTCCTTATTGTCGGATTCCTGTACGAGCGTCGTCATACCCGTCAGATTTCGGAGTTCGGCGGGCTGGCGGTTAAAATGCCCGTATTTGCGACAATCTTTCTGATTATTACGTTTTCTTCCATCGGTCTGCCCGGCACCAATGGTTTTGTTGGTGAGTTTCTGGCGCTGATGGGTGCCTTCGAGAGTAACCTGCGCTGGTTCGCTGTTTTCGCAACAACAGGGGTTATTCTCGCTGCTGTTTACATGCTCTGGGTTTATCAGCGCATCATGTTCGGCAAAGTGACCAATCCGGCCAATGAAGATATCAAGGATCTTTCCGCCCGTGAAATTGTCATTATGCTGCCGCTACTGTTGTTTGTTTTCTGGATCGGTATTTATCCGAACACGTTCTTTGACAAGATGAATCCCGCTCTCGAGCAATTGATCGATCAGATGAACAACCAGGTTGCCGTGGTTGAAGTGGTGCAACCAACGGTTGCTAACGTGTTGGAAAATAAATAATTGTTGATTGAATAAACACTGGTTCCGAGGAGCTGTTCGATGGAAAATCTGGTTCAAGAAGCCATCCAGAATGTGAACTTGCAAGCCGTCATGCCTTCACTGATACTGACAGTGGCCGGTATGGCACTACTTCTGGTTGCGGTCTTTTCCCCGCGTGGAAAAACCATTCATGTTGCCTGGCTGAGCATTGCCTCCTTAGTCGTTGCAGGTATCGTCACCATCATGGGGTGGAACGATACTCAGTTCGGGTTTGCCGGCAGTGTGCAGTTGGATAACTTTGCGGCCTTTTTCAGTATGATCTGTATCCTTGCTGCCGGGCTTACCATTCTCATGTCGGATGAATATCTCAAGCGTGAGAACTTTCCGGTAGGAGAGTATTATCCGTTGATACTGTTCACGACCGCAGGTGCCATGTGGATGGTTTCAGGAACGGATCTGATCACTATCTTCCTCGGTCTTGAGGTCCTGTCGGTATCATTGTATGTCCTTGCCGGGTTTTTTCGTGACCAGGAGCGCTGCAACGAATCGGGACTCAAGTATTTCTTTCTTGGGGCATTTTCAACCGGATTTCTGCTGTACGGAATGGCGCTGCTCTACGGTGTCAGTGGTACGACCAAGATCTATGACATTGGTGCCTATGTCCAGGCAAACCCTGACGTTACCATGAATATCATGTTCATCGCCGGCGGCTTGCTGATGTTGACCGGGTTCTTTTTCAAGATTGCCGCTGTACCTTTCCACATGTGGACTCCTGACGTTTACCAGGGAGCACCGACACCGATTACTGCGTTTATGAGCGCCGGCCCTAAAGCCGCTGCGTTTGCCGCCCTGATCAGAGTAACCTTTGTCTGCCTGGAAGGCATGCAGGATCATTTGACGACCGTTTTCTGGGTTCTGGCTGTGCTGACCATGACCGTGGGCAACCTGATTGCCTTGAGTCAGAAAGATCTCAAGCGGATGCTGGCCTACTCATCTATTGCTCATGCCGGTTATGCCATGGTGGGCCTGGTGGCCTGGAATGAAATCGGGATGTCCGGGGTCATGTTCTATATGCTGGTTTATACCTTCATGAACATGGGTGCATTTGCCATTCTCATATTGATCGGCCGGCGTGGAGAGGAAAATCTGACCCTTGAAGGTGTCTCCGGGCTTGGTTACAAACAGCCGCTGCTTGGTATTGCCTTCTGTATCTTCCTGTTCGCCCTGATGGGCCTGCCCCCGACAGCTGGTTTTACCGGTAAATTTTACATTTTTGCCGGAGCTATTAATGCCGGATTTATCTGGCTGGCAGTATTGGGCGTACTGAATTCGGCAGTATCCCTCTATTATTACCTGCGCATCATGGTTCACATGTACTTTAAGGATCCGCAGGAAGATTTCTCCTGGGTGAAAATTTATCCGGCAACGGCACTGTCTATCGTTATCGCTGTTGCAGGTGTGCTCTACCTTGGTGTGGTGCCGGGAGCCCTGATGCAGTTTGCCAAAATGGCCGGCTTCTGACAAACTGCCTGCTGCTATGATCGTAAAGCCCTTCGGTTCGCTGGAGGGCTTTTTTTATGATATAAGTCAGGGTTGATAATTCAGCTCCAGCCCGACCGGAGGTTGAATCGCTACGATCAGGTTTTTTGACACAGAAGGGTATTACGGATGGCCTTTCGAGCGTATCTACGTGATTTAATGATCAACAGGGAGCTAAAAAGAGTCAGGACCCTGGTCGACTCTGACCTGGAGATTGCCGCGCTCTGCAGACGCGAATTTATGGCCGACGATAGTGGCAGCGCACTGCTGTTCGAAGCGGTAAAAGGAACAACGGTGCAGGTTGCGGCAAATCTCTTCGGAACCAGAGCGCGCCTGCTGCAGATGCTAGTTGACAATGAACAGGAGTTGCTTGAAAAAATCAGGGCATTGATCCATTCGGGAACGCAGACTGCTGCTGTCAATCTGACAAATGCTTGTAATAAAACGGCAGAATCTTTTGCAGTGCCAGAGTATCAACAAAGGGAACTCGGCCTGAAAGATCTGCCCGCCTTGCGCAGCTGGCCGGATGAGAAAGACCCTTATCTGACTCTGGCCCTGACCCATACCGCCTCCCCCGTGGATGGATCCTGCAATCTGGGACTGTACCGTGCAGCAATTGTGGACGATCAGGCCATCGCGTTAAATTTTGCGACAGGTTCCGGGGCCGCTTATCATTTGCAGCAGGCAGAAGAACGCGCTGAAGCTTTACCCGTAGCCCTGATAATTGGACCGGATCCGGCTCTATTCTGGGCCGCGGCGGCACCGCTGCCGTCCGGCTGCAGTGAGTACGCTTTTGCCGCAGCGATAAGCGACAGACCGGTTGCCCTGGCCCCCTGTTCAACACAACCCTTGAGCGTGCCGGCAACCGCGGAAATCATCATAGAGGGCGAAATACGACCGGCAGAGCGGATCAGCGAAGGACCGTTTGGAAATCATAGCGGACAATACGTAAAGCGCGACGACTGTCCGCTGATGAAGGTTACGGCGGTTCGCCATCGTCAGCAGCCAATCATGCCGGTGACCGTCGTTGGACCACCGCCGAGCGAGAATATTCAATTGGCAAAGCTCAATGAGCTCCTGCTGCGGGAAATGCTCTGTTATGATTTTCCGCTGGTTGCTGATATCGCCATGCCCGGGATGACAATTTTTCATGGAGTAGCAATAATTGCCGTTCGTGCTTGTGCCGCTGCAGAGGTGGCCGAATTGATCCGGCAATTGACAACAAAGACCATGCTGAACCGCGCGCGGTTATTGGTACTGATGGATGATGACATCAATATTCATGATTTCAATATGAGCTGGTGGCGTGCTGTCAACTTATTGAGTTCGGAGCGGATCACAACTGTCGGCACGGGGCTGATTATCAATGCGACCGGTATTAACAGGGACCGGCTGG
>JAWLDI010000026.1:0-22811 GCA_041686715.1 Pelovirga sp.
GAGGTCCGTCAGCAGAACCACAAATTCGTCACCCCCAAGGCGGGCAACCGTATCGGTTTCACGGACGATACCTTTCAGTCGTGACGCCGCCTCACAAAGAAGCTTATCGCCAATAGCATGGCCGAGGGTGTCGTTGATCATTTTGAATTCATCAAGATCAAGCAGTAACAGGGCAACGCTTCTGTTGTTGCGCTGGGCCTGGTGGATGGCCTGGTCAATGCGGTCATGGAGCAGGGAGCGGTTGACCAGGCCGGTCAGAGTATCATGGGTAGCCTGATATTGCAGTTGCTGTTCATAGAGCTTGTGACGACTGATATCTTCCCTGATACTGATGTAGTTGGTGGTTTCTCCCTGTTCATTGCGTAAGGGCGAAATCAGGGCGCGCTCCCAATAACGAGTGCCATCCTTACGGATATTGTACAGCTCCCCCTGCCAGTCTTCCCCCTTTTCCAGCTGCTGCCAGATCTGCTGGTAGTCCTGCTCCGACATGCCATTAAGCTGGAATCGGTTAAAAGCCGTCCCGATCATCTCTTCTGCAGCATAGCCGGTAACTTTACTGAAAAACGGATTGACGTATTCAATGGTTCCGTTCAGGTCGGTAATAATCACCATGGCCGGGCTTTGTTCGACCACCTGGCTGAGTTTGTTCAATTGGATTTCATTTTTTTTGCGTTCGGTAATGTCAATATCGATGCAATAAAATTCCGCCGGTCGATTCGGCTGGGTCAGAACCGCATGACTGGTAAAGACGACGACTTCGGAGCCGTCTTTGCGCTTGAGGCAGTACTCCTGTGATGGTGCGGGTGTCGCACTTTTGCTCATTTCATCAATGTTACGATGGACCTCATCGGCCAGATCGTCGGGAATAATCAGATTGCAGATATTGCGTCCCAGGGCCTCCATTGCCGGATAACCGTAGAGTTCTTCGGAGGCGCGATTCCAGTAATGGACGGTGCCGTCACTGCTGTAGCCCTGAACTGCAACTGAGCGAACGTCCTGCAGCAGGGAACGAAACCGCTGCTCGCTCTCGCGCAGGGCATTGATCGCCTGGCGATGCTGCTGTTGGATCTGCCATTCGCGCAGACAGCGTTCAATGATGCGGGGCATGTCGTTAAATATCTGCGGGCTTTTCACCAGGTAGTCGATGGCACCGGCCTTGAGGGCTTGAACAGCAAGCGCTTCGCTGCCGGACGAGGTCATAATCAGAATCGGAAAGGCGTTTGTTGATGAAATCTGTTCAAGAAAATCAAGGGTTCCGCCGTCCGGGAGGTTGAGATCAAGCAGGATCATGTCCGGGCGCTGCGCAGCGATCTTTTCGCGACAGGTCTGGATGTCGGCGGCAAGACACACACTGATATCGTCACTGGTATCAAGCAGGGCGCGTCGGATCAGTGCGGCGTGGGAGGGTTCATCGTCAACGATGAGTATATGGGTCATGTTTTTTAACATAAGCCCCAAAGCCTAAACGGCTGAATGCGTTTTACGGATTGCAATTCCACATCAGCCAGTAATAACCAACGGTATCCATCATCTTGGTGAACTTGTCAAAGTCAACGGGTTTAACCAGGTAACTGTTGGCATGGGCGTCATAGGCCCTGGCAACATCTATTTCAGCTGCCGAGGTGGTAAGAATGACGGTCGGGATGCGAGTCAGATCCGGGTCACTTTTGATTTGTCGCAACACATCCAGACCATCAATACGGGGCATACGCAGGTCGAGTAGAATCACCCCCGGTCGCGGGGAAACAGCAGGATCGGCAAACCCCTCACGGCGATAGAGATAATCCAGCGCCAGTTGACCGTCGGCAACATGCTCCATGCGATTGGCAATCCGTGAGACCTTCATGGTTCGACGGATAATCTCGGCGTGGGCCGGGTCATCTTCAGCCAGCAGAATAACGATCGGTTCCCCTGTTTTCATTGTTCCTCCTTTGCGGCCATGGTAGCTCCCGGGAGGGTAAAGTAGAAACTGCTGCCTTTTCCTTTCCCCTCCGACTCGAACCATACACTGCCCTGGTGTAATTCGACAATCTTTTTTACCATCGGCAGCCCCAGGCCGCAGCCGTAACTCTGTGGATCAAGCTGGGCAAAAAGAGCAAAAATCCGTTCAGCATGCTCCGGATCGATGCCGATACCGTTGTCACGAACAAAAAACGTCGGGATGTCTCCTCGCTGTTCCACCCCGATATCAATCCGTGGCCTGGGCTGATCGCCCAGATATTTGATGGCATTTTCAACCAGATTCTGCCAGATCTGCCCCAGACGCACCGGATCACCAGAGAGTTTCTGATCGATTTCGGCGACACGGATATCGATCTGTTTTTCGCGCACCGATCCGGACAGGGAAACCAGGCACTGTTCTATCAGTTCGGCAGCATGGATGGTCTGTGGATCTCCTTCGGTACGTCCTACCCGTGACAGGGCGAGCAGGGCGGCCAGCAGTTCATCCATGCGATCAGCAGCCCCGGCGATATAGCGCACATCCTCGTTAATCTGCTGTTGATTCTGCTCCTGGATGTCCTGAAGAAGCATGTTCAGGAAGGATTTGATCGTCACCAGCGGACTCTTCAGGTCATGGGAGACGCTGTAGACAAAATGTTCCATCTCCTCGTTTTTTTGTTTCAGGGCGTTTTCGGCAGCTTTTCGAGGGCTGATGTCACGAATCAGGGCAATAAAGCCTGACTCGATCATATAAACCATCCGGCTTTCGTAAAAACGCTCGCTACCTGCGGTGTTCAACTGATACTCAAAGCTGGAGGTGGCTCCGCTGTGCCGCGCTTCTTCCATGGCCTGCCGGACACGGGCGGCAAGGGTGTCGGGGAGTGTTTCGTCAATATTGCGACCGACAAACCTGTCGGCTTTCATCAGCAGGGGCGGCGCGTGTGCGGGAACATGGATATCGGTGAAGGTACCGGTTTCATCCAGCACAAAGATCACATCAGGGATGGCGTCGACCAGGGCCCGGTTACGTTCTTCACTCCGACGCAGGGCATTTTCCTGCGCCTTGCGTTCGCTGATGTCAAGAAAGGTGACAACCGCACCGACGGTTTCGCCGTCACGACGCATGGGGTGAGACCAGTATTCAACTGCAACACCACGGCCATCGGTGTGCCAGAACAGTTCTTCGTCGCTGTGAATTGACTGGTCGATATTGCGGACCAGCCGGCATTCTTCGGCGGGAAAAGGGCTGCCGTCGGCATGACGATGATGGATTTTCTCGTGGATATTGGCGCCGATCAGGTCCTGCGGCTGTTCATGCCCGAGGATTTTCAGACAGGCGCTGTTGCAGAACATACAGATGCCCTGACGATCGATTCCGTAAATCCCCTCAGCAGTGGAATCGAGCAACAGCCGGGTCATGTCGTAGCTTTCCTGAACCTCGGCCTTGCTGGTGGCCAGGGCCTGTTCGGCGCGTTTGCTGCGTTGCACGGCATAGTACAGCAGGACGACAATGCCCAGTAGCACAATGACGGCAGCAGCGGCCAGACGGTTGTAAAATGCTGTGCGCGCCGCAAGCTGCCGCATTGCTTCCTGCGTTTTGGTGATATCATGAATGATGCCGAAAACCCGGTTCTCGTTGCTGTCGTAAAAACCCTGGGAATTGAGATCGATGACGCGGCCATCGGGGCGTTGGAAGCGCACGTTGATGTCGTAGGAGGTGTTGTCGAACAGCAGCCGATTGTGGGCTTCAACCATCTGGGGGCGATATTCGGGTAGAATCATCCGGCGCAGATCAGGCGCTGATTGTACCGGGTTTTCAAGGCCGAGCAGCTCAAGGGCGCCCTCGGAAAAATGGTAACTATCGGTGCCCAGGTCCAGGACCCAGTGTCCGAGTTGGGCAACCCGTTCGGCAAAGCGCAGCCGCGTTTCATTTTTGATCAGCGATTCTTCGAGAGAATTGCGACCGGACACGTCATGGATGATCGATAACAGCAGCCTGCGACCGTCAATAACCAGGGGGGACGAATAGACTTCAACCGGGCGGATATCGCCGTCGGCGAGACGATGGCGGAAGACAAAATAGCTGCGCCGTTCACGCTCGGCCCGGCGAATTTCCTGTTCCGTTTCCGGTAGACTGAGGGTGTTGATCTGCTGGATTTTTCTGTCCAGTAACTGCTCGTACGAGTAGCCGTAATAGGAAGCGGCGGCATTATTGGCGTCGACAATCTCACCCGAGGCGGGGTCGATGAGCAGAATTACTGCATTATGGTGACGAAAAGGTTCAAAACTGCTCAGCGGTTCGGCCTGTACCTGGACGAAGCAGAAAAAAAGGCCGGCCAGCAGTAATCCCCCAGTCAACGTGATTCTCATACTGCCTCGCTCATCGAGGATGGAGGTTAGAGAGCAGCAGAAAATTCTTTGCTCAGATTAATTCATGAACTTTAAATATTGCATCCGGCAGCGTGTTTGTCAATCAGGAATGTCAAGCATCCGGATCGCCGGCAAGTTCGCTCAAGCGCTCGATGATCGGCAGGTGCTGGGTGCACCGTTTTTCGCACAGACCACAGCGGGTACAGGCGGCGGCAATCTGTCGATCGAGGTTCCAGTGCAGGCGAAAACGGTCATCGACCGTTTTGTCGTCACCGTGGCTGAGGATCAACTGGTTGTAGGCATCAAGAAATTTGGGGATGGGAATATCTACCGGACAGGGAAGGCAGTAGCCACAACTGGTACAGAGACCGTCAAAAGATTGCTGCAGATGCTGTTCAATGCGCGCCCGTTCTGCCGCCGACCAGGGGTGAAAGTCAGCTACAGCGGCTACGGCTTCATCAATTTCCGCCGTCGACGTAAACCCCACCAAAGCCGAGGTAATGGCAGGATGTGACAGATTAAAACGCAGGGCGGCACTGACGACACTCGGGTCATTTTCGTTCTGCAGAAAGGAAAAACGTTCCGGGTTGCGGGGAATCAGGCCGCCACCGAGAGGATTCATGGTGATGACCCCCAACCCCTGGTGACCGGCATGCTCCACCGCACCTTGCCGGTAGGGGAAATTGATGGCGTTGTAGCCCAAAAGGACCCCTTCGCAGCAGCCGGAATCAAGAACCTCGGTCAACTCGTCACCTTCCATATGGGCTGAACAGACCAGATGCCTGATCAGCCCCTCTTCTTTGGCTTTTATTGCAGCAGCAACTGCGCCCTGGTCAAGACGCCGGTGCCAGTCGTCGCGATCAAGCAGGTACCAGATGTAGAAGAAGTCGACAAAATCAAGTTGCAATCGTTCCAGGCTCTGTTCGAGGCTGCGGCGCAAGTCACTGCCCGCGGGGTGAAAGCACTTGGTGCCGATGTAGAAATGCTCACGTGGCACCTCCTTAAAAGCATGACCGAAAATCGATTCACTGCGGCTGTCGCAGTACAGGGGGGCGGTATCGAAATAGTTGATTCCCTGTTGCCGGGCGTAGTGGACCAGTTCAGCGCTTTTGTCCAGATCGGTCGGATCGGGAAATCGCATGCCGCCAAAACTGATAAGGGAAAGCTCAGTACCTGTCTGTCCAAAAGGTCGTTTTATCATTATCTCTCTGTGGGGTTGTCAGGCCGCCCCGCTGGCGGCTTTCTCTGTGTCTGCGTGGTCCGCCGGGGGCTGTTCGGACACATCGGATCCGAGTATGATGGCCAGCCAGCGGGTCGATGGATTTTGCTCGAGAGCGATCTTCATGATCATGGTTAATGGAACTGACAGCAGCATGCCGACCGGACCCAGAACCCAGCCCCAGAAAACCAATGACAGAAAAACCACCAATGTTGACAGTCCCAGACTCTTCCCCATCAGGCGCGGTTCCACCGCGTTCCCCATAATCACGTTGATGGCTGCGTAGAAGCCGGCTACCAGAACAGCATGCAGAGGACCGAGTTGGACCAGGGCGAGAAGCACTGCCGGGACGGCGGCGATGATAGAGCCGATATTGGGGACATAGTTGAGGAGAAAGGCGATCAGCCCCCAGAGCATCGCGTAATCCAGGCCGATGATCATCAAAACGGCTGTAACCACCAGGCCGGTGACCAGACTGATCAGGGTTTTGATGACCAGATACTTGCGGACCCCTTTGACAAAGCGTTCGTAGGAGTCCAGGGAGGCGTCGGCATCGTTCAGGGCGGCGCGTAACTTGTTAGGCATGCCTGCTGCCTCGAAGAGAATGAAAATAACCGTCAGCAGAATCAGAAAGGAGTTGGTCAGTACATTGCCGGCGGCCGACAGCATTCTGCCGGTATACTGGATGATTGAGCCCGGATCAAAATGATCAAAGAGCAGCTGGCGTGAAATCTGGATGCCGAAACGATCAAGCCAGTCGATCAGGATCAGCGTCTGGGAACGCAGCTGCTGCTCGTAGACCGGCAGTTGACTGGTAAAATCATTGACCGAGGTACCGATGATCGTCAATACCAGCAGGCCACCAAACATGACGAAAACAATGACAATCAGCAGCGCGAGCCAGGCCGGTACCCGGCGGTGCCGCAGCCAGTAGAATGGTCCGGCGCAGATAATGGAAATGAAAAAAGCCAGCAGAAAGGGAACCAGTAATGCCTGGGACGCTTTCAGGCCGGCGATGATGACCATCAGGGCAGCAAAGGCGACCAGAATACCAGTTACTTTATTGCGGGGGCTGTCCATGGGGCTTCCTCTGACGACCGAAGATTGTTTGTTTGTGTCCGTTCAGTATCGGGTTTTCGGGTTCTATGCCAGGGGATGCGATTCTCCCCGGCGGGCCGCCCACGACGACAGCCACCCTTGTGGCATGATCCGACCAGGTGACAGCGCTGGAGCTGAATAGGGACGTTCAATCCAGACAATCACGTTCAATAAAACCCAGACAGGGAATCATGTCAATCATTTCCGGTCCTGATCAGAAGCCGGCGTGCCGGCGTAAGGACAGGACAAAGAAGGGTCAGTCGGCAACGTGACAGAGCAATCGTTTGACGCCGGCGGCAAAGATGATTTCCATTTTATTAGGACGAGTGGTGGACAGGATGATTCCCATACCAAAGCTTGGATGGTCAATCAGATCGCCGGTTTTTACCGGGGTCTGCAACTTGTAAGGAATTGCTTCGGACTGGTCGGCAGTGGCCATCAGGGTTTCCCACTGGGCCTGTGAGCGGGTTTTGCGGGGTGCGGCTGGTTGGCGTGGACTGCTGCTGCGCGGTTTGGCTGGGGTGGTGCCGCGATGATTGTGCACGCTGCCGCAGACGTTGCATTCGACCCGCGCAATTCTGGTGCCGACCATGGCGACGATTGTGTGGTTTGTTGTTTCCTTGCACTTGCTGCAACGGGAGAGAGTGTGTTCTCCAGCGGATGGTGCTTTTGTTGTCATGAACGCTCCTTGAGAAACGCCCTTTGTACCCTGTCCTGTCCCGAACTGTCAATGAACCGAGGAGCTTTTTCACAAGAATCGGGGACGTTGAGCATTTCAGCGCAGACGCAGGAATCTGTGGCACACCATCACATGCGTAGATTGACGCCGGAATTGTGGAAATTAACGGTTTTCGAAACCGGCTAAAGAAAATAGATGTTCTGCGCCCAGGTGACGGCCTCGCGGTAGGCAGCGGGTAATTGCTGTTCGTCAATCTGCATTCTGGTTGTCAGCTGAGAAACCGTATCCCAGTCCCCTTTTTCCATGGCAATGGCGAGTTGCAGGATACTCTGCAGCTGACCTTCAGTGCCGGTCAATGCGGCAAAAACATCATCTTCGACACTGATCTCTTTGAGGATTTCTTCGAGGGGGCGGGACATGATGACATCGAGCAGGGAAAAGAGCCCCATCAGAAACAGATCGGATTTACGCTCCCCCATCCCGCACGGGACCGCCAGTTGCTCACACAAGCGCGCGCGGATCAGCGAGCTGACGACAAGTTCCGCCGGTTTATCGTCGGCCATGGACGAGATCGACAATAACGACACCCAGGAGCGGATTTCCCGCAGACCAAGCAGTGAGAGGGCCTGAAGTACCGATGTCACCCTGCGGCGCAGGGCAAAGGCCGCCGAGTTGATCAGCTTCAGGAGTTTGTAGGTCAGGGAAACTTCACTCTGGATAGTCAGCGCAAGTTTTTTGAAATCGACATCATCAGCATGAACGTCCTTAAGGATACGCAGAAACTGGATCTTGTTGGTAGGAATATCCTTGCGTGAAATGATGATCGGTTTGGCGAAAAAATAACCCTGAAATAATTGATAGCCCATATTTTTTGCCTGTTCAAAAACTTCGTGGGTTTCAACCTTCTCAGCAAGCATCTTGATGCCCCGCGGAATCAGCTGGCGTGCCAGTTCCTGCTGCTGCTGGACGTCAGACAGGAGAAAGTCGACCTTGACAATATCGGCAATATCAAGCAGCGGCTCAAAATTCTTGTGGTAGACAAAGTCATCGAGGGCGAGGGTGTAACCGAGCTGCTTAAGACGCTTGCAGGCTTCGATGATCTGCGGGGTCGGTTCTACATTTTCCAGGATTTCAACGACGGCCTGTTGCCGCGGCAGGGTTGTCATCAGATCTTCGAGAAGGACTTTTTCGGTACAGTTGAGAAAGGCTTTGGTGTTGCCGGTCATCTCATCGAGGGTGAACAACAGATGACTGTTGGCAATAACACTGGCCGAGGCCTGGTCAAAATTGTCGCTGTCAAAATAGTTGTGAAGCCCGGAGCGAAACAGCAGTTCGTAGGCGAAGACACGCCCTTTGGTATCAAAAATTGGTTGTCGGGCGATAAAATGTTCCACAGTCGAGGCCTCCCCCCCTTCAAGCAAAGTCGGTGCAATGCGACAATTAAAACAGTGTATCCATTTTTACCGAAGAATAAAATGACAAATGTCGTCAGACCGCAGTTGACCTGATGGCGGAGGTTGGATAGACTCTCGCCATCTAGAGCTCTATCTGTATACCACACTACCTGAATTTTTGACAAAAGGATCACACCCATGAAAAAGATATTTCTGCTGTCCTGTCTCATTGCCGTATGCGCCGTTACGGTGGCGGTCGCTGTTCCTGCCAATCGTTCCCTCAGCTTTGACAAAAGTGCCCTGGGTGCGGTGGAATTTTCAGGAAAAATTCACGCTGAAGCCGGTTATTCCTGTGCCGACTGCCACAACCCTGATCTTTTTCCGCAGATGAAGCAGGGCGCAGTGGAAATCACCATGGAAAAAATTTATGCCGGAGAGCAGTGCGGTTTCTGTCACAATGGTGAAACTGCTTTTGCGGCAAAAACGAGCTGTAATCGCTGTCACGTTAAATAGTTTCTGTCCGGAAAGGCTCTTTTTTTGCCGTACCGGCAAATTCAGCAACGGCCGGCTCGATTTTTCGAGACCGGCCGTTTTCCTGTACCCTTTCCTTCTACCCCCTTCCCATTACCCACCCTCTACAACAGCAGCAGCACCAGTAACAGCAGAATAAACATCACTCCGGCGACACTGAGTTGGCGCAGCAGTTGCTCGGCATCCCACAGGCGCAACAGTACCGGTAAGTTCTGCCAGCGGGTTTGCTGTGGAAAGCCTGGTAACTGCAGCATTGAAAAGACTGAAAGACCGGCATACAGCCGTTTAGATACAGTTTCAACGACGACAAAGATATCACCGGCCGGCAGTGTCCACAGTTGGTTGGGTTGGCGTCGCTGGTACTGGACCGTTGCCGCAATGACTATGCCGAGGGCGAGGGGCCAGCTGTCCGCAATAAGTTTGGGTGCGTTTGTCGATGTTGTAGCCAGCAGCCAATCCGGCTGGATTCCGCCGAGCACAGCGATACTGATAAGCAGATACCAGCCCGTCCACATGCCCGCTGATGCCCTGTCAGAAGATTCCCCCGATTCACGCCATAACAGTACCAGCAGGCGATACATCAGCAAGGTGGTGCCGGTCGCCGCCAGCCCGAGCAGAATGACCAGTGCTTTTTCGCCGGGCAGTGTCGAGTGCATTAAAAATGGTTTCAGCCCCGCTTTGGCCCATGCGCCGCTGGTCCAGGGAGCTCCGGACAACGCCAGGGCGGGGATCAGCAGCCCCATCAGGGTGGCAAGACGTGGCAGGAGGGGGTGGTCAAGCTGGGCACTCATGCCGACACCGAGAAACAGGGCTCCTTTGGCAAGACCATGATGAAGGGCGTAGAAACTGATTGCCGGTACCAGCACTGGCCAGATTTCGGGAGCAGCCAGACCGAGGCCGACCCCCAGCAGCGGAAAGCCTATCTGACTGATGCTCGAATAGGCCAGCAATGTTTTCGCCCGGGACTGCAGTAGTCCGGCGCCAACACCGAAAAATGCCATCAGCAGACCAAGGCAGATCAATGCTGTTGACCAGCCGGGCAGGGTGCTGACGCCCAGGGGCAACAACCGCAACAGGCCCAGCAACCCGGCCTTGATCATGGTGCCACTGAGTACGGCACTGGCCGGGATGGGTGCGGCCGGATGGGCCAGAGGAAGCCAGAAGTGCAGCGGAATAATTCCCATCTTGATGCCCAGAGAGAGGATCAGCAGTCCGACGATCAGGTGACGGGCACCGGTGTCGCCGAGGGCCGCTGCAACATCCTCCAGCAACAGGGAATCACAATTGTACGCCAACAGAATCAGGGCGGCGAAGAGCAGTACTTCGCCAAAAACAACCAGCCACAGGTAGACATTCCCGGCACGCCGGCTAACGTCAGTCCCTTCATGAACGATCAGCCCGTAGGCGGCAAAGCTCATGAGGGAAAAAAAGACGTAGAAACTGACCATATCCAGTGCCAGGGTCAGCCCCAGGTTGCCACTCATGGTGATCAGGAAAAAAACCAGAAAGCGGCGTCTGTGTGAGTATCTGCGGCAGTAGCTGTGGGCATAAAGACCAGCTGCCAGCCACAATAGTGCGGTCAGCAGCAAAAAAGCCCGGCCGGTGTCGTCAAGTCCCAGTCGCGCACCGAGAAACAACCAGGAAATGGTGAGTGGTTCCCCGGCTTGAGGTGTCAGTGCCAGCAGCAGACCCGGTAGGGCCGCAAGCGGAGCAAGCCGTTCCAGCTGTCGGCGCAGTCGCGGTACGGTCAGACCGAGGGCAACCAATAATGGCAGCAAAGGAACTGTGATGAGGAAAAGCAGGGAGGATAATCCGTTCACAAGCCGTACTCCCGTGCGGTTATCAGCTCGACCCAGTACAGCGGACTGCCGAAGAGATGGGCGAGAAGCCCGAAAATAATCACCAGCGCGGCCGTGATCAAGGGTGGTGCCAGCAGGGGCCAGGTTGTTTCACGACCGCCGGGCAGAGCTGATACAGACCATTCCTGCTGTGTTCCGGCAAACCAGGTGCGGTATAAAAGCGGTAGAAAATAACCGGCATTCAGCAATGTGCTCAGAATGAGGATGATGACAACCCAGGCTTGATCTGCCGCCAGGCTGCCAAGCCCCAGATACCACTTGCTGATAAACCCCACCAGCGGCGGCAGGCCGATCATCCCCAGGGCGCCGATGGTAAATGCTGCCATGGTCCAGGGCATGCGTTTGCCGACGCCATCCATTTCATCCACCTTGTGGATGTCGAGGGTTTCCGCCAGATTGCCGGCGCAGAAAAACAGGGTAATTTTCATCAGTCCCTGGTGAACCAGATGGACCAGGCCACCGATGGTTGCCAACGGGTTGGCCAGGGCGATCCCCATGAGGATATAAGAAACCTGGCTGACAGTGGAAAAGGCCAGCCGACGTTTCAGATCATTCTGTGTCAGGGCCCGCAGGGATCCGTACAACACAGTAACAGCGGCCAGCACCGCCAGGGGAAACAGCAGCTGCAGATCGAGACTGAACTCGATGCCGTATAGATCGTGAACCACGCGAACGATTCCGAAGGCTCCGGCTTTGACCACAGCAACGGCGTGGAGGAGGGCGCTGACCGGTGCCGGGGCCACCATGGCGGTGGGCAGCCAGCTGTGGAGTGGAACCAGCGCAGCCTTGACTCCCAGGGACAGAATCAGCAAGGCGAAAATCACTGTAAGGCTGCCATACAGAGCCGGATCCGTTCCGGCGACGACCCCCCCCGGAGTAAAATCCAGAGGACCGACAATGGCGCGCAGCCAGACTGTCGCAAGCAGCAGAACCACCCCACCGAACAAGGTATAGGCCAGGTAGATGCGTCCTGCATGCAGGGCGGCCGGGGTGCCGCGGTGAACCACCAGGGGGTAGGTTGAAATGGTCAGCATTTCGTAAAAGATGACAAAGGTGATCATGTCTCCGGACAGGGCGATACCAGTGGTCGCACTGACGCAGAGGCTGAAAAAGCCGAAAAAACGACTGCGATGTGGTGAACCTTCGAGATAGCCGATAGCATAAATAGTGGTGAGCAGCCATAAGAATGCCGACAGGGCCAAAAAAAGCATGGATAGCGCATCGGCCCGCAGTACCAGCTCCATGTCAGCCAGAAGTGGCAGGCGCAGTTCACTGTATTCGCGCTTGACGACACGTAAAAACAGCAGCGCGACAAACATCAGCTTGACCAGGGCGCCGGCGAGGTTGAGGGTGGTGCGCAGACGGATACTTTCCTCCGGCAGGGTGAAAATGATCAGGCCGGGGAGCAATGAACTTAACAGGATGGCAGGCAGAATCAGATCGTTCATGGCCGTACCCCTATCAGCAGCGGGCCGCTGACCGGGGCCCCCAACAGGGCGATCTGGACAGGTTCATAGGCAATCAGGCCGAAAACCAGGGCAATCAGGGCAAGAACCAGGGGAGGCCATTTCATCACCCAGGGAATCACCGGGTAGCTGCTGCGTTTGACATCGAGAAAGGCCCAGCCCAGTACCCTGGCAATATACGCGGCCGCCAGCAGGGTGCCACTGAGAATGACCGGTAGATACCACCACTGTCCGGTAACCAGGGCGGCATTGATAAACAGCCACTTGGAAAAGAAACCACCGCTCGGGGGCAGACCGATAATGGTGGTAGCAGCCAGGGTAAAGACCACCACCAGCACACCAATGGGGCCGCCGGCACCGGCAAGCCGTGAAATGCGGTCGGAACCGGCGGTATGATGGATGGTGCCGGCTACCATGAACATGGCGGCCTTACCGCAGGCATGAGACATCATCAGCAGCACCCCGCCAACCCAGGCAGTAGCCATGGTGTCGTTCCGAGCCAGGGGAAATACCAGGAACAGATAGCCGATCTGGGCGACGGTGGAATAGGCAATCAGCAGTTTCAGTCGCTCCTGTCGCAATGCCAGCAGCGACCCAAAGACAATTGCAACGGTACCGAGCAGACCGAGAAGATGTCCCACGGCAATGGTGTCAAGGGAGGGGAAAACTTCAAACCACAGCCGCAGCAGCACAATGTAGGCGGCCTTGATCACCAGAGCAGAAAGAACCGCGCTGACCGGTGCCGGAGCCATGGCGTGGGCCTGGGGCAGCCAGAAATGCAAGGGGAACAGGGCACTTTTGAGCACCAGGCCGGCAATCATCAGGGCCATGGCGGCATGATCCAGGCGGCTGCCGGTGAGCATCTCACCCAGCAGCGTCAGGTCGACGGTTGCGTAGGCTCCATAGAAAACAGCGACGCCGAGCAGGTAGGCCAGTGACCCGAACAGACCAATAAAAAGATAGCGCAGCGCCGCTGTCAAGGCGGCTTTTCCACCTTCCAGCGCAATCAGGGTGACCGAAGCGAGGGTTACCAGCTCGAGGGTGACATAGAGGTTGAAAAGATCGGCGGATATGAACAGGGCATTGCAGCCACCCCAGAGAAACAGCCATAGTGGCCAGAAGTAGCGTGTTCTGCTGTGATGGTGTCCACGGGCAGGAAAATACCCGATTGCGTAGCAACTGATGATGAGGCCGACCAGGGCGGTGATGGCGAGCATGACCAGGGCCAGCCCGTCACGGCGCAGCTCGATTCCCAGGGGGGTGGGCCAGCCGCCGCCGGTGATCGGCTGGCCCTCGGTTATGAGGGTCGCAGCGATGCCTGCCAGAGCAAAAAAAGGCAGCACCAGAGCCGTTGCCAGTCCGATCCAACGCGCCTGAGCAGGTATCAGAAAGGCCGCCACCGCAGCTCCGAGAGGAATCAGGGTCATCCAGAAGAACCAATGCTGGGAAACGAGCAGGTCAGTCAATGGAAGACTCCTCGTCGGCGGCCAGGGTGGTGCAGTCGGTGAGGTTATGGATGCGGACGGCCAGGGCAATGGCGACAGCAGTAAAGCACAGGGAAACGACAATGCCAGTCAGCACCATAACCTGGGGTACCGGATCGGCAACAGCGCTATCACCTCGGGCGCCAAGGGCAATAAAGACCATGAATACGCCACTGCCCATGATGTTGGCGGCGATAATTTTTCGCAGCAGGTGACGCCGTATCAGCAGGGCGTGAAGGCCGATGAAAAACAGGAGGATACCGCTGCCGGCATAAAGAACAGGTATGGTCATGGTTTTTTCTCTGGTGACGGTGAGTGGTGTTTGTGTCTCTCAGCGGGATGCCCGCCGGCAACCGCAGCGGCGAGGATGACGGCGATGGCAACCGTCGCAAAAATTTCAATCAACAGGATCAGCACAGCTGCCAGTTCTTGCGGGTAATTTAACGGCAGTTCATTGGTCAACAGCGTCAAGGCTGTCACCAGTAGAAAAACCAGCAGACCACAGCTTGCCAGCAGCCGTAACGGTAAGCCGGGCCAATATGATGGCAGGGAACGACCACCAAGGGCTGCCAGCAGAATTCCGGCACTGAGCAGGGCCCCGGCCTGGAACGCCCCGCCGGGGGCATAACTGCCTTGCCATAACAAGGCCCCCGAAACGATAATCAGGATCGGTAGATAGAGTTGACTTAATCCCTTTAATACCGGAGACAGGGGCTCCTGATGAAACAGGGGATGCGCCTGGTCAAGGGACCAGATTCCTGTCAGGGCCAGCAACAGCACACCTTTTTCGAGCAGGGTGTCCCAGGCTCGAAAGTTCAGGAGTACGGCTGTTACCGGGTGGTCGGTGCCGCTGATGTCGAGCAGAGACAGCACCAGTTTCTGCTGGCCGAAGGAAATCGTCTTGAGTTGTCGCAGTTCCAGCAGCAGGATAACGGCTACCGATGGGATGATTACAGCGATCAACACCGCCGGTGTCAGGCGCTGCAGGGCGGTGGCCGGTCGTACCGTGCGGCGACAGCGTTCGGCCGAACCCAGTTTGCCCAACCCGACCAGCAGTAAAGCGCCGGTGATGCCGGCCCCGATGGCGGCTTCGGCCAGGGCCACATCAGGTGCCCCGAGGCGTACCCAGGCCAGGGCCGTGAGCAGACCGAATGAAATGAACAAAACCACCGCCCGAAACAGATCCTTGCCGGCCAGCAGCAGCCAGGCCAGAGTGATCAGGGTCGTCATCAGGATGAGGTCAAAAATCGGGCCCGGGTGGATCATCAGCGCCTCCAGTACTGGTGGCCATCGTCCCGGGCCTTGCGCGCAATCAGGTGGGCGACGGTAGCGCCGGCCACCAGTACCAGCAGCCAGGTCAGCAACAGGTGCACGATCTGTCGCCAGCTGTCAGCCTGGAAAAGCAGTGCCATGACCACCAGACCAAGGCCGAGATTGTCGGCCTTGGTCACGGCATGCAGGCGACAGTAGAGATCAGGAAAGCGCAACAGGCCAAGGGTTCCTGCCAGAAAAAAAGGCAATGAAGCCAGCAGCAGCAGCAGTGTAAGCAGTTCAGTCATGGCTATTCTGCCCCTGTGTTTCTGTTGCTTTATCAATATCGATGCGGCGCACAAAGGTCATGGCAGCAATGGCTGTCAACAGGGCAATGATCAGAGCAACATCCCGAATGGCCGGGCTGTCGGTGGCCTGTCCGAGGAGCAGTAGAATGGCAACAGCCGTAGTACCAAACAATTGGGCGGCCAGCATCCGGTCGGTAGCTGTGGGCCCGCGCAGTACCCGTACCAGGCCGATACTGATGGTCAGCAGCAGAATCAGGGCCAGACCGAGGTAAAATGTGCTCATTACTCATCTCCCGTGGGGCATTGAAAAAGCCGGGCAACATGGGTTTGCAGCAGATCCAGTTGCGGATCAACGCGGTGATCGAGCACATGGACCTTGATGGTCGTATCACTGAGATCGACAGACAGGGTTCCCGGCAGCAGGCTGATACTGTTGAGAAAAAACACACGGGGGCGGCCCGGTGGCAGGCTTACGGGAAAGTCAATCACAGTGGGGTCAAGGGGGAGTGAGGGAGAATAGGCCCGCCGGGCGACGTCGATGCCGCCGCGTACCGATTGCAGCAGAAAGTAGGGGATAAAGCGCAGCAACCCCGACAGCGACATCTGCCAGTTTTCAGTCTGGGGTGCCGACTCCATGACCCATAACGCCAGGGCACTGATTGGTATGCCGATGATCCAGGAGGTGAGGCTGCCGCCGGTCAGTACCCACCAGAGCAGCAGGCAGGCGCCAAGACGTAAGGTGAAGCGTGGCCAGTGAGGTATCCATCGAGACATCGGGACTCCTGTAAATACATATCAGAATTCAAGAGCGCTGAATAAAGAATACAGGATATAGGAGTCGGATGCCAGAAATCGAGTGCTGGTGTCCGTCCGGAAATTCCGATCACTAATCCGCAAGTTTCTGATTCGGAAACGAGCAGTTTTTTTGCAAGTCACGCAAAACCATAGATTGACGCAGAGATTGCGAAAAAGGGCCGAGAAACTAGCCGAGGAAGCGGCGCATCATCGCCAGGGCCGCGCGGCGGCCGTCGGCGGCCGCTGTTACTACCAGGTCAGCACCGCGGAAACAGTCACCGCCGGCATAGACCTTGGGGTGGCTGGTCAAGCCGCTGGCCGGATCAATTTCCATCTGGTCCCAGCGATTACTCGTAACTCCCATCTCTGCCAGCTCCGCAACCGGGGTGACGTCAAAGCCGAGGGCAAGGATGACCATGTCCGCCGAGATACAATGAGCGGTGTCGGGAATGATTTCAACGCGCTGGCGGCCATCGGCATCCTTCTCTGTCAGGCGGGTCTTTTCGACCTCGATACAGAGCCTGCCGGACTCTTCACGGCGGATTTTTCGAGGGCTGACGTTGAAGTCAAAGATAGCTCCTTCCTCGACGGCATTCTGGACTTCCTTATGACTGCCCGGCATGTTCGCCTCGTCACGACGGTAAAGACAGGTGACCTCTTCTGCCCCGTCGCGCAGGGCGGTTCGCAGGCAGTCCATAGCGGTATCACCGCCACCGATCACGACAACCTGCTTATTATTCATATTGAAACAGGGATCAGCAGGTTTGCCGAATAACTGCTGCTGTTTCTCGATCAGATAATCCATGGCCAGAACAACTTCGTCAAGATCTTCTCCCGGAATTCCCGCCTTGCGACCCCGGGTGGCGCCGATACCGACGAACACCGCGTCATGATCATCGATCAGTTGCCGGTAGGAAATCTGATCGCCAATCCGTTGTCCCAGGTGCAGTTCCATCCCTGCCTGCCGGAGCAGATCGAAGCGACGCGAGACGATCCCCTTATCGAGCTTGAAACCGGGAATGCCGTAGGTCAGCAGGCCACCGGCATGTTCCGCCTGTTCATACATGGTTACCCGGATGCCGGCGCGCAGCAGAAAATGGGCACAGGACATCCCTGCCGGCCCGGAGCCAACGACGGCGACATGGGTGTTGTGACGCAGACCGGGGAAGGGGAGTGTCATCCCGGCGGCAAAAGCCAGATCGGTAATGGACGCTTCAATCGCGCCGATGGTAATGGCACCGTAGCCGTCATCGAGGGTGCAGGCCCCTTCACACAAGTGTCCCTGGGGGCAGATGCGTCCGAGAATTTCCGGGAACGGGGAGCTTTCGTTGGACAATCTGAAGGCACGTTCCAGGTCTCTGTCGGCAATGGCTTCGAGCCACTGCGGAATATAGTTCTGCAACGGACAGCCGATAGTGGCACAGAAGGGGTCCCCACACTGAACGCAGCGTTCCGACTGTTTGCGGACCATGCGGCTGTTAAAAAAGCTGTAGATCTCATCAAAATTCTGCAGCCGCTGGGGGGCTTCGAATTTATCCGGTTCCTGGCGGCCGGTGTCAGTAAAGCTTTGCATAGATCAATCCCCTTCTTTCGGGTTGAGCGGTGCTTTCATGTCCTTGGGTGTTACCATCCAGAAGTAGGCCAGTTCCTCACGAAAGTCATCCAGTATCGATTTGGCAACAGGGCTTGCGGTACGGTTGTAATAACTCATGAGGATGCTCTTTAAATAGAGTTTTCCTTCGTTGTCCTCATCGACATCAATGCGCCGTGCCACCACCAGTTGCTGGTTGAGCCGATCAATAAAGTTTTTCCGGCGATCATAGACAAAGGCTGCCCCGCCGGTCATCCCGGCGCCGAAGTTGATACCGGTTTCCCCCAGGACCACAACGGTGCCGCCGGTCATGTATTCGCAGGCATGATCGCCGGTCCCTTCCACCACGGCCAGGGCTCCGGAATTGCGCACGGCAAAGCGCTCACCGGCAGTACCGGCAACAAACAGCTTACCGCCGGTTGCTCCGTAAAGGCAGGTATTGCCCACCGCTGAAGCGCCATATTGGTAGACCTCCGGAATGATAATAATGCGTCCGCCGTGCATCCCCTTGCCGACATAGTCGTTGCCGACACCGCTGAGCAGCAGGGACATCCCTTCCGACAGAAAAGCCCCCAGGGATTGACCGGCAACCCCTTTGAGGCGGATGGTGAGGGCCTCTTTCGGGAGCCCGGTATCACCATAAAAGCGAGCAATTTCGCCGCTGATCAGGGTGCCGAAGCTGCGATTGACATTGGTGATAACGCGTTCGGCAACCATTTCGGTCTGGGGATTTTTGATGACCGGGTAGATTTCCTGCAACAGGTCTTTTTCAAATTCATTGTCATCAAAGGGCGGGTTGGCGCGCTGTTGTACATTGATTCCGTCCACCTGACGCAGGACATCGCTGAAGTCAAAGCGATTAACGAGGGGTGAGTCGAGCTTCTCCAGCAGATCGTTGCGGCCGATGATCTCCTCAAGGGAACGAAAGCCCAGGGCCGCAAGAATTTCACGGACATCTTCAGCCACGTTCTGCAGATAGCTGATAACTTTCTCCACGGTTCCGACATAGTGGGCGCGCAGGTTTTCGTCCTGGGTGGCAATGCCGACGGTACAGCGGTTGAGGTGGCAGACCCGCAGCAGCTTACAGCCGAGCAGTACCAGCACCGGGGTGCCGAAGCCGTAGCTCTCAGCGCCCAGCATGGCTGCTTTGACGATATCCCGACCGGTCTTGATACCACCATCGGTCTGCAGGGCAACGAACTCACGCAGGTTGTTGGCCTTGAGGCTCTGGTGGGCCTCACTTAAGCCGAATTCCCAGGGATTGCCGGCATGTTTGATGGAACTCAAGGGCGCGGCCCCGGTGCCGCCATCATGTCCGGAAATAACGATTTTATCGGCATAGGCCTTGGCCACTCCGGCAGCAATCGTACCGACTCCTTCCGAAGAGACCAGCTTGACACTGATTTTTGCCAGAGGATTGACCTGTTTAAGGTCAAAAATCAGCTGGGCCAGATCCTCAATGGAGTAGATGTCATGATGGGGCGGCGGTGAGATCAGGGTGACCCCGGGAATCGTGAAGCGCAGTCGTGCGATCAGGGGGGTGACTTTTTCCCCGGGCAGCTGCCCCCCCTCACCGGGCTTGGCCCCTTGCGCGAGTTTGATCTGGATCTCCTCGGCGCTGCGCAGGTAGCCCGGAGTGACCCCAAAGCGCCCCGAGGCGATCTGTTTGATACGGCTGTTGCGGACAGTTTTGAAGCGGGCGGCATCTTCGCCACCTTCGCCGCTGTTGGAACGACCCCCAAGGCGATTCATGGCCTCTGCCAGGGCCTCATGAGCCTCCGGCGACAGGGCCCCCAACGACATGGCGGCAGAGTCGAAACGCCGGGTGATGTTTTCAACCGGTTCCACCTGCTCAATCGGCAGGGGGGAATGCGGACTTTTGAACGCCAGCGCATCGCGGACATACTTGATCCCCCGGCGTTCTATCATGGCCCGGAACTTAAGATACTCGTCACGACTTTTGATTTCGGCAAACCGGTGCAGCTGGGTCACATGCCATGAATTGAAATCATGATATTCAAAACCGGGATTGTCGCGATAATAACCACCGATTTCAAGGGGGTAGACCGGTTCCATATAGCTTTGTGCAAAAACCTTACCGTGAACCTTGTCGATGCGCTCCTCAATATCTGCAAAGTTCAGCCCCGGCATCAATACCGGTGAGCCCTTGAAGCAGGGATCGACCACGTCGCGGGAAAGACCGATGATGTCGAAAAGAGCGGCATTGCGATAGCTTGATACCGTACTGATGCCCATCTTCGACATGATTTTCAGGATCCCCTTGTTCAGAGCCTCGTAGACGTTCTGCAGCGACCTGCGCAGCTCCCTCGGCACCTGGTTGCGCTTCTCACCGATGTTGAGGGCGCTGGCATAGAGCAGCCACGGGTAAATAGCGATGGCGCCGTAGCCGATCAGTACCGCTGCCGAGTGCGGGTCCATCACCTCAGCAGTGACGCAAACAAGGCTGACATGCTGACGTTGGCGCGTTTTGAGCAGGTAGCGGTTGATAAAGCCGACGGCCAGGGCCATGGGGATCAGTTTCTTTTTTTTGTCAAGAACCCGGTCATCGAGGATGACGATGCGCACGCCCTCGTTGGACACAGCGTCGATGACCTGATCACCCAACTGTTGCAGTGATGCCTGTAGATCCGAGGCGAAATCGGTATGAAAAATCCGGTATTTGTAGCAGGCCTCGAAGCGAGGCAGCTCCGGGTCGCCAAAAGAGAGCAGGGATTGATAAATTTCGTACGATAAAAAAGGCGAAACGCTCTTCAGGCGCATGGCCCGGTTCTTGGTTTCCACCAGTGGGTTACCGATCCCGCCGATACCGATGGTGGTTGACATGACCGCTTTCTCGCGCAACGGGTCAATCGGCGGATTGGTGACCTGCGCAAATTTTTGTTTGAAGAAATCGCTGAAATTACGCTGCTGTTCTGAAAAAGCCGCCAGTGGTGTGTCATCCCCCATGGAGCCGACCGGTTCTTTGCCGTCGCTCATCATCGGCCTGATGACCAGATCAACGACCTCGGAGGTGACGTTGTGATAACGCTGGCATGTTTCCAGATTGTCGTAACGGTAATCCTTGTCTTCGCAGAATTGCCGGCCGATGAACTCCTGCAGGTAGAAGGTGTGGTCGGTCAGCCACTGATTGTAAGGCTGCGACTGCATCAGGTAGCGATCAATGTCGCGGGTATAGAAAACTTTACCAGACTTCAGGTCGGCAGCGATCATCTGGCCACTCTGCAGCCGGCCGCGTTCACGGATCGTGTCGGCGGGCGTATCGATGACACCGTATTCGCTGCTGATCAACAGGCGGTTGTCATGGGTGATGATGTATTTGGCCGGCCGCAGGCCGTTACGATCGAGGATGCAACCGATATAACGACCGTCCGTCAGGCTGATGGCAGCGGGTCCGTCCCAGGGTTCATAGGCTGACGAGGTGTACTCATAGAAAGCGCGCAATTTGGCCGGCATGTTGGCGACGTTGTGCCGGGCCGGGGGTACCAGGGCGCGGATTGCTTTGAAAAAATCAACACCGTTGGCGAGCATGAACTCAATCATGTTGTCGAGGTTGGCGCTGTCACTGACCCCTTCTTCCAGCAGGGGCATGATCCGGTCTATTTCTTCGGTGGAAAAGACCGAGCTGCGGGCATCAGTAAACTTGTAGCGGGCCTTGAAGCGGTTGCCCTGGATTGAGTTGATTTCGCCGTTATGGGCGATGGCCCGCAGCGGCTGGGCGAGTTTCCACTGCGGCAGGGTGTTGGTGGAAAAGCGCTGATGAAACAGGGCAAAGGATATTTCAAAATCAGGGTCTTTCAGGTCGGGAAACAATGTCTCGATGTAGGTCGGCATGACCAGACCTTTGTAGCTGATCAGGGAGCGGGAACAGCTGGTGATGTAGAAGTCGGGATCAGCGCCCAGCTGCTTTTCAATCTCTTTGCGGGTCAGATAAAGCAGTGCGTCAAAGCGCCGCGTTGCGATCAGGGCGGCCGGGATAACAAAAATCTGGAAGATCCGTGGCAGCTTGCTTAAGGCGTATTGCCCCAGGGCTTCAGTATTGACCGGAACTTCACGGGTAAAAAGAATCTGCAGATCGTTTTTGCTGCAATGTTTTTCAACGATCGGCAACTGCTTGTCAGCATCACGGGTAAAAACAACCGCCACGGCAAACTGTTCCGGGAGGGAGATCTGCTGTTCTTCAGCGACTTTTTCTAAAAACCTGGTTGGCATGGAACAGAGCAGACCGGAGCCGTCACCGCTTTTGCCGTCGGCGGCAATGGCGCCCCGGTGCATCATGCGTTTGAGTGCCTTGATCGAGTCCGTCAGAAGCTGGTGGCTGGGTTGATTATCGATCTGGGCCAGCAGGCCGAAACCACAATTGTCACGAAATTTTTCTGCTGGGTTCATAAACAGTCTGTCCTTTACTGGGGTGATGCCGATCGCCTGAATTGCGATGATCTATTATCTCTTGTGGCGTGGGTGCAGGGTACTACCTAATGCAAAAAATGTGCACAATATCCGGAAAGCAACAACGGCCCGCCACCAATAGCAGGGTGTCGGATCAGCGCCATCCTGGTTGCCGTGATGCTGCTGAAATATTACGCAGTTTACTTCAGTGTGTGCTATAAAAACAGCAATTTGAAAATTATCATATGATGATGCTTTCGTAAAAAGTATCAAGTTCGATGGCTAAACAAAAAGCGCCAAATGCAAGGCGAGCAATTATTGAGTAATGAGGCGTACTTATGTACGTCGAAGCAGTGAAGCAAGCGCGACTGTTTGTCATCGGGCGCAGCAGTTGGTGAGTTTTGCGACGCCATCATAT
>JAWLDI010000027.1:0-21782 GCA_041686715.1 Pelovirga sp.
CTGCCGGCGATGGAAGATGTGATGCCGGAAAGTTACCAGCAACTGGTGAAAATTCGTGAACTGCTGGAAAAACATTATCGTGATATGCAGGATATTGAGTTTACCATCGAAAAGAAAAAACTCTACATGCTGCAAACCCGTACCGGCAAGCGTACCGCCCATGCCGCGATCCGGATCGCTGTGGAAATGGTCAAGGACGGTCTGATCAGTGAGCAGGAAGCGGTTATGCGTGTCAGCCCTGACCAGCTCGATCAACTTCTCCATCCATCCCTTGATCCGCAAGCAGAGAAAAATGTCATCGCCAGGGGGTTGCCGGCCTCGCCCGGAGCAGCGAGCGGGCAGGTTATCTTCAGCTCAGATGAAGCCGAAGAAATGGCCCGTCTTAAAAAAGATGTCATTCTGATCAGGGTGGAAACCAGTCCAGAAGATATTCACGGCATGCACGCGGCCCGCGGTATTCTCACCGCTCGTGGCGGTATGACTTCCCACGCTGCCGTGGTTGCCCGCGGCATGGGGAAATGTTGCGTTTCCGGGTGCGGTACCATCAAGATCGATTATGAGAAACAGCAGCTTGTTACCGACACCGGTCTGGTGGTGAAGCGCGGTGAGTATATCACTCTGGATGGCTCAAGCGGTGAAGTGCTGCTCGGCAATGTTCCCAAGATTGAGCCGGAAGTCAGTGGTGATTTCGCTACCCTGATGGCTTGGGCCGACAATTTCCGTAGTCTCAATGTTAGAACAAACGCAGATACGCCCTATGATTCGAAGGTGGCACGTGAATTCGGTGCGGAAGGGATCGGCCTGTGTCGCACTGAGCATATGTTTTTTGAAGGGGACCGCATTCAGACCGTGCGCGAGATGATTCTGGCCAACAGCCTGGCCGGCCGCAAACGGGCTCTGGATAAAATTCTGCCGATGCAAAAAGAAGATTTCCTTGGTATTTTCAAGGCCATGAAAGGTTTTCCGGTGACAATCAGGTTGTTGGATCCACCTCTTCACGAATTTTTGCCACAGAATGATGATGACGTATCGGAACTCGCTCAAGCCGTCGGCATGCGCTTTACAGAGGTCAAGGACCACGTTGAAAAACTGCATGAATTCAATCCGATGCTGGGTCATCGCGGCTGTCGACTGGCAATTACCTATCCGGAAGTTTACGATATGCAGGTTCAGGCGATTATGGAAGCGGCCTGCGAACTGGTACGGGATGAGAAGTTTGAGATTGTGCCGGAAATCATGATCCCGCTGGTTGCCCATGTAAACGAGTTGAAAATTCTGCGCGCCAATGCCGTCAGGGTGGCCGATGCTATCTGCGCCCGTTATGGAGTGAATGTCAATTATCTGATCGGCACCATGATTGAGTTGCCGCGGGCCGCTCTTACAGCCGATGCCATTGCCGAGGAAGCTGACTTTTTCTCCTTTGGTACCAATGACCTGACCCAGACAACCTACGGCTTGTCTCGCGATGATGCCGGCAACTTTCTCCCTGACTATGTTGAGCGTGGCGTGTTGAAAAAAGATCCCTTTGTGGCCCTGGATCAGCGTGGTGTCGGAGAACTGGTGCGGATCGGATTTGATCGCGGGCGCTCGACCCGTCCCGATCTGAAGGTGGGTATCTGTGGGGAGCATGGAGGTGAACCTTCAAGCGTTATCTTCTGTCACAAGCTCGGTCTTGATTACGTTTCATGCTCTCCTTACCGAGTGCCGGTGGCACGATTGGCCGCAGCTCATGCGGCGCTACAGGACAAGTAGCAGCTGCCGACAGTTGATGATTTCTCCAGCCGGCTATATAGCAGCAGGCGGGCCCTTCTATTCGCAGCCCGCCTGCTGTCGTTTTGACCGCCGATGCGTCCCCGTTTCATAACCGTGGGCGAGGATGTAGTCAGTCGCCTTGTCGTTGGTCAGTGGCCGGCTGTAGTAGTACCCCTGGCCGATATTCCCACCATGTTTTACCAGATAGTCATGTTGCCGCCGGGTCTCTATACCTTCAGCCACAAAGCGTAACTGCAGGCCTTCCGCAACCTTGATCATGGCCGGAATGATGGTGTCGGCTGGGTTTGTTTTGCTGATTTTCAGCAAGAAAGATTTGTCCAGCTTGAGCGTATGCAGAGGGAGACGGTCGAGATAACAAAGGGAAGAATAACCGGTCCCAAAATCATCTACGGCGATCTTGATTCCGTAACCGGCCAGTTCGACAATGTTGGCGACTGTTGTTTTTAAGTCCTGGACAAGCACATTCTCGGTCAGTTCCAGTTCAAAATCTTTCGGATCAAGACCATAAGAGTGGATCAGTTCGACTACCTTTCCGGCAAAGGAGTCCACCTGCAGCTGAACGGCTGAAATGTTGATGGAAACCTGGACAAATATGCCCCTGCTGTTCCACCTTTTCAAGTCTTGACAGGTTTTTTCTATAACCCGCTGGCCGATTTCACTGATGAGGTTTGTTTCTTCCGCCGTTTCAATAAATTGGCCGGGCAGAATGACGTCGCCTGTCGGTAGCTGGATTCTAGCCAGGGCCTCGAGGTTGCTCACACGCATGCTGGTGAGGTTGATCTGGGGCTGGTAATAGACAATCAGGTGATCATTTTTAAGAGCGCTCCTGATCAGGTTTTCGGTATAAACCTTCAGACTGTTTTTGTTCTCCAGCGTTGCGTCATAGAACCCGATAGAATTGCTGGAGCGGTTTTTCAGATTGCTCAGGGCAGTGTCGACATTTTTCATCATATCTTCACAGATGCTGCCATGTTCGGGGTAGATAGCAATGCCGATATTAACGCTGATATAGATTTCGTGGCCGTTATCACGCAATGGCAGGGCTGTTTCCGAAACAATTGTTTCGGCCCGTGCCAGTGCTTCATCCCGGGCGTTGTCGGCGCATAGCAACAGCGCAAATTCATCGCCACCGATACGGGCGAGGGTATCAACCGGGGCACCGCAGCGGCGCAGACGTTCGGCAAAGTGGCACAGGATTTTGTCCCCCGTTGTCTGGCCGTAGGTGTCATTGATCAGTTTGAAGCGGTTGATATCAATCAACACTAACGCAAAGTTCTCATCTGTGCTTCGAGCTCTGTTGATCAGTTGATCCAGGCGCTGGTGAAAGAGGCTGCGATTGGGCAGGCCGGTCAGCAGATCGTGATTGTTCTGAAAGCGAATAATTTCTTCTGATCGTTTTTTTTCGGTAATATCGCGGGCAACGCCATAGGTGCCGACAAAATTGCGTCCGGACCGTCTGGTTAGACCAAGGCGGTAACCACCGGTGAGCTTGCGTTCGATGTTCAGGGTACGAATTTCCACGTAAACAATGTTTTTCGGTGTTTTGCCCTGAAGCCTTAATTGAATCTTTTCGCTGAGCCGCCGGGTCGAATCCGCCTTGAAATAGCGATTCGCCAGTGCGACATCTTCATGATAGACCACTTTACTGTAATGTTGCCCCAGCATCTCTTTTCTGTTGAAACCGAGACGTTCAAGGGTGTTTTTGTTGACAAAAGTAAAGTGGCCCTGTTGATCAAGCATATAGACAAGATCGGGCGAGTGGTGAACGATAAACTTATGCAGGGCTTCTGACTCCTGCAATGTTTCAACCATTGCCCTGTTGTCTTGTTCCAGCTGGACTTTTTCGCGCACATTGTTGATAGAAAAAAGCAGTTCCTCGGGCGTGTAGGGCTTGCGGATAAAATCCCTGGCCCCGGATTTGAGAACATGGACGGCTTTTCTGATTTCTGATTCGCCGCTGACGACGATGACATTTGTTTGCGGATGATTATTGTTGATATGTTCCAGCACCCTGGTGCCATCAATCCCGGGCATGTTCAGGTCGAGCAGCACAATATCGAACTGTTGACGGGACAGCTCAGCAATGGCGGCTGCGCCCGAGGTTGCTATCTGAGATTGCAGACCTTCAAGCCTGAGTATGCTCTGCAGGCTCTGGGCTACCTTGATTTCGTCGTCAACGATCAGGATTACCATTCGTTAGCGTTCTCTCCCCCTCCGGCTTCGATCATGTTTTCATTTAGCTGGTTACCCGTGTTCTCCTTGCACCAGATAGATAACCAGTTTCGTTGATTTTATCATCAGGTTTTTTCATGTCACTCTGCGGGGCAGCAATATTTTGAACTCGGTACCTGTCGTGCTGTTCGAAAAGCACGAGATGCTGCCGCCCAGCTCCTTGACCAGCGTGTTGACAACGACTAGACCGAGGCCGGAATGTCCCTCTTTGGTACTGGTTACCGGACTGAAAAGCTGTTGCAGTACTGCCGGTTCAATGCCGGGGCCATTGTCCTTGATGGTCATTTCAACATAGCACTGCTGGTCCTGAAAGATGTTATCCCTGGTGGATATCTGTATGACGCCAGCGGATTCAAGAGCCTCAACGGCATTTTTCAGCAGATTGATCAGGATCTGCTTGAGTTTGTCTGCAGAACAATCCAGCGGTGGTATCGATTCATCAAGGGTTAATACCGATTGTACACGTCCTGATGAATAGAGGGAATGGGTCAGAATCCGGTCAAGCTCGGTAATCAGGGCATTAATGTCGGTTATCCCCTGGCTGCCGCGGCTCTGGCTTGTTTGTTCCCGGGCATGTAAAAGGATGCGGCCAATGCGGTCGATTTCTTCAGAGATGGTGCGAAGTTCCTCGCGGGCCGTATCCTCCTGATCCAGTTTTTTGCCAAGGACATAGAGATAATTGTTGATGATCGACAGGGGATTGCTGATTTCGTGGGCCAGTTTTCTGAACTCGTCGGCGCCCATACCGACTGAAGAATTCAGGGTTTCGTTAAGGGCCGCCAGGCGCCGGGCAATTTCTGTACTGAACATTGCTAACAGGCTTTTTTCACTCGCCGACTCAGGACCGTGGCTGCTGTCAAAAGCGAGGGCGATGACCCCGAGCTTGCTGCCCTGGTGAATCAGGGGTGCCAGGGTTACGACAGGGCTGTCCAGCAGCCGCAGTAATTGGCGATCAGCGATTGAACCGCCATCGCCGGCCAGGGCTTGTGGCGAGCCGGAGGCGAGCGCAGCGACTACCTGGCTGCTGTGATCGGGGCAGTCCCAGCTCAGATCGTCCAATTGATGGAGTTCAAGATCATTCACCGGAATGAGTTTGCAAGTCTGCTCATCATAACGCAGCAGCAGAAGTTGCTGAAGAGGAAAAACCGAACAGAAACTGGTTCTTGCCTGCCTGGTAAAGGTGAGCAGATCTTCGCGAGCTTCGGGTGTTGCGACCTGAGTCAGAGCGATCCGGCGTACGGCGTCGCGCAGTTTGGGCTCGGAGACCTCGTCTTTCGGCAGGTGACCGGACTGCCGGTGGCTTGTAATAAGGGCTTCCGGATCTTCGATTCCCAAGGCAGCGAGCAGGGATGCGCTGACGGCAAACGCTTCCTGAGAGCAGCCAAGCGTTGTTTCTGCGGTCAGACCCAACAGGTCTGCTGCCCGCGACAAGGTCTCCGGGGTGCCGGCTGCTTGATCAGTGGTGGAAAGTCCGGCAGCAACGGCGAGAATTTTAAGCAGTGTCGGAGCGCTGCGAAGTTCGTCGGTATGCGCCTGCTGGAAGCGGATTGCATCAGGAATAAAAGAGTCGAGCTTCCAGCTTTGCACCAGTGTTGCTCCGAGTTCGCAATGGTCGATCCCGAAAAGCTCTTTTTCCCGCGCGCTGAAACCCTGTGGCACTTCGTAATAGTTTTGCAACAATTGCGGATAATCATCGCTGTTGGTCAAAAGGATGAGCATGCCGGACTGATAAAGCAGTCCGGCAAGAAAAGCTTCCCCGGGCTTGCGGTAGGCGAGCAAGCGGGCCAGTTTTTCGCACAGGTTGGCGCAGCAGACTGAGCGTATCCAGATCTGACGAACCTGCTGATTGAAAGAGTCGTTGAACCGGGAAAAAAACTGTTCAACGGCGCAGGTGGTGACAATGGTTTTAAGGTTGCGCATCCCCAGCACAATGAGGACGCGACGCAGATTGCCGACATTGTTCCACTGGCGAAAGGCCGGGGAGTTGGCAATCTGCATTATCCTCGTGGTCAGGCCCGCATCCTGGCAGATAATGTCGGAAAACTGTTCAAACCCGGCATCTTCCTGATGGCACAACTCGATCAGCTCTACCAGGAGCTGCGGGACCGCGGGGAGTCTGGAGATGTCATAGCTGTTGTTGTGGTGGTGGATGATGCTCATTGTTTTCCGGATATGTGTGCAGGGTTGTCTCTCTTTGCTGTTTTTCCGGTTGTTGATCAACAGATACGCAGTACTTATTTGTAGACTTACCTAACTAACTAAAATGCTCAACAAAGGCAAGGATTTTAATAATTTCATTTGTCATTATTCGTGAAACATTTCTTATTTAAGAGCTTCTGTATTGATTCGGCTTCCTCTGGTTCGAGCCGCCCGGCCCGTTTGGCCAATAATGCCGTTCTGTTTCCGAGCAGGCAATAAAGATCGTGCAGATCCCTGTGATTCTGACTTAGTGCTTCTATGTGGGCCTTTATGGTCCCTATATCCCCCCGTACAATAGGGCCGGTGAGGCCTTTGCCGGTCCCGCTGACGGTTACGTTCTGCAATGTTGCTGCAAGCAGTGGCAGCAGCAGGGCTTCCTCCCGGCCGGGTTCAATGCCGCAGTCTTGCAGTAGCGAGGCAGCCTCTGCGATCAGGGTGACGAAATAATTGGATGCCAGGCAGGCGGCGGCATGATAAAGCTGCTTGCTGTGCGGCAAGATCGCCTGCAACTGTCCCCCCAACGCGGTGCATAGCTCCGCGGCAAGGGGCCGGGCCTCTTTGTCCCCCTCGCCGATATAAGGAGCCCGGCGCAGGTGTTCGTAAGCCTGTTGGCGGTCGGCGAAAGGGAGCAGGGGATGTACGGAAAAAAGATGCGTTGGACTGTTAGGGTAACGCATGACAGCCGCCGGGTGAACGCCGCTGAAATGAAGCAGTACGGTTCCCGGGGTTGGAATCTGGAGCTGTTGAAGCTGACGGGCCGTTGCGGCAATGCTGTCGTCCGGAACCGCCAGCAGAATCAGACCGGCCTTCCCGGCAGCACTGATCTTTGTTGTCGCCAGTGTTGATGGACAGCCGATAAAGTCACAGGCGTCCCGGGTTGTCGCCAGGTGACGGCCGATAATGCTGACCGGATGCCAACCTTGCCGGTACAGGGCTTTGCCAATTGCCGCTCCAACCCGACCCGGTCCAATCAGAGCAAAACCCTGGCTCATGCAACAGATACCTGCAGCGAGCCGACCTGGTCAATGGTTCCTTCGATCTGGTCGCCACTGTTAATCCGGGCAACACCGGCCGGCGTGCCGGTAAGAATAATATCGCCCGGCTCAAGGGTGAAGTAGATGGAAATTTCGGCGATAATATCTTCCACGCAACGCATCATCTGAGCCGTATTGCCCTGCTGGCGTATTTCACCATTGACCTTCAGCAGCAGATTGAGGTTGTTCGGATCGGTGACCTGATCGGCCGGCACAAAGCTGGACAAAGGGCAGGAGGTGTCGAACCCTTTGGCAATTTCCCAAGGCAGGCCTTTCTCTTTGAGCTCCCCCTGCAGATCGCGTAGTGTCAGGTCGAGGGCAACCGCATAACCGGCAATGTGATCACGAGCCTGTTGCGGAAGAATTTTTTTTCCAGACTTGCCGATGAGCAGAGCCAGTTCCAGCTCGTGGTGGCACTCGCTGGAAAAGTCAGGAAGGATGATGGTGCCGCCGTCTGCCAGCAGGCTGCTCGATGGCTTGCAGAAAATAACGGCCCGTTCGGGAACCTTGTTGCCGAGTTCGCGGATATGATCAAGGTAGTTGCGACCCAGGCCGATGATCTTTCCGGGGGTAAGTTTTTCTCCATTGTTGAAACTGATATGGCGCATATCGATATCCTTGTCGATGAGATGAATACATTGTCCTGTTCAATAAACAGAACCGCTATGCTGATTCCAGCGACACTGTGCTAGAATAGTGTCCTTCCGGAAACTCTGGATGAACATAACGCAGTTTCCGCACTGGAAACGAGTATAATCGCCTGCCATAAGCCAGGAATGCAATGTTTTTTCCAATTGCCGACATACCAAAACCACCCGGACGACCCTATGTTACCTGGGGACTGATGGCAATCAATATTGCCGTATTTCTCTTTGTGACTTTTCCCGCTACCCGCGCCCAGGTCAATCTTAGTGACCCGTTGTTGTTAGAATATCTCAGGGCCCTGGGGGTACAGGGCAGAATCTCGGCACGCGAGATACTGCAGCACATCAGCGCCTATGACCTGCTGGTGTTCCAGTACGGATTCAGACCGGCCGCCTTGTCGCTGCCGACCCTCTTCAGCTCCCTGTTTCTCCACGGTGGTTTCATGCATCTGGCCGGTAATATGATGTTTCTTTATATCTTCGGCAATAATGTGGAGTATCGTCTCGGCCACCTGCGTTATTTCATGACCTACCTGGGCTGCGGTATTGCTGCGACCCTGTTCTTTTCACTTTTTTCCACGAACCCCCAGATCCCCCTGATCGGCGCATCGGGAGCCATATTCGGGATTCTGGGCTGTTACTTTCTGTGGTTTCCCAAAAACCGGGTGCGCTGTATCTTGTTCCTGTTTCCGATTCTGGTGACAACAATATTATTACCGGCGCGATTACTGCTCGGGTTTTATCTGGTGATTGATAATCTGTTGCCCTTCATCATTTCACGTGACGTGGGCAGTGGTATTGCTCATGGTGCTCATATCGGTGGATTTCTGACCGGTTTGGGGATCGCCTGGGGAGGAAATCATTACCGTCACCTGTTCCAGGGGCTACAGCGCACCGGGCCTGCCGGCAACACTGAACCTTTGGAATCATTAAGGAAGATTTGCCCGGCAGTCGATCAGGGAGACTGCGACCAGGCGGTTAAGTGTTATTTCAGCCTGGCCTCCCGGGAACAGCGGCAGCAGGTTGCCAGCCGGGATATGCTCAGTGTCGGCAACTATCTGTTGGCGAAAGATCGGAACCAGGAGGCCCTGACGGTCTTCCGACGTCTGATCGCCGAGCGCCCGGGGGATTCTGCCCTCGACCAGGCCTATCTCGGAGCGGGGCTGGCTATGCTCAAAAATCCACGCTATCTGACCAGCGCTTATCATTATTTTCTTGCCGCCATTGATGTGTCGACTGATGACAAACTGATCAGCCGGGCCCGTGGTTATCTGCGGGCCATCGAAGAGGGGCAATCGACTTTTTAATGGTGACCTGAACTTATCCTTCGGCAAGGGTCAGATTGTTTCTGCCGTTTTCTTTTGCTTTATAGAGGGTTTCATCGGCCAGCGCGATCAGGTCAGCAGGGGAATTGTCCTGAGTGGGGATCATCATGGCACCACCGAGGCTCATGGTGATGTGGTCGGCAATATCGGAATACTCGTGCGTCATCTGCAGATCGACAATCGCCTGACGAGCACGTTCGCCGACGGTTGCGGCTCCCTCCAGGTCGATTCCCGGCAGCAGCAGGGCAAATTCTTCACCGCCGTATCGAGCGGCCATGTCGCTCGGTCGTAAAATAATTTCCTTAAGGGCCTTGCCTACCATGATCAGGCAATCATCCCCCTGCTGATGGCCGTAATTATCGTTGTACTTTTTGAAAAAATCGATATCTGCCAGAACCAGTGAAAAAGGCTGGTTCTTTTCACGTGCCAGACGTTTCCATTCCTTTTCGAATACCTCGTCGAAATAGCGGCGGTTGGCAATTCCAGTCAAACCATCAATGCGGGCCATGTCTGACAAGGCCTGGTTGAGCTCTTCAAGCTTCTGTTCCGCTTCTTTCCGCGCAGTAATATTCTTGAACTGACTGATAAACCCGGTTGTGCCGATGATGGTTGTCAGTGGGGCAACGCTGATAATGTAGTGCTCAAAGGTTTCCGGACCGGTTGGCAGCTGGACATCAAATTCTTTTCTGGTGTGGCTCCTGCAGACTTCTCGAGGGCAAGAATCCTTTTTGCAGAGTCCATAATTGATCAGTTCGCGACACTTTTTGCCGACGACCTCTTCAGCCGGCTTGTCGAGCAGCTTCAGCATCGCCTCGTTAGCTCTGATAATGGTGCCGTCATCGCGGACCGCCCACATGGCATCACTGACCGCCAGAAAAATCTGTTCCAGCTCCATACAGACGATTTCGGCCCGCAACTGTTTGTTGCCGGCCTCAGCAATAACCATTTCCAGTGCTTCACGTTCGCCGCGCAGATTTTCGCAGGTTTGTTTCAGCTCTTCGTTTTCTTTTTTGAGCTGATCCAGTAACGGTGCGTCATCATTGGTGTCGGTCATTCCGTATCCTTGGAGGTTCTTCAATGGGTAAGACGAGGTGACTGCATATTTGTTAGACTGCCGGGCGCGACATATCGGTCTGAACACTGGTGCCGCGCCCGGCAGATGTTTAGTTGCGCTGGAAATTATCCCGGGCAAAGGAGTAGTTGAATTTCATATGATCCGTGTAGGTTCCTTCGAGGATAGCCACAACGTCTTCGGTAAAAACCAGTTCTTCGTCTGTTGGAATGACAAAAACCTTAACGGGAGAGTCGGCCGTTGAAATCATTGACTCGCGTTTGCGGGTCATGGTGTTGCGGTTTTTGTCGCGATCGAGTTTGATTCCCATATGTTCGAGATTTTCCAGGGCTTTTTCGCGAATCAGCCAGCCCATTTCACCAACCCCGGCAGTAAAAACAACAGCATCCAGCCGCCCCAGTGTGGCGCAATATGAACCGATATATTTTTTCAAACGATAGGATTCAATGTCAAGGGCAAGCTGACAACGCTGATTGCCGGCTTCTGCCGCTTCAATCACATCGCGGCGGTCAGTAAATTCGCCGGTAATTCCGAGAATTCCGGATTTTTTGTTGAGGATACTGTCGATTTCTTTCGGGGTTAATCCTTCACGCTCCATAATAAATGCCGGAATGGCTGGATCAATATCACCACAACGGGTGCCCATGACCGCTCCTTCCAGTGGCGTAAGGCCCATGGAGGTGTCGACGGATATGCCGTTTTTGATGGCCGTATGCGAAACACCATTACCGATATGCATGGTGATGATGTTGCATTGCTCCGGTGGTTTGCCTAATAGCACGGCGGCCCGCTTGGAGACGTAGAGGTGGCTGGTACCGTGAAAACCGTAGCGGCGGACACCATGTTTGGTATACCACTCATGCGGAACCGGATAGGTGTAGGCAGCCTCCGGCATGGTCTGGTGGAAGGCAGTGTCGAATATGGCAATGTGGGGAACCTCGGGGAGCACCGCCTGGGCCGCCTCAATGCCTGAAATGTTGGGCGGATTGTGCAGGGGGGCAAGGTGCTGCACGTCTTTGATTGCCGCAAGGACCTCCTCGTTGATTTGAACAGAACAGGTAAACTTTTCACCTCCGTGAACAACCCGATGGCCCACCGCAGCGATCTGGGTCATGTCGGTCACCACACCGTATTCCTTGCTGGTGAGGGTCTTGACGATCAGGTGAACCGCTGTTTTGTGATCAGGGCATTCATATTCTTCACGATAGGTTTCGCGACCGGGAACTTCATGGATAATGTAGGAGTCGCCGATGGTTACACGTTCAACCATCCCCTTGGCGATCACCTCCTTGCGTTTCCAGTCGAATAACTGGTACTTGACCGATGAACTGCCACAGTTCAATGCCAGAATATCCATGCTGCTGTCTCCTTTATCATTAAATGAAAAAATGCTCGGACCTGTTGTCCGATCTGCAGGCGATTTTTTTGTCCGGTGTGATCGTGAGTACCGTCCGTACTCAGGCGCACAGGCTAGCGCGATTGCACCTTTTTTCGCAAGTTTTTTTCGGGTCTGGACAGGGGCTCGAAGATCGGTTAAAGTGCCACTAGTTATGAGGGTAGGATCAACTCTGGTGCTACCGCAACTTAATAATAAATCAGGAGGAAAAACCATGGCTTATGTAATTTCAGACGAATGTATTGCTTGTGGCGCCTGCCAGCCGACCTGCCCGGTCGACGCGATTTCTGAAGGCGATATCTACACCATTGACGCAGAAACCTGTACCGATTGTGGTGCCTGTGTCGATTCCTGTCCGGTAGATGCAATCAGCCCTGCCTGATCATCTTTCATCGGGAATACGTGTTATGAGCGGTGGCTGTTATATGACGGTTGCCGCTTTTTTTTTGTGGAGATTGTCAAAGGAAGGATGAACAATAGCAACAGCTGAGATGATAAGCGGTATGGTTCAGTCGCTGGTGGGGCGGGAAGAGGTTACCTTAACACTGAATTCGGCAATGTTCTGAGGTAGGTCCTTGAAGACAATGGCGAAGGGAATGCTCCTGCGCGGATCGATCTTCATATTGCTGAGATCCTTGCCGAACTGGTTGCCCATCAGCTGTTCAATCTCCTCGAAGGGAAGGGTTCGCAGGGCTTCATCGCTGATGGGGTTGCCGGAAAATACCGTCTTTTGCTTTAACGGCTTGCCGTGCTGGTCATGAAGAACCCCTTTGACCTGAATGGCAGATCGGGGTTGACTGAAGTTGTTGATGACATCCCCGCGAATGACGAATATTTCTCCTGCCTGCTCGTTGGTCAGGAATCTTCCGTCAAGGGTTCCCAGGGATATCTCTCCGATGTCGACCGGGTCTTTGCTAACCTGGCCAAAGTACTGGCGTATCTTTTCATTGATTTCCTCGGGACCGTCGAGATAGATGATCGCTCCCGCGCCGATCAGGGCGGCGAGAATAATCAGCAGCATGGCCTTGATAAGGATAGAGAAAGCTGAGTTCTTTGGCGCGGTGGTCGGTTTTTTCTTTTCAGGTGCCTCCACCGCCAGCTCCCTGGCTTCGTCCTGTTCAGTGCTGTCGGCGTCGGGCGGTGCCGAGAGATCAGGTCCGGTATCTGTTGCCGCGGCGGTCGGGGCAGGCAGTTCGTCTTCCTCGCTACCAAAGGTGAATTCTTCAATCGGAGCGTTGTCGGTGTCAAGCTCACGAAAGCGGTCATAGTCAAAATCATCGTCCGCGGTTTCGACATCACTGAAATCGGCAGGGTCAGTCCGCTCTGCGACAGGCTCCCGATGAAAAGGGCTTTCCGTATTGTCATCAACGGGCGATCCCGCAGCATCTGCGCTGTCTGTGACGGACACCGGATCTGCGATAAAAGCGTCCTCTGTTGTTATTTCAACAGGTTCTTCTTGGCCGGGCTTGTGGGCCAGAAAAACATGTTTGCAGCGCGCGCACCGCACTTTGGCACCCGCTTCCGGGATGCGTTCCTCGGCAACGTTGAAACGGGTCGTACATTCAGGACAGGTAATGATCATTGGTGGCCTCCTGCAGATGAAGGATTGTTGTATTTTTGTTCCAGATCAAGTCAGCACAGCGTTCGGGCAACACTCAGGTTTCATTAACCAGATAAATATCCGGCAGGTTGCGATAACGCTCATTATGATCAAGCCCATAGCCGATAATAAATCCGTCATCCATGGAAATGCCGACATAGTCAGCCTCAATGTCGACTTCACGGCGGCCACGTTTATCGATCAGGGTGCAGATTTTTAACGACCGTGGTTCCTGATGCAATAATTTGTTATACAAACACTCAAGGGTGTAGCCGCTGTCAACAATATCTTCAATAATAATCACATTGCGATCGCGTATGGGCATTTCGAGGCCTTTACGAAACTCAATGATTCCTGAACTGGTAGTTTCCGAGCCGTAGCTGGCCAGGCGCACAAAGTCAACAATAGTTGGTACGCTGATGGCACGAATCAGGTCGGCTATAAATAAAAACGAGCCTTTAAGAACACCCACCAGCATGATTTCTTCATTGCTGTAATCTCTGGATATCTCTGCTCCCAGGCGCGCAACCTCGGTAGCGATTCGATCGCGTGAATAGAGAATCTGGTGGTCTGAGTCTATCATGGAATCCGGTGCTCCCTGATCAAAAATTAATAAGAGCAATCTATAGCAGGAAAAAATTACCTCTGTCAATTGAAACGGCATCTTGAGGCCTTCTTTTGCCTGGCCAGAACATCCTATATTTATTGAGTTTTGAAGAGTACTGCGAATGCCGCGAGGTTACCGAAGGTGCTGTCAGGCTATATTTATGCCCCATGGCAGGAAAATAGGGAAGGAGGCCACGGCCTCAGCTCCCACGTTTTTTTTATAAAAAAACTTGGGAATTATTATCTTATCGTAATGGTTGTGCTATAGTGCCCCGCGTATTTATTTGCCCAGTTTAGATTCAATGCCTTTGTAAGTTGTTCTGTGCCGGTCATTATCTTCGTTGATATCATCCGTCATCAAGGAGTAGTTATGAGTGAAATGCCTGCCTCACCGACTGAAAGAAGGACCTTTCTGGGGATTATTCTAGGTGCCATTGGCGTTGTCACCGCCGGTGGTTTTGGCTGGTCCCTGTTTCGTTTTCTCTCGCCGGTAGAGCGCGGTGGAGATGAAAATCAGGTTCGTCTTGAACGAACCCTGGTGGCTGTTGGTGGCGCCCATTTTTTTTCTTTTCAGGGACGTCCGGCGGTTGTGCTCCAGCCCCAGGCAGGTGAATATGTGGCTTTAAATGCCGTCTGTACCCATCTCGGCTGTATCGTTAAATGGGTTGACGAAACACAGGAATTTCTTTGCCCCTGCCACGCCGGTCGTTTTTCCCCTGTCGGCCAGGTTCTGGGTGGCCCGCCGCCGCGTGCGCTTGATACCTTTCCGGTAACCCTCGATGGCGACGATATTGTAATCGGTTAAGGAGGCAGGTAATGAATTTGGCAAAAGAAACTATGGACTGGTTGGATCGACGCCTGGGCGTTCGCGAATTAATGCATCAAAATCTGGGGGGCTACCTGCTTCCGCGAAACATCAATATCTGGTACACCATGGGAGCGGTGCTGCTGGCCATGTTTGTACTGCAGTTCATTACCGGGATTCTGCTCCTGATCTACTATGTGCCGCATACCGATAAGGCCTTTGCGAGCGTCACCATGATCATGAATGAGATTCCTTACGGCTGGTTGATGCGTTATCTCCATGTTGTCGGATCCAACCTGATTATTGTGTTTTTGCTGGCTCACATGCTGTCGGTTCTGTACATGGGAAGTTACAAGCGTCCGCGCGAACTGACCTGGCTGTCGGGTTTTATCCTCTTCAATCTGGGGCTGGCCTTCTGTCTGACCGGTTATCTGCTGCCCTGGAGCCAGCTCTCTTTCTGGGCAACGACGGTGGCAACAGATGCCGCCGGTGCCATACCGGTGGTTGGTGATCAGATCATTGCCTACCTGCGTGGAGGACCTAGCGTCGGTGAGGCGACACTCGGACGCTTCTTTGCCCTGCATGTCATGGGGTTGCCCATGGCTTTTCTGCTACTGGTCGGTTTTCATCTGTTTTGTGTGCGTAGAATCGGTATTTCCAAGCCGCCTTTTGGTGACGATTATCGTCCGACCGATATGCCGCGCAGTTTCCACCACGACGAGCACCCGAACGGCGTGCCCTTCCATCCTAATTACACCATTAAAGATGCGGCGATGGTCTTTTTTGCCCTGGCTTTGCTGGTAGCGATCACTTTTTTTGCCCCCTGGCTCTTTATTCCGCCGGATGCACTGGAACCTGCCGATCCCTTTTTTACCCCATCCGATATCAAGCCGGAGTGGTATTTCCTCTGGGCCTATCAAACCCTGAAGATTTTTCCGAGCGAATTGCTGGGGCTGGCTTCTCAGGGGCTGGCCATGGGTTTTTTGGCCCTGCTGCCGTTTTTTGACCGTGGACTGGAACGCCGACCGTCCAATCGACCGCTGTTCGTGACCCTCTATCTGTTGGGAATTCTTGTCTTTGTCGGTCTGTCGATATGGGGGCATTACTCATGAAAAAAATATTTCTAAGGTCACTGTTGCTGCTTTTTTTTCTGACTCCAGTCGGTGCGTTTCCGGTTGTTGCCGGGACGGATGTCTGCATTGACTGTCATGGTGGGCTCGCCGGACAGTTGGGGGAGATTCCAACAGCCGAATGGAAGACCAGTATCCACGCCCGTCATCGCATCTCCTGTCATGATTGTCACGGCGGTGACCCTACTGATTACGTCAAAGCAATGACTGCTGAACGGGGTTTTTTGGGGGTGCCGGAATACTCCGAGGTTCCGTCCTTCTGTGGTCGTTGTCATGTGGGTGTAGAGGAAGACTACTGGGAAAGCCTGCACGGCCAGGTTGTCGATGTTGGTGGTCCCAATTGTGTTACCTGCCATGAGAACCATGCTGTTCAAGAGGCAACCATAGATCTGATCAACGAAGACAGCTGCACCCGTTGCCACAGTTACGACAAACCCGCCCTGATCAAGGCGGAAATCAGTGACACAGAAGCCATGCTCAGCCGCCTCGAAGCCTCTATTGCCTCTTTGTACCGGGTTGGGGTTGATACCGGTCATCTCGAGGATGAACTGTTCGCTACCCGCAACAGTTTCCGTCGTCTGTTTCATAGTGTCGATATCGACAAAATTCGTGCTGAAACCGCAGCGTTCGATGCTGATCTGGAAGAAACCAAGGCGACCATCGACGATCTGGAAAATACCCTGGGCAAGCGCAAGTTGGCCGGCGGTGCACTGGTGCTGTTGTTACTTCTGGGTGGCTGCATTGCCCTGCTGATCCGCCGTACCTATCAGGACCAGGAATGATAAGATTGCTTCCATGACAAACAAAAGCGGCAATCACCATGCAGGTGGTTGCCGCTTTCTCATCAAATATAAACATCAGTCTAGCAGAGCACCAATATAGAACCGGCAACCTTGACGCAACACTGTACGATGCCGAAAGGAGAACGTCGATGACGATTGCTGCTCACCAGGGTGAACATAACTATCAACTGAATATAGCCTGCCCGCTGTATGATAAACAGGCAAAAAGCTGCCAACTGTCTGCAACCGTTGAATCGTTGCAGCGCCCCTTGTGTCAAACCGATGAGCATGATGCCTGTCCGCTCTATCTTGGTTATCTGTTGCGCCGTACCCGCATGCTGCGGCGAGATAACGACTGGCTTGATGCTGCCGGCTGAAGTCTATTCATCATCGAGGTTGCGCTGAATCCGGCGGCCGATAAAAAGCCCTGTAGAGGCGCCTGCTACAGCAGTGAAATAACCCGTCATAATGCCCCACGGACTTCCTGCGCCCCAGCCCAGCCAGCCACCAAGAACAACGGTTATCATCACAATCAATGGTTTGCTTATCATTCGGATCACAGCTTTCATGGTGTTGATCAGGCAATCGGGTCTTTGCCCCTTTCTGTCTATCTTTACCGCTGTAAACGGGTCCTTGTGCCAAGGTTTTCGAGCACTTTCCAGGTTGCATTTGCGCAATGGATAGCGTATAAACAACCCCCACGCGCCCGTAGCTCAGCTGGATAGAGCGCCACCCTCCGGAGGTGGAAGTCAGAGGTTCGAATCCTCTCGGGCGCGCCAATAAAATCAAAGGGTTAGCGGTTTTTCGCTAACTTTTTTGCGCCCGCGCCCAAACACTACCATATCTCAATTTGATTTCAGTGCAAACACAAGCACCCCGCTTGATGATCCAGACGGGGTGTTCTTATTCTTACATTGCGCCCCTTAGGTCCGGAGCAGGAAGAATGCTCCAGGAAGTGCTGCTTCATGGATAAACAGCACGAGGCGCTGTGGTGAGAGCATCCGGTCTCAAAGAACGAACCGCCCGCAATCTTCTGGCGCAACTCCTCGATGAAGGACTCCTGCTGCCAGATTCTGCCAAGGGTTTTGTTCGCATGGGGTTCTTCCCCATCCATGCTACTGGCTGGTTTTTTCCAGAACTCTACCCAAGATAAATCCGAAAACCCGGAAATATTGGGAATAAGACCTAAAAAAAATGATCCCAACGATTTTCAGTCTAAGATGATTTTTAGGACTGATGATTCTCGGACAAGAAAGTTAGTGATCTGGTGTTGAATAATCTTCCATGTTACAACCCCCATAAATCACCATAGACCATGATGATATATGATAGCTATCAGTAGCCAGTAGCCGATTCTATCTACCGAGACCCTCAGAATACGGATGGATGCATCGAGATGTCAGGAGCGCTGGTATCACTCTGACATACCACTCGATCGCGGCCTTGCTCTTTGGCAAGGTAGAGGCGATCGTCCGCCAGTTTGATCATGGCATCCGGACATCCTTCCGGACAGGCCTCATTCGCCATGGCAATACCAGCGCTGAAGGTCAGTTTGAGGCAGTTGCCGTTAAATTCAAAAACATTATGGTAAACCGATATTTTTATTCGTTCCAACAAAGAGCAAACCTGGGGGCGTTGAATATCCATGATGACCATAATGAATTCCTCCCCGCCAAAGCGTCCAACAAGATCATAGGGACGCGATTCATCAAGCAATATGCGCGCAAACTCTTTCAGTACATAATCACCAGCCTGATGCCCGTAGTTATCGTTGACCGTTTTAAAGTAATCAATATCGATCATGACAATGGCAAACTCCTGATTGCCGCGTCGATACTCACTACATTTCCGTTCAAACTGCTGTAAAACAAAGCGTCGGTTAGATAGACCGGTCAACTCATCGGTAGTAGCAGTGCGATGCAGTTCATCCTCTGCTTTCTTACGATCATTTACATCAATGATGAGTCCTTCTATGGCTTCAATCTGACCGTTATCGTTGTAAATAAAAAGACCCTGTTCAAAAACCCATTTTTCATTTCCATCAGCTCTTCTGATCCGGTATTCCAGACGCACCGGTTGCCGTGAACCTTCTGCCTGAGTCCAGATATCCCGGGCCATCAGTCGATCTTTTTCCTCCATCAGGTCGTTGAAAGAAAGAACTCGATTGTTTAGAAGCTCTTCCGGTTGGTATCCGGTCAATTCCGCACACCCTTTTGAAATAAACTCCATTGTCCAATCGGCATCATAGCGACAACGATAGGCCAGCCCAGGCAGGTTGGAAATCAGCACAGATTTACTGCGCTCACTCTCGGCCAGGGCGGCGTTGACTTTTTTTAGACGATAGTTCCAGTAGTAAGAGGCGGAAATTAAAAGAATAAGGATTCCTGCGATACGCAGAATAAACCCCCGATCCATGGGAGTGATGTAGGTAATGTTAATATGACGGTTGAGAATCTCTTCCTGTTCGGCCAAGGTAATGGTGAGAATCCCTTTATTGAGGATGTCTCGCAACAGCGGTTCATCAGCGTCAACTCCCATGCGTAGGTAATTGGTATAATGGTCCGGTGCCTGACCGGCGATTTTCAGGTCGAACAGTCCTTCTTTACGCAAAGTATAAGCAGCCACTGCCAAAGATCGCAGGGTCATATCAGCGCGTCCATCCGATACAGATCTAAATACATCGTTCTCAGAAGCAACGTTAATAATGTTCAGGCTTGGGTAATCGCGGCGGATACGTTCTTCAATCGAGGTGCCACCGGGCAGAACCAGTGTTTCTTTTGCCAATTGCGACGGATTGTGGATATACAGATGATCTTGACGGGTGACAAAAACGTTGGGGTCAACAAGTAACGGCTCGGTAAAAACGAGCCACTCATCTCGTGCTGGGGTTTGATTAAGAAACGGCAGAATGAGAACGTCACCGGCCTGTGACAGTTCCAGAGCCTCACTCCAGTTCTGAGGAATCACATACTGAAATTCAATGTTAAGACGGTTTTCGACAAGCCGTAACAGGTCAGCAGCAATACCGAAAAAGTTGCCATGTTCATCAACATATTCAAAAGGTAACCAATCCGGATCTGGAGCGACCGTAATCGGCCCAAGGTGTGCCAGGTAGGTGCGCTCCTCGGGAGTTAGGATGTCAGCGGGAGGGTGCTCGGTTTGTGTTGCGGCATTAACAATAGAATAGAGAAAGAGCAGCAATGCGGTTAACACAAGCAAGGCAACTCTGCCGATAAAGCGAAAAGAGCGTTTGTCGTCGAAAAAAAGCTGGCTAGTCTGGATAAACCGATGCCTCATCCGCCCCTTTAACCTCAGTTGTTTTTTATATATACATAGAGTGCTGACAGCAAATTATATAAAGGTAACACAGTTTATGACGCTAAAAACACCAAATATTCGACCGGATTATTTTGGTAATGCAGCAGGCGCTGGAATGTCTAATTGTTTGGGAAAAGACAAGCTTTCACTGCGTCCCATAATTCACCATCTCACAGAAAGAAAAAGCTCTCATTCTCCGTACTGATAGCTTTTTACTGCAATGCATCATATTTGTGATGCGTTGCAGTGGATGAAGAATGCCGGTATTCATCCAGACCCCTCTGCGATAGCACCAAAGGAAGTGGGATTTAAAAGTCGGGCGAGCGGTATAGGGGAAGAATTTAAGCTTCCAATAACCGCCGTTGCAAAAGGGATTGCATGTCACGGTGTCCATCGACAATCAGAAAAACATAGACGTTCTTGCTCAAAACTCTGTAGATGATGCGGTAGGGTTTGAAAAAAATCTCACGGTAATCGCGGATCCCAAGTGCCAACAACTCCTTAGGAAAAGTACCTCTCTCTGGAAATTCAGATAGCCCGGTGAAGATTGATTCTATCCTGCCCACCGGATAAACGCTGATCGCTCTCATTGCGTTCAGTGACTATCGGTTTTTTCAAGCAGAGGTTGTCGCTGGATGATCCCCTGTCATCCAGCTTTGCGTCCACCGCTTAGGGTGGTCAAAATTCGGTTATCACAGGTGGTCAATTTTAGGTTGTCATTACCAGCAAAAAAACGGTTAGGCCTGTAATCACATTTAGCGACACAAGTTATGGCATAAGAACACCAAAGCCCTGCTCGGCCATCCTGGCGGGGTTTTCTGTAGTCCAGGATTAGTAAAAATCACAAGTCAACCAGCTAAAGCATCATCAGCTAATGCAGGACGACTTATGTTTTTTTTCGGCTGAATTAACAAGCGGAAGAAATCGTACAAGTGTTTCGGGGGAGGCCTCCTGGTTATCGCTGAGAATATGCGTTGCGAATTGATTTAATCATAATTAATCGTTATTATACTAAATAAATCGTTATGACTGATTATGCTTAGAGAGGAGACCGCAATGGCACAAGTAAAAACTAAAGTGCTGACAGCACATATCCCTATTACGATGGCTGAAAAAATCGATCAGATCGCCTCTCAGCGTGAACGATCTCGCGGCTGGATAATGAAGCAGGCACTCTCAGAGTGGCTTGATCAAGAAGAAGAACGCAACCGCCTGACAAGAGAGGCGCTGGCGGATGTGGATTCTGGTCATGTTCTGGATCACAAAACCGTCCAGACTTGGGCTGATAGTCTTGACACTGACAATCCGATAGATGTGCCTCACTGATGGAGTTAAAATGGACAAGCAAAGCCCTATCCGACTTGGCGCGACTCTATGATTTTTTGACGCCAGTAGACCAACCTGCTGCGGCACGAACAGTACAAATATTGGCGGCTGCGCCAGCAAAATTTCTGACACATCCTCGGATTGGGGAGCGACTCGACGAATTTGATCCACGTGAGGTTCGGAGAATTCTTGTTGATCACTATGAGATGCGTTATGAAAGCCAGCAGTCGATTATTTACGTGCTGCGGATATGGCGTACCCGCGAGAGAAGATAACAGCTCTGATGGCAAAACAAGACAACCCAAGCGTAAAAGGGTCCTTTCTTTTGTGGCTGCTTCTTGTTATGCAGGGTTTGCAGGAATACCCCTTAGCAGGCATGTTCTGAATGCCTTTTTCTGGCGCGCTTGCGCATTGCTGGGGGTGCTATTCGTGATGCTCATTTTGTACCGAGTAATTTCACTCCTGCTCATGCGGAACCTGGAAAAGTGTCAGGCCGCCGATAGAAAGTAAACCACGCTGCGGCGCCAGGCGTGCCAAAGG